>JAVBMS010000051.1:0-15146 GCA_031552135.1 Mailhella sp.
GCCGCGCCTGCACCTGAACGCGGCCTCCTACGAAGAAGAAGGGGCGGGGTATTATTGGCCGGATCAGGACACGCTGCTCGGCAAGGACGCGGGCGTCGAACGCCGGCTCGAACGCCGGGGCGATGTGCTGGCGTACAGCGAACCCGCCGCCGGAGCCGAATTCGCCTGGCCATCGCTGGAGCCGCTTGACGCCAGGCTTGCCGAGGGCGAAGAGCCGCTGCTGCTCGACCGCGCGGCGGATATGCTGATGATGTGGCAGATGACGGAGGGAGGGATGGCGTGAACGGCTGCGCCGATGGATTTTTAATAACTTGATCCCCTCGCCTCCGGCGGGGAGGGCGTAACGCCCGGTTTTGGGGCGGCTGCGCTGACAGGCATTTTAATAGCTTTTTCCCCTGCGCCTCCGGCGGGGGGGGGGCGTAACGCCCGGTTTGAGGGCGGCTGCGCCGACAGGCATTTTAATAGCTTTTTCCCCTGCGCCTCCGGCGGGGAGTGAGGGGGCCTGTTATGGGCGAAACCTGCGGTTTCTCCCCTCCGCGGCCCCCTCCTCCACCTCCCCCCGGAACACCCCTCTTCCCTCGGCCCCTCTCGTTGAGAAGGCTCCATCGTCCGGCCGCATGCTCGCCGAAGACGGCTCGGCATGCGACGCCATTAACTGCCTGAGCTTCGTACACCGCTGGACACAGGATCTGCGCAGGCTGTTGCTAAACGGGCGCTGGCCCCTCTCGTTGAGAAGGCTCCATCGTCCGGCCGCATGCTCGCCGAAGACGGCTCGGCATGCGACGCCATTAACTGCCTGAACTTCGTACACCGCTGGACACCGGAACTGCGAGGGCTGTTGCTAAACGGGCGTTGGCTCCTCGCGGGGTCGTCATTTCTTAACGCACAATGACGCCCGCTCAGGGGCAGGGTACGCGCACAGCACACCAGCCGCCGCAGACGATCTGGCGATTTGCCCATAAAAAACGGGCGACGCGAACATGATTCGCGCCGCCCGGGAAAACCGGAATCGTTTGCTTACAGCCAGCGGAAAAAGCGCTTCCAGGTGCCCACAATTTCCTCGCGGCTCTTTTCCGACGCGCCCTCGCGGTAGCGCAGGTACGCGGCCGCGCCCTGCTTGCGGGCGTAATCGGCTTCCTCGGTCAAATCGCCGTAGTTTTCCAGCACGTACATGTAGCGCGAAGTCGCGGCCTCGTAGTTGCCCATGCCCCAGAACACGTCGCCGATAAAAAGCTCGCGCTGGGCCAGCAGACGGCGGCAGGCGACGATTTCTTCCGTGGCCTTGGCCGCGTATTCGGTGTTGGGATAGCTTTCTTCAAGGCGCTTGAAGTATTCCAGGGCCTCCACCACGTCGGTGGCGGCGCGATCCACCGACTTGTAGCCCAGCCGGAGCGAAAGCCCAAGCTGGTACAACACATAGGGGATGGCCTCGTGGCGCGGGTGCAGCAGCTCGAAGTCGCGATACGCTTCCGCCGCGCTGTAATATTCATTGTCAAGGAAGTAGGCGTCGCCAAGCGCCAGTTCCGCTTCCACCGCGTAGGGGCTGAAGGGAAAATCATCCTTGACGCGCGAAAAATACTCGGAGGCGCGCACGTATTGCTTCGCGTTCATGGCGTCAACGCCGGACTCAAACAGTTCCTGCACCGTGTCGTCCGCCGGAGGCAGAAAAAAACGGTCGATCAGGCCGCACCCGGAGAGCAGAAAGCAGACGAGAACAAGCGGCAGTACCGGCTTAGGCATGAAGTTGCTCCAGATAGGCTAAGGCGGCGGTTGCCGCGGTGGCGCCATCGCCGACGGCGCTGCTGACTTGGCGGCAATGTTTGGATCGGATGTCCCCGGCGGCGAAAACGCCGGGCAGATTGGTCGCCATTTCGACGTCCGTCAGGATAAATCCCTTGGCGTCGCGGGCCAGATCCGGCGGCAAAAAGCCCGCCTGCGGATCCATGCCCACATAGACAAAAAAGCCCTCCACCGGCAGATCGCGCACAGCGCCGCTCTCCACATGGCGGATAAGCAACGATTCCAGATTCTCGCCGCCCCGCGCCTCGTCCACCACATGGCTGGTGATCAGCTCGATTTTGTCGGGCATGGCCTGAATCTTGTCCACATAATGCCTGGCGCCGCGAAAACCTTCGCGCCGGTGGATCACATAGACTTTGCGGGCGATGCGGGCCAGATACAGCGCTTCTTCCAGCGCGGAGTTGCCGCCGCCCACCACGGCCACGTCGCGGCCGCGGTAAAAGTTGCCGTCGCACACCGCGCAGTACGAAACGCCCTTGCCCACCAGCCGCTCCTCGCCGGGCGCGCCCAGGGCGCGATGATGCGCGCCCGTGGCCACCACCACGGTTTTGGCGGCCACCGGCTCCTCGCCTTCGGCCAGAACCAGGGTGTAACCGTCCGCCGAACGCTCCAAGCGCTCTATGTCGCCGCGCAAACGGGCCACGGGATACGGATCGAGATGGGCGGAAAACGCGTCGGCCAGTTCCCAGCCTTTAACGCCGTTCGGAAAACCGGGATAGTTTTCGATTTCCGCGGTGCTCAGCACCTGGCCGCCGGGAGCGGCTTTTTCGATCAGCGCCGTGCTCACGCCCGCGCGCACCAGATAAAGGGCCGCCGTAAGACCGGCCGGCCCTCCACCCGCCACGACGGCGTCAAATACTTTCATGACATGGCCTTTTGCAGCATGCCAACGATATTGGACTTGCCCACGGCGCCCGTCACCTGATCCACGGCTTCGCCGTTCTTGAACACGATCAGCGTGGGAATGGCGCGGATGGCGAAACGGCCGGGCGTCTGCGGATTTTCGTCCACATTCATCTTGAGCACGAGGGCTTTGCCTTCGTATTCGGCGGCCACTTCCTCAATGATAGGCGCGATGCCGCGACAAGGGCCGCACCAGGGCGCCCAGAAATCCACAAGGACGGGCAGGGCGGATTTAAGAACGGTGCTTTCAAACGTCGCGTCGGTAACCTGAGCAGCCATGGCGGTCTCCTTATTCTTCGGGGCGTCGGCCCAGAAATTCTTAAACGTATTTTTTATTGTAGGGTTGAGGGCTTCCCGTGTCAAGGCAGGGAGACATGCCCGCGGGCCTGTTCCAGCGGTTCAACCGGGCCGGCGCGCCGCATGTCGGACGGAATCGGCTGCCCGCGCGGCACGGCGCCCACGTCCAGCCCGTGCCGCCAGCCGGCCCGGGCCAGCAGAAAACCGGCATGGGCCACCATGGCCCCGTTGTCCGTGCAGAGCGCGGGCGAAGGCACCAGCAACGGCAGCCCACGGGCTTTGGCCATATCCTGAAACACGGCGCGCACCACGCTGTTGGCGGCCACGCCGCCGGCCAGCGCCACGGCCCGCGCGTCGAACAGGTTCAGCGCCCGTTCCGCCTTGATCCGCAACGTGTCCGCCACGGCCGCGAGGTAGGAGGCCGCCGCGTCGCACAGCGCCTGCGGGGCTTCATCCAGCCTCGCGCGCGCCGGGGCCTCGCCCAGCGGGAAGCGCGCGTCCGGATGCTCCCGCAGCCATGTTGCCCCGGCGGTTTTTAAACCGCTGAAGCTGAAGTCCAGCGTCTCGTTTTTCGTGTAGGGCCGCGGGAAAAGAACGGCGTTTGCCTGGCCCCGTTTGCCCAGCGCGTCCAGCAGCGCGCCGCCGGGATAGGGCAGGCCCGCCATGGCCGCGAATTTGTCGCAGGCCTCGCCCGCCGCGTCGTCCAGCGTGCGGCCGAGCACCTCCATGTCCCACGGGCTTTCCATGCGGTACAGGTGCGTGTGCCCGCCCGAAACCAGCACGCCCAGCGCGGGGAACACCAGCTTGTGCTCCAGCCCGGCGGCCAGCAGGTGCGCGTGCAGGTGGTTGACGCCGATCAGCGGCCTCTGCCAGGCCAGGGCCAGGCCCTTGGCAAAGGCCAGCCCCACCAGCAGGCTGCCCAAAAGGCCGGGGCCGCGCGTCACCGCCACATAGTCGGGAACGCGGCCGCCCGCGCGGGCCCACAGTTCGTCCCACAGCGGGCCGATCAGCCGCCCGTGCTCGCGCGAGGCCAGCTCGGGCACCACGCCGCCAAACAGGGCGTGCACGTCCACCTGGCTCGCCATCACGGAAGCGACGATGCCGCTCTCGTCCGCCAGGGCGAGCGCGGTTTCGTCGCAGGAAGTCTCCACACCCAATACCAGCATCGTGACGCGCGCGCGGGCCGGGTTTCCCCATCCCGCGCGCATTCTCCTTAAATAGCGGTTAGCGGCTTTTCACAGCGCGGCCGCTCAGGCCATGCCGTGCCTGCGGTAAATGTCGGCCACGCGATCCACGTCGTCGGCGGAGCCGATGATCAGCGGCGTGCGCTCGTGCAGGGAACCGGGCTTCTTGGCCATGATGGCGTTGACGCCGTCGGTGGCTTTGCCGCCCGCCTGCTCGGCCAAAAAGGCGAGGGGCGCGGCCTCGTAGATCAGGCGCAGCTTGCCCTGGGGCTTTTTGGCGTCGGCCGGGTACAGAAAAATGCCGCCGTACAGCAGCGTGCGGTGGAAATCCGCCACCAGCGAGCCCACATAGCGCAGAGAATGCGGCGTGCCGCTCGCGGGCCGGGCGAACGCGTCCACCGCCTCGCGCGCGGCGTCGCCCCAGAGGTCGTAGTTGGAGGCGTTGACGGAGTAAATGGCGCCGGGCGAAGGCATCTGGATGTCGGGATGGGAGAGCAGGAACTCGCCCACGCTGGGGTCGAGCGTAAAGCCGTGCACGCCGTGCCCCGTGGTGAAAACCAGCATGGTGGACGGCCCGTACAAAAAGTAGCCCGCGGCCACCTGCTCCACCCCGGCGCGCAGCAGCCGGTCGACTGGCAGGGGGCCCGAGGCGTTCTCGCGGCGGCGGTAGATGGAAAAAATGGTGCCGATGCTGACGTTGACGTCGATATTGGACGAGCCGTCCAGCGGATCAAAAAAGATGATGTAGCCGCCGTGGGGCTGGTCTTCGCCAATAAACAGCGGCTCGTCCATTTCCTCCGAGCCGAGGGCGCAAATCGCCCCGCAGGTGCGCATACGGTACACCAGGATGTTGTTGGCGAACTCGTCGAGCTTTTGCACATTTTCGCCCTGCACGTTGACGGCGCCGGTTCCGCCCAGCACGTCCACCAGCCCGGCCTGACTGACCTGACGGGAAATGATTTTGGCCGAGAGGATGAGATCGTGCAAAAGCGAGGTGAACTGCCCGGACGCCTGGGGCGACCAGAGCATCTGGGTGGAGAGCAGGTGTTCGGTAACGGTAATTTCAGGCATGGCGGTCTCCTCCGCCGCCGGGCGCGGCGGGCCGGGCGGCCTACTCCGCGTCCGTCGCGGGCGTGGCGAAAACGATGGGAATGTCGCACAGATACCGGGCAATCCAGGTATCAACGCGGTTGCCGTCCCGCTCGCGGCCGTAGGAGCGTTTGTGCAGCACTTCGGCCCAGGGCACGGAATCCAGCGTGCTGATGTTCTCCCCGCCCCACAGCACGAGATCCGCCGTGCGCACAAGCAGATCTTCCCTGGTCTGGGCGTAGCGCAGCAGCGCGCGGAAATCAAACGTCACGACAAAGAGGAACTTGAGATTCTCGCCCGTAAGGAAGGGCCGGGCCAGCATCACTTCCGGCCCCAGGGGATTGTCCTGAATATGCGCGCGCAAATCGCGCACCTTGGCGTCGGGCGCAACCTCCAGCAGAGGCTGGAAGTCAAGCTGCTTCATCATTTGGGTGCCGGCCAGCGGGGCGCCCTGCGGGTCGATCAGCACCATGCCCGAAAGCCAGGGAAAACGCTGGGCGAAGCTCTGGGCCGTGGCCGAGTCGGGCGGCTGGCTCATGCCGTCCATGGCCCGCTCCAGGTTGGTCAACTGCTGATCCAGCCCCGCAATGCGGGTGACAAGGCGGCTGTCCGCCTCGGAAAGCGTGGAGGGATCGGACAGATCAAGCTTGGCCGGCGTGTTGACATACGAATAGTAAAAACGCCGGGAGCTTTTATACGCCTGGGTATCCGTCACGCCGCAACCGGCAAGCAGGGTCACCAGGGTGAACGAAGCCGCGGCCGCGAACGCGGCCGCAGAAAACACGCGAATGGACACGCTTGTCTCCTCACATGCTGGGCACGCCTAGCGGCGGGCCTTGGTTTCCAAACGGGAGGCCAATTTTTCCAACAGATCCACCACGCCGCGCGGCTGAGCCCCCACGGCGCGCGGCTGGGACGACGACGAGGCGTACGCCACATGGGGCATTTCTTCGCCAAGCCGCACGTTCAGCGCGTCCAGGCGGCCGCGCAGCGCCGGAGCCTCTTCAGGCGGGGCCTGGGCCAGCAGCTCCGCGTAAATGTCGGCCGCGCCCCGCAAATCGCCCTGCTCGGCCAGAATGTCGGCCATGGAGCGGGTGCGGAGCGAGCATTTTTCCTCGCCCGCGGCAAACGCCCGGGGGGAGGCCTGCGGCGCGTCGTTGCCAAACACAAACAGCGGCGGAGGCGCTTCGCCAGGCACTTCGGGGGACGCTTCGCCGGACGTTTCAGGGGCCGTTTCGGCCGGGGCTTCCGCAACGGCCGGAGCCGGCATGGCCGGAACCGGCGCGGCCGGAACCGGAGGAACAAGCGTCACGGTGATGCGCGGGCGGGGGGCCGCAACGGGAGCGGCCGGGGGAGCCGGAACATCGGCGGCGGGGGCCGGTTTCGCAGAGGACTCGGGGGCTTCGGCCCGCTCCGCGGGGCGCGCGCCGGGCGTGCCGCGCAGGGAGCGCAGTCCGGCCGCAAGCACGTCCGTCAGGGTCAGGCCGTTGTCACGGAACATGGCGCCCAAAAATCCGAGCGAAACGGCCAGATCCGGCTTTTCATCCGGCGTGGCGGCCACGGCGCTCCAGGCGTCCCAAAAGCCGGGGTATTCGCGGAACAGCGAGGCCAGGCGCGCGACTTCGGCGGCGGCCGCCGCAGCGTTGCCGCTTTGGTGCAACAGATCGATCAGCACAAGGCGGGCTTCGATAAATTCGGGGTGGGCCGCAAGGCCGTTTTGCAAAACGCGCGAAGCTTCGTCGGCGCGGCCGATCTCGCGCAGGAGGCGGGCGTAAGGCAAAAAGACCCTGGAGCCGGGCTCCAGATCCAGCACCTCGCGGTACCAGTCCGCCTTTTCCGCCTTGGCGGCCAGGCCCGTCGCGGGCAGCGTTCCGGCCGTCATGCCGTACGCGGGATCATTCGGCGCGGCCATCAGTTCCGTCTCCTGCCCATGGCGAGTCCTCCGGTTTGGCTTCATCAAAAAGATACAGGATTTCGCTCTTCCGGACATAGTTGAGGCGCTGCCGGATCACTTTTTCCACATAGGCGTCGTCCGAGCTCAAAAGGCGGATTTCCCGGCTCAGGGCGGCCCGCTGGCTGTCGAGCGCGGCAAGCTCGGCGCCAAGTTCGGCGTGGGTGCGCTTAAGCTCCCGCCAGGCGGAAACGCTTTGCTCGCCCCAGAAGAGGCGGTAGACCAGCGCCGCGTTCAGCAGGAGAACCAGCAGGAGGATGAGGGACTTCCAGACCACGGAAGCGGAAGAAGAGGGCTTTTTGCTCATGCCGCCTCGTATCGCCGGATCGCACTGCCGGGCCGCGTTATTCCGCGCCGCCTTCCGGATGCCGCGCCAGAGCCCAGTCGCAGTAAAAGCGATAGAAATAATTTATTCCGGATAGTAGCGTTAGAAGAAGGGCTATGTAAAGAATAAAAATACCCAGGCCGTGCACCGGCAGGCCCCAGACGGGGTAGTGGATCAAAAGCGGAACCAGGGCCACGATTTGCAGCACGGTTTTGATTTTGCCGTAGCGATCGGCCGCGATGACCATGCCGTTGTCCGCCGCCACGGCCCGCAGGCCCGTCACGGCCAGCTCGCGCATGACGATGAGCACCGTCACCCAGCCGGGAACCCAGCCCAGGCCCACCATTTCGATAAGCACGCAGCAGATGAGCAGCTTGTCGGCCAGCGGATCCAGGAATTTGCCGAAATTGGTGATCTGCCCTTCGCGCCGGGCGATATAGCCGTCCAGAAAATCGCTGACGGCCGCGGCCACAAAAAACACGGCCGCCAGCCAGCAGGTGATGCGGCCGGGAAATTGCAGCAGAATCCAGATGGGCACAATGGCCCCCACCCGCAGCAGCGTGATGCGGTTGGCCCAGTTGAGCTCTTTTAAGCGCGCGAAAAGCGAACCGTGCGGAATGTGAGAAAGATGCGCCATGTCGCCGTCTCCGAAAGAAAAATCAACGGTCAAGCCATAACACGCGCCCCGGCCGAGGGCAAGCCGGGCTACGCCCCTTCAGGCGGAGCCCAGCCGGAGCGGCCGATCAGATCCACAAACGACACATTGCCGCGCGCCGAGGCGGAAAAATTCGTTCCGTGCCGCTCCACGCGCATCAGGCGCTGGCTGCCGCGCCGCGAGCCCACGGGGATGACCATGACGCCGCCGTCCGCCAGTTGCTCCGCCAGTTCGCGCGGGATGTCCGGCCCGCCCGCCGCCACGATGATGCGGTCGAAGGGGGCCATTTCCGGCCAGCCAAGCGTGCCGTCGGACAGCAGCGTGCGGATCGAGCGCAGGCCCTGCCGCGCGAAGCGCTCCCGCACCTCCAGATACAGCGGGCGCAGCCGCTCCACCGTGAACACGGTCAGGCCCATGGCGTGCAGCACGGCCGCCTGATAGCCCGAGCCCGTGCCCACCTCCAGCACGCTCATGCCCGGCCGGGCGTCCAGCAGCTGGCACATCAGCGCCACCACAAAGGGCTGGGAAATCGTCTGGCCGTGGCCAATGGGCAGGGGGCGGTCGTCGTAGGCCGTTTCTTCCAGGGCCCTGGGCACATAGGCGTGCCGGGGCACGTCCGCCATGGCCCGCAGCACGGCCGCGTCCGTAATGCCGCGCGCCGCGATCTGGTCGCGCGCCATGCGTTCTCTGGGAATGCGATAATCGGAAGCCATAGGGCATCTCAAACCGATCCGCATAGTTAAGTCAATATGTCTCTTTAAACGCCCGCGCGCCTCCCCCGCGAACCCCCCGATCGGCCGCGATGCCGCTCTCCTGGCGGCTTTGCGCTTTGCCTTGACTTGCCCTGCGCCTGAGTCCACAATAATGGCGCGCCCGCCGCTGTATGGCCGGACGCAGCGCGCGGCCGGAGCCGCGAGGGAGGTTTTCATGATTTCCGTTGCCGAACTGATGACGGATACCGTTTTTACGCTGCAGGCCGACGATACGCTCAGCGATGCCCGCTCGCTCATGCACCTGGCCAAGGTGCGGCACACCCCGGTTACGGACGACGAGGGCAATTTCGAGGGCCTGATCACCAACCGCGATCTCCTCGCCTGCACCATATCCCGCCTGGCGGACATTGACGAGGCCGTGCAGGAGGAAATCGACCTGGCCATCCACGTCCGCGAAATCATGCGCAGCGACGTGATCTGCGTTCCGCCCGAAACCTCGCTGCGCGAAGCCGCGCAACTCCTCTATGATCACAAGTGCGGATGCCTGCCGGTGCTGCGCGGCCGCAAGCTGGTGGGCATCATCACCGAGGCGGACTTTCTGCGCCTGGCCATGGCGCTGCTGGACGGCGAGGTGGCCTGACGATGAGCAAGCTTTCCTCCGGTTTTTCCCTGGTGCTGGCGCTTGTTGTGCTGGGCCTCGGCGGCGCGGGCGCGTACATGCTGCTGCACGATCTTTCCGGCCCCTCCGTTGCGCTGACGCCGGATCGTGACCGCGTCGGCCCCGCCCAGGATCTGACCGTCAAACTGCAAGACCCCGCGGGCGTCCGCTCGGTCGCGGTTTCCGTCAGGCGCAACGGCCAGTCCATGACGGTTTTTTCCCAGACCTTTCCCGACAAGGCGACCACGCGCGAGGCCGTTTTCAGCCTGAAGGACGCCAAACTGCCCGAGGGCCAGTTTGAACTGGAAATCAAGGCCTACGACGGTTCGTTCGCGGGCTTCGGCAAGGGCAACAGCGCCACCGTCAGCCTGCCCATGCGGCTTGACAGCCAGCCGCCCCGCATCGCCGTCAAAACCCTGCCGCCCAACGTCAAGCGCGGCGGCAGCGCGCTCATCGTCTACACGGTGTCCGAAGACGTCGATCAGACCGGCGTCAAGGTCGGGCCGTACACCTTTGCCGGCCGCAAGCAGCCGGGCGGCGCATACGCCTGCCTTTTCGCCTTTCCGTACACCATGGACACGGGCTCCTTCGCTCCGGAAATCATGGCGCGCGACCTTGCGGGCAACCTCACGTCCAGCCGCCTGCTGATCAACGCCCAGACCCGCACCTTCAAGGCCGACAAGCTGACTATCGACGACAAGTTCCTCGCCTTCAAGGCCGACGAACTCGCCGCCCTGTGCCCCGAAAAATCCACCACGCTCGAGCAGTATATCTGCGTCAACAACAAGGAGCGCGTGGCCGACGACGCCTTTTTGCTCAAACTCGGCCAGGATTCGACCGACGCCTTCCTCTGGACGTCCGCGTTCCAGCGCATGCCCCGCTCCGCGCCCAAAGCCGGATTCGGCGACTTCCGCACCTACCTCTACAACGGCGAAAAAATCGACGAGCAGACCCATACCGGCCTCGACCTCGCCTCCACGCTCCAGGCCGACGTGCCCGCCGCCAGCGAGGGCCGCGTGGTGTTCGCCGACCGCCTCGGCATTTACGGCAACCTGGTGGTCATCGACCACGGCCTTGGCCTGATGTCGGTGTATTCGCACCTCAGCGAAATAGCCGTGGCCGTGGGCGACACCGTGGCCGCCGGGCATATCGTGGGCAAAACCGGCGTGACCGGCCTGGCCGGGGGCGACCACGTCCACTTCGGCTTCCTGGTGGGTGGCATTCCCGTGCACCCGCTGGAATGGCTCGACCCCGCCTGGGTCAAAAACAACGTCACAGCGCGGCTGGCCACCCCGGTTTCCTGAGGCCGCTTTATGGCGGGGGACTCTGTCCCCCGCGCCTCGTGCGAGCGCAGCGAGCACATGATCCGGCCGACAGGCCGGAGGGGGCGCTGATAGCGCGCGCAGACGAAGTCGAGCACGCGTATGGAAGGACATCTACCTTCGCCCCCGAGAGCGCGTGTCCCGGAAGGGGCCGCGCGTCATCTGGAGGTGTCAAGATTTATTAGCTACGCGGACTCCCCTCAACGGGCACATCCGGGCTGACGCCTTCCTTATTTAAATCTCCCGGCGTAAGTTTGCCGGGAGCCCGCCGATGCGTTTTCAGGCCGCGCAAGACGCGGTTTTCCGCATTACCTCTCTGTTCCCCCACCCTTCCCCCGCCCGCTCCCCCTCCCCCGCGCCTTGTCTTTTCTTTCACTCGGCCTTATATCTACTCCCTTCCGCCGCTTACGGGGCGCACGCTTTTTGCCTCCCTTCGCCTTCAAGGAGTCCGTCATGCCGCACAAAGGGCCGCATGTTTCCATACCCGCCGACTTTGTCGTCAACCGCATCCTGCGCATCAACCTGGACGAGTTTGAGGCCTGGCCCGATGCGGTGCGCGAGCTGGCGCGGGAAATAGCGGAAGAGCTTTTTCTGGTGGCCTACAACCCCTTCATCGCCCCGGCCACGGTCAAGGCCAGCGTGGAGGAGCGTTTCCGGCGCGAATCGCAGGCCCTGGCGCACCAGTACGCCACGGGCATCGGCGAAGGCATCACCATGTTCTGGAGCGCGCACGACGCCGAAACGGCGTTTCGCGACGAGCTTATCGGCCGCCTGAAGGGCGTGATGCCGGAAGACTGCATCATCCGGCGGCCCGGCGCGCTGGTGGAATGTTCCACCGACGCCACCGACCTGCGCATGGAACTGCCGCTGCTGGTGGTGGAACCGGCCACGGCCGATCAGGTCAGCGCCCTGGTGCGCCTGGCCAACGAAATGAAGTTTGCGCTGATCCCGCGCGGCGGCGGCTCGGGCATGACGGGCGGCGCGGTGCCGGCGCGCAAGCGCACGGTCATCGTGAGCCTGACGCGCCTGACGGCCGCCCGCGTGGATGCCGAACACCTGACCATGACCTGCGAAGCCGGGGTGATCACCCAGGACGCCATCGACCGTGCGGCCGCGCACAAGCTTTTGCTGACCGTGGATCCGGCCTCCAAGACGGCTTCGACCATCGGCGGCAACGTGGCGGAAAATTCGGGCGGCCCGTTCGCCTTTGAATACGGCACCACGCTGGACAACCTGCTGGGCTGGCGCATGGCCACGCCCACGGGCGAGCTTATCGACGTGCGCCGCGTCAACCACCCCCGCCACAAAATCCTGCCCGACGAAATTGCGGTGTTTGAGGTGCGCGACATGTCCGGCGGCATGCGCAGTGTGGTGGAGTTGCGCGGCGACGAGATCCGCCTGCCCGGCCTCGGCAAGGACGTGACCAACAAGGTGCTGGGCGGCCTGCCGGGTATGCAGAAGGAAGGCGTGGACGGCATCATTCTGGAAGCGGAGTTTATCCTGCACAAAAAGCCCGCGTTTTCGCGCGTGCTGGTGCTGGAGTTCTTTGGCCGCTCCATGCGCCCGGCGGCCGAGCTGATTGGCGAAATCGTGGCCCTGCGCGACCGCATCCGCCGCGAGGGCGACTATGTGCGCGTGTCCGCGCTGGAAGAGTTCAACGTCAAGTACGTCCAGGCCATCGGCTACCAGCGCAAATCCCTGCGCCACGACACCGACCCCATTTCCGTCATTCTGGTGCAGGTGGACGGCGACGACGAATACCTGCTCGATCAGTGCATCGGGGAAATCTCGGCCCTGGCGGGCGACAGCGAATTTGTGGCCGCCACCCTGGCCCGCGACGAAAAAGAAGGCGAGCTGTTCTGGGAAGACCGGCACAAGCTTTCGGCCATCGCCAAACGCACCTCGGGCTTTAAAATCAACGAGGACGTGGTGATCCCCATGGAGCGGATCCCCGAGTTCTCGGAATTTCTGGAAAAGCTCAACACCGAAATGACCGCGGCCTCCTACCGCTACGCCCTGCAGGAAGTGGGGCGGCTGGCGGGCTTCCCCATGGAGGACAAGGAGTTCAACCGCGAATTTTCCTTTGCCTCGCGCGCGGCAAAAGGCGAAGGCGACGACAGCCTGCTGGACGACGAGCTGGCCCTGCGCGCCGAGCTTTTCCTGCGCGATCTGGCGGGCAAATACCCGCGCCTGACTCCCAAAATCGAAAAAATAGCCGACTACATGCACGGCAGCCGCATCATCGTGGCCAGCCACATGCACGCGGGCGACGGCAACTGCCACGTCAACATTCCCGTCAACTCCAACGACCCGCTCATGCTGGAGCAGGCCGAGGAGGCCGCCACCAAGGTCATGGGCATGGCCCAGGAAATGGGCGGCGCGGTGTCGGGCGAGCACGGCATCGGCATTACCAAAATCGCGTTTCTCGACAAAGATAAAATGGCGGCCCTGCGCGAGTTCAAGGCGCGCGTCGACCCGCGCGACATCCTCAACCCCGGCAAGCTGGTGCAGAACCAGTTGCCGGTGCGGCCCTTCACGTTTTCGTTCAACCGGCTGATCGAGGATATCCGCCAGAGCGGCCTGGCCGACAAGGAGCGCTTCATCCACCTGCTGTCCACCGTGCAAATCTGCACGCGTTGCGGCAAATGCAAGCAGGTGTGCCCCATGGTCTACCCGGAACGCTCGTACCAGTACCACCCGCGCAACAAGAACATGGTGCTCGGCGCGATCACCGAGGCCATCTACTACGCGCAGGTGACCAAGGGCCGGCCCGACCCCTCCCTGCTGGAAGAGCTGCGCCACATGGTGGAGCATTGCACCGGCTGCGGCCGCTGCACCTCGGTGTGTCCGGTCAAGATCGAGTCGGCGGAAGTGGCGCTGGCCATGCTGGCCTTTTTGAAAGAAGAAGGCATGAGCGGCCACCCGATCAAAAGCCGGGTGCTGTCCTGGCTGGCGCGCAACCCCGAGGAGCGCGTGCCCAAGGTGGCCAAAGCCGCCGCCCTGGGCCAGAAAGTGCAGAACCGCGTTGTGGGCTTTGTGCCCCGCGTCTGGCGCGAGCGCATGGAAAGCCCGCTCTTTTCCGGCAAGGGGCCGGAACTGGGCATGGCCAACCTCTACGAAGCGCTGCGCCTGGATCGCGGCGGGCTCTTCCTGCCCGTGGGCGGCCGCGTGGACGCAAACAACGCGCCGGAGGCCGTGCTGTACTTCCCCGGCTGCGGGGGCAGCCTCTTTTACCGGCGCATCGCCCTGGCCGCGCTGGCGCTGCTGACGCGCGCGGGCGTGGCCGTGGTCGTGCCCCGCAAGCATTTGTGCTGCGGCTACCCGCTGCTCTCCTCCGGCGCGGACGGCGACTACCGCGAAAACCTGGAACGCAACCGCGCCGCCCTGGCCGAATGTCTGGAAAGCGCCGCCAAGGCCGGTTTCCACGTCGGCTCCGTGATCACGGCCTGCGGCTCCTGCCGCGACAGCCTGGCGCGCCACGCCGTCGCCGGCCTGGACGGCGCGCCCCTGCCGCAATCCGACCTTATTCAACTGCTTGTGGGGCTTTTGCCGCACCGCGAAAGCCAAAACGCCGCGCCGCTGATCTACCACGGCTCGTGCCACCCGGAATGGTCGGGCGTCAAGGCGGTCAAGGGCGCGGGCAAAGCCGCGCGGGCGCTGGAACGCCTGACCGGCGCGTCCGTCGCGCTCAACCCCGGCTGTTGCGGCGAATCCGGCACCGGCGCCTATTCCTCGCCCGGCATTTACAACGCGCTGCGCGAGCGCAAAAAGGGCCGCCTGCGCTCCGCCCTGGTCGAGTACGCGCCCGCCGCGCCCATCCTGGTGGGCTGCCCGTCGTGCAAGCTGGGCATCGCCCGCACGCTGCTGAACCTGGAAAGCGACCGCCCCGCGCCCGGCGAGGCCCTGGTTTCCGTGGACGCCCGCCGCCCTGTGCTGCACAGCGCCGAATGGCTGGCCGACACCCTGCTGGGCGAGGACTGGCTGCACCGCTTCCGCCGGCAGGCCCTGAAAATCGACCCGGCCGACGGCGTGCGGCGGATCGACGTCGATTTTTAGAGCATTTCAACTTTGAAATGCTCACGGAACTGAGCGTAGCGAGGTTCCACCGCGAAGCCGGCGTAGCCGCGATTCACTCGCGGCGTAAGGCGCCGCCCTGCTCTCGATTCCCGTATGCCCCTGCGGGGCAACGGGAACGGCCTGCGGCCGCCCGTCGGGTCGGGTCGGAGGCGTGAAACTTACGCGACAGAAC
>JAVBMS010000022.1:0-31175 GCA_031552135.1 Mailhella sp.
GCTGCAAGCGATGAAAGACGCCAAGCTCGACCCGTCGAAGATCGACGAAGTCGTGCTGGTGGGCGGCTCGACCCGCATCCCCAAGGTGCAGGAAGTCGTCAAAGCGCTCTTCAACGGCAAGGAGCCCCACAAGGGAGTCAATCCGGACGAAGTCGTCGCGGTCGGCGCGGCCATCCAGGGCGGCGTGCTCTCCGGCGAAGTGCAGGACATCCTGCTGCTCGACGTGACCCCGCTCTCCCTCGGCATCGAAACCATGGGCGGCGTGTTCACCCGGCTTATTGAGCGCAACACCACCATCCCCACGCGCAAAAGCCAGACGTTTACCACGGCCTCGGACAACCAGCCCTCGGTGTCCATCCATGTGCTCCAGGGCGAGCGCCCCATGGCGGGCGACAACATGACCCTGGCCCGCTTCGACCTCACCGGCATTCCCCCCGCCCCGCGCGGCATGCCGCAGATTGAAGTGACGTTCGACATCGACGCCAACGGCATCGTCAACGTGTCGGCCAAGGATCTGGGCACGGGCAAGTTGCAGTCCATCCAGATCACCGCGTCGTCCGGCCTTTCGGAAAGCGAAATCCAGAACCTGGTGCGCGAAGCCGAATCCCACGCCGCGGAAGACAAGAAGAAGCAGGAGCTGATCGAAGCCCGCAACCATGCCGACAACCTGATCTACGGCACGGAAAAATCGCTGGCCGACCTTGGCGACAAGCTGGACGCGGGCCTGAAGGCCGACATCCAGACCAAGATGGAAAGCCTCAAGAAACTGATGGAAGGCAGCGACGCCGACGCCATCAAGCAGGGCACCGACGACCTGGCCAAGGCCTCGCACAAGCTGGCCGAGCAACTCTACCAGCAGGCCCAGCAGCCCCAGGGCGACGGCGCGCACGCCGGCGGCCCGGCGGGCGGTTTCGGCCAGTCGGCCCGCCCGGACGACGACGTCATGGACGCCGATTTCACCGAAGTGAAGTAGCTCTTGCCCTCCAAGGCAAGGTAGCCTAAGATCGCTCCGACCCGTTCGCCCCTTCAGCGGACGGGTCGGACTTTTTTTGCGTTTCTGCTTTCGGGAGGTTGCGATGCTCCGCCTGCTTTGTCCGCTTCTGCTCGCGCTGTGCTGCTGCCTGGGCGCGTGCCTGCCCCAGCTTTCGCCCTCGCCGGCGCCGCCCGCCCCGCGCGACGACGCCTCCGCCGCCGAGGCCTGGCTGCGCACGCTCGAAGGTAAAACGCCCCTGGAACAGGCCCGCCTGGCCGAAATAGCCTGGAACGACGTTGTCCGGCCGCAGGCCCTGCGCGATCGCGCCGCCTCCATTGTGGCCACGCGGCCGAGTTCGCAGTCGCTGGCCGCGCAGCAGACGCTCTCCCGCGCCTACGCCCAGGCCGCCCCCGCCCGGCGCGCCGCGCTGGAGCGCACGCTGATGGCCGACTTGCGCACCACCGACGACGCCACCCTGCGCCTGCTCGGGGCCAGCGTGCCCCGCAACCAGGAAAAGACGTTCCCCTGGTCGCTCATCCTCTGGCAG
Source organism: Mailhella sp. (assembly GCA_031552135.1). Taxonomy (GTDB): domain Bacteria; phylum Desulfobacterota; class Desulfovibrionia; order Desulfovibrionales; family Desulfovibrionaceae; genus Mailhella. The sequence goes on from JAVBMS010000022.1 coordinate 1,521, forward strand.
GCCGCTTCCAAGCAGCTTGTTTCCAACAGCGCGGCCGTGCTGGAGCGCCTGGCCGATCCCGCGCTGTACGCCGACCCCACGCTGGTGGGCCTTGCCGCGCCGGTTGCGGGCTCCACGGGCGTCAGCCTGCCCGGCGGCGTTTCCTGCCGCGTGGCGCTGCTATTGCCGCTTTCGGGCACGTTCGGCGCCGTGGGCAACCAGGTGGCGGCCGGAGCCGCCGTGGCCGCCTCGCAACTGGAGGCGACCGGCTCGCGCGTGGACGTGATCATCGTGGATACCGAGCAGCCGGGCTGGACGTCCCGCGTGGCCGCGCTGCCCGCGGACTGCGTTGTGGTGGGCGGGCCCCTGCGGGCCGACGCCCTGATCTCTTTGCGCTCGTCGCCCCTGCCGGGCCGCGCGCTTTTCGCTTTTTTGCCCGCGCTGCCCAATCCGCAGGAGGAAGGCACGGCGCTGTGGCGCTTTTTCACCAGCCCCCAGGATCAGATCGACGCCGTGCTGGATTTCGCCATGGGCGAGCTGGGCGTGAACGCGTTCGGCGTGCTCGCGCCGGACGACGCCTACGGCGGCCGCATGGCCGATCTGTTCCGCCAGACGGCCGCAAGGCGCGGCGCGCCGGTGAGTTCGGCCACTTACCCCGTCAAGGACATCCCCGCCTGGACGGACATTTCGGGCAAATTTCTGCAAGCCACCACGCCGGAACGCGGCAAGGTGCCGGAGGCGCGCGCGCCGTTCGGGGCCATTTTCCTGCCCGACAGCTGGAAAAACATGGACATGCTGGTGTCCACGCTGCACTACCACGGCGGGCACCAGAAAATCATGCTCGGCACGGCGCTGTGGGAGCAGGGCCTGGCCTCGACGCGGGGTTTCAACCCCGTCACGTTCGGGCTGACGGTCTTCCCCGGCGCGTGGAACCCGCAGGCCCCCGGCGCGGCGGCGCTGATCGAGGGTATGGCCGGCCGCCCGCAGCCCGCCGGCGACTGGGCCGCGCTCGGCTACGATTTTGTGCGCATGGCCGCCGCCCTGGGCCTGGCCTCCGCGCCGTCCGCCCAGCAGATGAACGCCAAACTGGCCGCCCTGCGCCTGGACTGGGCCGGAGCGCCCATGGCCTGGGACAGCCAGGGCAAGGCCCACCGCCGCCTGTATTTGTTCCAGCCGTCGCGTGCGGGCTCGGTGCCGCTTGATCACGCGGCCTTCGCCCGCTACCGCTCCTCGGGCGGGGCGCTGCCCAATGTTGACGCTTCGGACGCGGCCAACGCGCCCGCCAATCCCGCCGGGCTGACCGACGAGCTGGACAAGCTGGTCAACAGCGTGGTCGGCGCGCCGCAGGCCTCGCAGGCCTCGCAGGTTCCGCCCGCGCAGCAGATACTTTCGCCCAACGCTCCGGCGGGCCGCCCGGCCGCCGCCGCGCCGCCCCCGGCCGTGCCGGTCGCCCCGGCCCCGGCCCTGTAAACCCCACGCTGTAACCGCGAGACACGCCATGCTTAGCGCCGCCGAATTTAGCCACCTTTGCCGCCTGGCCCGGCTGGAGCCCGAGGCTTCCGCCCAGGCCGCGCTGGCCGCCCAGTGCTCCGACATCATCGCCTACATGGCCAAGCTGGCCGAGGTGGACACCACGGGCGTCGAGCCCCTGTATTCCCCGCTGGGCATGGAAAACCCGGATGATCCCGCGCTTTGCGCCGGGCGCGAGGATGCGGCCTGCCGCCGCCTCCCGCGCGAAGCCGTGCTGGCGGGCGCGCCGGAGACCGACGGCGCGTTCTTTATTGTGCCGCGCATCGTGGAGGGCAAATGAACGCTTCCAACTCCCCGGCGCTGTGGACGCTGACCGAGGCCCGCGCCCGCCTGCGCGACGGCTCCGTGACGTCCGAGCAACTGACCTCGGCCTGCCTGGAGCGCATCGACGCCACCGAGCCGAGATTGCACGCCCTCTTGTCCGTACGCCGCGACGAAGCGCTGGCCGAAGCCCGCGCCCTGGATAAAAGCGGCGCGCCGCGCGGCGATTTGCCGCTTGCGGGCATTCCCGTCACGCTCAAGGACGCCCTGGCTGCCACGGGCATGCCCACCACGGCGGCCTCGCGCATGCTTGAACATTTTGTTTCGCCTTACGACGCCTTTGCCGTGACCCGGCTCAAGGAGGCGGGGGCCGTCATCCTCGGCAAGAACAATATGGACGAGTTCGCCATGGGTTCCACCACCGAGCATTCGGCCTTTCAGGCCACCGGCAACCCCTGGAACCCCGACCTCGTGCCCGGCGGCTCCAGCGGCGGTTCCGCCGCCAGCGTGGCCTCTGGCCAGTGCTTCGCCTCGCTCGGTTCCGACACCGGCGGCTCCATCCGCCAGCCGGCCTCGCTGTGCGGCTGCGTGGGCATCAAGCCGACGTACGGCCGCGTGTCGCGCTTCGGCCTGCTGGCCTACGCGTCGTCGTTCGACCAGATCGGCGTGCTCAGCCGTTCGGTGGAAGACGCGGCCCTGATGCTGGGCGTGATCGCCGGGCACGACGAGCGCGACCAGACCTGCCTGGCCCGGCCCGTGCCCGACTACCTTGCCGGCTTGGGGCAAAAGGATCTGCGCGACCTGCGCCTTGGCCTGCCCAAAGGATTTTTGGACAACGCCGCCGTGGAGCCCGGCGTGGCCGCCGCCTGCCGCGCGGCCGTGGCCGTGGCGCGCGAGCTCGGCGCGGAATGCGTGGAGGTGGAGCTGCCCCACACCGAGTACGCCATCGCCGCCTATTACATCCTGACCACGGCCGAGGCGTCTTCCAACCTCGCGCGCTTCGACGGCGTGCGCTACGGCTACCGCGCCGAAGATCCCAAAGATCTCGACGCCCTGTACACGCGCACGCGCACCGAGGCCTTCGGGCTGGAGGTGCAGCGCCGCATCCTGTTGGGAACGTATGTGCTTTCCGCCGGGTATTACGACGCCTATTACCGCAAGGCCGCCCAGATCCGCCGCCTGATCCGGCAGGATTACGACGCGGCCCTCGCCTCGTGCGACGCCATTCTGGCCCCGGTGTCGCCCCTGGTGGCCTGGAAGCGCGGCAGCGTGACGGATCCGCTTCAACTGTACCAGATGGACATTTTCACGCTGGGCCTCAACCTGGCCGGCCTGCCCGGACTGGCGCTGCCCGTGGGCTTCAGCAACGGCCTGCCCGTGGGCATGCAGCTTATGGGGCGGCCCTTTGACGAAGCCCTGCTGCTGCGCGCGGGCAAGACGCTGGCGGACGCCCTGGGCACCAACGGGCAGCACGCCTGACGCCTGCCCGCCCTGTTTCGGGACGCCGCGCTCCGGCTTCCCGGCTTCTTGCGCTCGTAAGGTTCACCGGCTCACCTGACGGGCGCTCCCCCACGCCCCGCGCGCCGGGGCAAAACGCGCCGCGCGGCGCGGAGCCGGGAGGTTGTGTTCATGTTGACGCCTTACGCTGATCTGCCGTTTTATCCCGGCCCTGTTTCCCTGCATCCCGACGTTGCGGACGCGCTGGCCCGCGACTACGGCCCGCCCCGTTTCGGCGGCGACTTCGCGGCCCTGTACCGCGATTGCGCCGCCATGCTGCAAAAGCTGGCGGGCACGCAAAACGAGGTGATCCTGCCCACCGGCGAGGCCATGCTGGGCCTGTGGGGCGCGCTCACCTGCACGCTGAAGCCCGGCGACCCCGTGGTCTGCGTGGGCACCGGCGTGTTCGGCGACGGCTTCGCCGACATGGCCGCCGCGCTGGGCTGCATTGTCGAAAAAGTTTCCACGCCCTACAACGCCACCATCACGCCCGACGTGCTGGCGCGCGCGGACGCCGCCATCCGCCGCCTCAACCCCGTCATGCTGACCGCCGTGCACTGCGAAACGCCTTCGGGCACGCTCAATCCGCTGGCCGAGCTGGGCGCGCTCAAAAAAGACCGGGGCGTGCCCCTCTTCACGGTGGACGCCGTGGCCAGCCTGGGCGGCGCGCCCGTGCTGGCCGACGCTTGGAACGTGGACATCCTGCTGGGCGGCTCGCAAAAATGCCTGGCCTGCCCGCCGGACGTCACGATCATGGCCGTCAGCGAAGCCGCCTGGGCGCGCATGGCCGACGTGCGCCGCCAGGGCTACGACGCGCTGCTGCCTTTCCACAACGCGGCCGAGGATCCCTCGCGTTTTCCGTACACGCCGCACTGGCGCGGCGTGGCCGCCGTGCATGCCTCGGCCTCGGCCCTGCTGCGCGAGGGCCTGCCCGCCGTGTTCGACCGGCACGAGCGTACGGCCGCCGTCTGCCGCGAAGGCCTGGCCCGTCTGGGCATCGAACTCTGGCCCGCGCCCGGAGCCGTCAACTCGCCCACCGTCACCGCCGCGCTGGCGCCCGAGCGCTGGACGTGGCCGGAATGGCGCGACGCCCTGGCCGAAAGCGGCCTTGTTGTGGGCGGCAGTTTGGGCCCGATGGCGGGCAAGGTGTTCCGCCTCGGCCACATGGGCCCGCAGGCCGATCCGCAGCGTATGGCCCGGGCGCTGGACGTGATGGCCGAAACGTTGCGCCGCAAGTGAAACAGAGCGCCGCCGCTTTCGCGCGGGCCGACGTCCTGATCATCGGCGCCGGCCCGGCCGGGCTGATGTGCGCGCTCACGGCCGCCCGGCGCGGGCTTTCCGTTGTCGTGGCCGACCGCCAGACGCCGGGGCGCAAGCTGGCCATAGCGGGCGGCGGCATGGGCAACGTCACCAACCGCATCCTCGATCCGCGCCACTATGTGGGCGAAAAGCCGGACGCCTGCCGCGCCGCGCTGCGGGCCTTCGGCGCGCGGGACGCCCTCGCCCTGCTGGCGGATCTCAACATTCCGTGGGAAGAGCGCGAATTCGGCCAGATATTCTGCCTGCGTCCGGCGGCCGAGTTCGCCGGGGCGCTGGAAGCGCGCTGCCGCGCGGCCGGGGCGCGTTTTGCCGTCGGTTCCGCGCTCCGGGCCGCGGACGTGCTCCCGCCCGCGCGCGAAGGTGAAGGCTTTTGCGCCGCCCTGGGCGGAGAAAACCTGGAAGCCGCCCGTCTGGTGCTGGCCACGGGCTCCCCGGCCTGCCCGCAGATCGGGGCCTCGGACTTCGGCGCGCGTCTGGCCGAACGCTGGGGCCACCGCGTCGTGCCCTTCCGCCCCGTGCTGACGCCGTTTCTGCTGCCGGAGGGCAGCCCGCTGCTGGGGCTGGAGGGCATCAGCCTGCCCGCCCGGCTTGTGGTGCGCTCCGTTGGCGGCGAACGCGCCGGCGGCGAATACGCCGACCCGGCGGGCGCGCGGCCGCTTTTGCTGACGCACCGGGGCCTCAGCGGCCCGGCGGCGCTGGTGGCGTCGTGCTTCTGGCGTGAAGGCGACGCGCTTAGCATCGACTTTTTGCCCGAAACCCCGCTGCTCGACGTTTTGCACGATCCGGCCAACGGCAGGCTGCTGGTCAAAAACCTGCTGGCGCGCCGCTTGCCCGCGCGTCTGGCCGAGCGCCTCTGCCCGCCGGATCTGGCCGGGCGCAAGGCGGCGGAGCTGGGCAAGGCCGACCGCTTGCGCCTGGCCGACGCCGTGCACCGCCATCGCGAAATGCCGGCCGGCGTGGAAGGCCCGCGCAAGGCCGAGGCCGCCGCCGGGGGCGTGGCGCTGGACGAACTGACGCCCGGTCTGGAAAGCCGCCGCGTGCCCGGCCTCTTTTTTTGCGGCGAGCTTTTGGACATGACAGGCCTGCTCGGCGGTTATAATATCCACTGGGCGCTGGCCAGCGGCTGTCTGGCCGGGCGCATGCCGCATCCCAACTCCGCATAAGGAATCATCCATGTACACCAAGGAAGACGTCCGGCGCTACCACGCCGAACCCCGGCCCGGAAAGCTGGAAGTGCTGCCCACCAAGGCGGCGGCCACCCAGGAGGATCTCACGCTGGCCTATTCGCCGGGCGTGGCCGAAGCCTGCCTGGAGATCCGCGACAACCCCGCGCGCGCGGCGGAATACACCTGCCGCAGCAATCTGGTGGCCGTGGTGTCCAACGGCACGGCGGTGCTGGGCCTCGGCAACATCGGGCCGCTGGCCGGCAAGCCGGTGATGGAGGGCAAGGCCATGCTCTTCAAGCTGTTCGCCGACGTGGACGTGTTCGACCTGGAACTGGACTGCGCGGACCCCGACCGGCTGGTGGACGTGGTGAAGGCGCTGGAGCCGACCTTTGGCGGCATCAACCTCGAAGACATCAAGGCGCCCGAATGCTTTGCCGTGGAAGAGGCGCTCAAGGCCAGCCTGAGCATCCCCGTATTCCACGACGATCAGCACGGCACGGCGGTAATTTCGGGCGCGGGGCTTTTGAACGCGGCGCATATCGCGGGCCGCTCGCCCGGCGACATGACCGTGGTGATCGCGGGCGCGGGCGCGGCGGGCATCGCCTGCGCACGCTTTTACGTCAGCTTGGGCGTGGATCCCGGCCGCATCTGGATGTTCGACAGCAAGGGCCTGATCCACAAGGGCCGCACGGGCCTGACCCCGGGCAAGGCCGCGTTCGCGCGCCCGGCCAGGGACGCCGGCGCGGATCTGGGCGCGGCGCTGCAGGGCGCGCACCTGTTTTTGGGGCTTTCGGGGCCGGGCCTGCTGGCGCCCGAAATGCTGAAGGGCATGGCCAGCGATCCCGTTGTGTTCGCCTGCGCCAACCCCGTGCCGGAAATCGGCTTTGCCGAAGCCCGGGCGGCCCGGCCGGACGTGATCATGGGCACCGGCCGCTCGGATTGCCCCAACCAGATCAACAACGTTTCGGGCTTTCCCTTTATTTTTCGGGGCGCGCTGGACGTGCGCGCGCGGGAGATCAACGAGGCCATGAAGGTGGCGGCGGCCAAAGCTTTGGCCGCGCTGGCGCGCGAGCCCGTGCCGGACGAGGTGGGCGCGGCCTACGGCGGGCAGCGTTTTACGTTCGGGCCGGACTATGTGATTCCCAAGCCGCTTGACCCGCGCATCATCGAATGGGAAACCCCCGCCGTGGCCGCAGCGGCCATGGACAGCGGCGCGGCGCGCCTGCGCATTGACGATATGGCGGCCTACCGCGCCGCATTGCGCGGCAGGATCGCCTCGGTTAAAACGCGGGCCGAGGCCGCGCGGCGGCTTTTGGCCTGAAAAGGCGATGCTTCGCGCCTGCAACGCGGCATTTTTTTTCTTCGGCCGCCCGCAAGACCGCGCGCGCAAGCGCAACGTGTTCTGTCGCGCCGCGCCGATTGCCCGGCGACGCATGGAAAAAAGCCCGTTTTGCGGGCTGAACGGATAATATAATGGAAAATAACGCATTATAGCCTGTCTTTTGTGAATAACGCCGTGTATGCTTCCCCATGGGCGCCACAGGTGGAAAAGTCGTCCGCCCTGTGTTTCAGGGTGGGTAATTTCGTCTTTCCGGGTGCGTGGCTATTGACAAATGTCGGGATACGCTTCACTAAAAACGCGGTCAGGGGCAAAAACTGTGAATGACGCCGGCCGGGATACCCCGGCCTGCGGGTTCCCCGGTGGCGGCTTTACCCGCGCGGCGCGCATGGACACGGCTATGGCGAACGATGTTTTTCCCTCCTGTGATGACGCCCGCGCGACGGAGCGGCTGATCGGGCACATCCGCGACATCCTGCTCCTGCCCAATGTTTCCGAAGGGACGCCCCTGCCTGAGGAAATTGCCCGGGCGAAGGGCCTGGAAGAAATCCTGCCCCTGCTCTGGGACGTGCGCCACATGGTTGCGGCCCTGGCGCACGGCGAGCTGGAATACGCGGCGCGCACGCGCGGCTTTGTGGTGGACTCGCTCAAGTCTTTCCAGGGCTCGCTGTGCAACCTCGCCTGGCAGACCCAGTGCATCGTGGACGGCGACGCTCCCCGCACGGACGCGACGTCCGGCGATCGCCGGCCCGGCTCCGACAAAATTTTCGATCACCTGGCCTGGACGATCAACGAACTGGCCTGCGCGTCGGAAACCTACAAGGATCTTTCGTTGCGCGATCCGCTGACCGGCCTGTACAACCGCCGGGGTTTCAGCAAGCTGGCCGCCCGCCTGCTGGACGGCGAGCAGCGCGACAACCCGGCCATGCTGGTCATGGTGGATCTCGATCATTTCAAAGAAATCAATGACCGCCACGGCCATCTTTTTGGCGACAGCGTCCTGCGCGCGATAGCCGGCGTGCTGCGCAGCGGCCTGCGCGCCGACGACGTGTGCTGCCGCTACGGCGGCGAAGAATTTGTCATCCTCATGCCGTCCACCACGCGGGAAATGGGCCTAGCCGTGGCGGAACGCCTGCTCCGCGACGTGGCGGCCACCCGCTTCGGCACCGACGACATCAGCGTGACCGTCACCGCCAGCTTTGGCCTGGCCCGCGTGAAACTCGCGGAAGACGGCCCGCTGGAGGACGCGCTGCGCGCGAGCATCGGCCGTGCCGACGCCAAGCTCTACCGCGCCAAGCAGGACGGGCGCAACCGCGTCGTGATATAGCGCATACCCCGCGCGACGCCCAAGCTTTCTCCGGGCGGAAAATGTTTGCCATACCGCCCTCTTTCCCCGTACCATAACGCAGGTTCGATCTCCGGCTCCTCACCGTCAACGCGCGTTTTCACGCGGGAGACAGGTCATGGCTTCTTCCCCCCTTGCCGGACGCCTGCCCGGCCCCGAACAATTGACGGACATCCCGGCGCTTGTCGCCTCCTACTACACCACCACGCCGGATCCCGAAGCCCCGGCCGAGCGCATCGCCTTCGGCACGTCCGGGCACCGGGGTTCCTCGCTGCGCGCCAGCTTCAACGAGGCGCATGTCGTGGCCGTCACCCAGGCCGTGTGCGACGTGCGCCGCGCCGACGGCCTGAGCGGCCCGCTTTTTCTGGGCCGGGACACGCACGCGCTTTCCGAACCCGCGTTCCGCACCGCGCTGGAAGTGCTGGCCGCCAACGGCGTGCAGGCCCGCGTGCAGACGGGCGGCGGCTTTACGCCCACGCCCGCGGTGTCGCGCGCCATTCTGGACTGGAACAAGGGGCGCGAAAGCGGCCTGGCCGACGGCATTGTGATCACGCCCTCGCACAATCCCCCGCAGGACGGCGGCTTCAAATACAATCCGCCGCACGGCGGCCCCGCGGACACCGACGTCACCTCGCGCATCGAGCGTCGCGCGGCCGAACTGCTGGCCGGCGGCAACCGCCTGGCGCGGCGCGTTTCCCTGCGCGCGGCCAGAAGCTCCGGCCTGGTGACGGCCTACGATTATTGCGAACGCTACCTGGACGAACTTGCCACGGTCATCGACGTGGAGGCGCTGGCCGCTTCCGGGCTCAAGCTGGGCGTCAACCCGCTCGGCGGGGCCAGCCTGGGCTACTGGGAACCCCTGGCCGGGCGCTTCGGCCTCAACCTCACCGTCACCAACCCGGAATACGACCCCACGTTCCGCTTCGTGCCGCTGGATCACGACGGCAAAATCCGCATGGACTGCTCGTCGCCCTGGGCCATGAGCCGCCTGCTCGACATGCGGGCCGACTTCGACCTCGCCTTCGCCTGCGACCCTGACTCCGACCGCCACGGCATCGTGACGCCCGACGGCCTGATGAATCCCAACCACTACCTGGCCGTGGCCGCCGATTACCTGTTCCGCCGCCGCCCCGGCTGGGCGCGGAACGCGGCCGTGGGCAAAACCGTGGTGACCAGCTCGCTGCTCGATCGCGTGGCCGCCGACCTCGGCCGCCCGCTGCTGGAAGTGCCCGTGGGCTTCAAGTGGTTTGTGCCCGGCCTGCGCGCCGGAACGTGCGGCCTGGGCTGCGAGGAGAGCGCCGGGGCCTCCTTCTTGTGCCAGGACGGCACGCCCTGGAGCACCGACAAGGACGGCATACTGCTCTGCCTGCTGGCCGCCGAAATGACCGCGCGGACCGGCAAGAACCCGGCCGAGCTGTACCGCGAGCTTTCCGCCCGCCTGGGCGCGCCCCTGTACGAACGCCAGGACTCCCCGCTTGGCGGGGCCGGACGCGAGGCCATTGCCCGCCTGACGCCCGAATCCGTTGCGCTGAAAACGCTGGCGGGTTCACCCGTCAGCGCCGTGCTGACCCGCGCCCCCGGCAACAACGCGCCCATCGGCGGCGTCAAGGTGGTCAGCGCCGACGGCTGGTTCGCCGTGCGGCCCTCGGGCACCGAACCCATCGGCAAGGTCTATATGGAGGGCTTTAAGGGCGAGGAGCACTTTGGCCGGCTTAAGGCCGAAGCCCTGGCCTTTGTGGCGGATATCGTGAAATGACCAGAGCCCGTCATCCGGGAATTTAATCGCGAAAACGCGCGCGGACGATTGCCCGCGCGCGTTTTGTATGGAACAGGGCAGAGCCCCGCGAGTTAAATGGCCGTCCAGCCGCCGTCCACATAAACCGTTATGCCGGTCACGTACGAGGCTTCATCGGAAGCCAGGAACACGGCGGCGGCGTCGAGTTCGCCGTCTTTGCCCAGGCGGCCGGCCGGGCAATAGGTTTTGATGTAGGTTTGGAAAGACTCCGCGCCGATGGCGCCGCTGGTAAGCTCGGAAGGAAAATAGCCCGGTCCGATAGCGTTGACGGTCACGCCGGTTTTGGCCCACTCGGTTCCCATGGTGCGGGTGAGGTTGACCACCGCGCCCTTGGTGGCGGCGTAGGAGGCGTTGGGGCCAAGCGGCACGCCGGTCTTGCCGTGGACGGAGGCGATATTGATGATGCGGCCGTGGCCGTTTTTCAGCATTTCTTTGCCGAATTCGCGGCTGCAACGGAACGTCGCGGTCAGGTTGAGGTCAACAATAGCCTGCCAGTCCTCGTCGGTAAGTTCCACCGTCTTGCCGGATTTGCTGGAACCGGCGGAATTGAGCAGGATGTCCACCTTGCCGAACCTGGCCAGCACGGCGGCCACGGCGTTTTGCACGTCCGCCAGCTTGGTGACGTCGCACTGCACGGACATGGCCTCGCCTCCGGCCGCCTTGATCTCGCTTTCAATGCCTTTAAGTTTTTCCGCGCGCCGGGCCAGCAGCGCCACCTTGGCGCCCTGTCGGGCGAAAGCTTTGGCCAGTTGCGCGCCGAGGCCGGAAGAAGCGCCCGTGACAACGGCGACGCGATTGGAAAGATCGAACATGGAAGTTCTCCTTGGATAGAGGTTCCGGGGTGACGTGATGCCAAAACACAGCGGACGGCGGCGTATCCGCGCGCGGACGCGCGGGCCGGAATCCGGTTTGGCGCCGGGGATGCCCTTTGGAGGCGGCCTCCGCTGATGGAAATGATTCCCGGCAGTTATGTTGAGTGGTACACATTAATATATTAATACTATTGCATGTTAATCATATAATAAATCCGAAGTCAAGCCGTGCGCCAAAAATCACGGTTTCTCGCGCAAAATAATTGGGGGATGCTTTCATTGGGGGGACGACTTCGCGGCCCAAAACGCAAGCGGCCCGCGAACATTTGTCCGCGGGCCGCTTTTTACCCACATGTGGTTTCAGGAGGTAGTGGGAACATTTTCAGTTTGAAAATGCTCCCGGAACTGAGCGTAGCGAGGTTCCGCCGCGAAGCCGGAGTAGCCGCAATTCACTTGCGGCGTTAAACCCCGGCGGAGGCGTGAAACTTACGCGGCAGAACATCGTGTCCACGCCACGCAAATCTCCAAGCCAGTCTGCTTTAGGACGCGCGCAGGTCTTCCATGAAAGCGCGCAGCTGCTGCCACAGCTTCTTGGCCACGTCGGGGTTCTTGTCGATGACGTTGCTCAGCTGGAAGCGGTCTTTCTTGCGATCGTACAGCTCGTCCTTGGCGGGCACTTCGGCGGCGGCCGCCGGGGTGCACGTCCACTGGTCTTCGCCGTCGGTGGTCATCTTGATGTTGGTCTGCTTTTCGGCTTCCACTTCGGCCAGGGTTTTGCCGCCCAGGGAGAGCTTGCGGTCTTTGGCAAACACGTCCTTGGCGAACTCGGTGGTGCCGGCGCCGTACATATCGAAGAGCAGGTCGGCGTTGACGCCGTGGCTGTCGCTACGGTCGTTCTTGGTCCAGTGGATGTACGACCAGTCTTCGGTGATGATCGACCAGGAATACTTGTGGTAGCCGGCGATGGCGAAGTCGCGCACCTTTTTCACTTCGCCGCGCGCCAGGGGCAGGAGGCTCTTGCCCTGATGGAACGGACGCGTGCCGAGGCCCAGCCAGTCGCAGACGGTGGGGGCCACGTCGCAGGACTGCACAAAGGCGCTGCTGCGCTGGTTGGCCTTGATGCCGGGGCCCTTCATCATGAACACGCCGTGCACCAGTTCTTCATAGGGCCAGGGGCGGCACTTGCGCATGATGCCGTGGCCGTGCTCGCCGTTGCCCATGGGCTCGCCGTGGTCGGACACCACGATGAACAGGGTGTCTTTTTCCAGGCCCAGGCGCTTGCAGTTGTCCATCAGGTAGCCGAACCACTTGTCGCACATGGTCACTTTTTCGGCGTAGAGCATACGCACATGGTGCATCTGCTCTTCCGTAAAGAGGCCCTCAACCAGGCCCATGGGCGGGTTGTACATGTTCTTGCCCTTGTAGCCGGGGTTGTAGGGGCATTCCATGTTCGGGTCGTACACGGAGGGGCTGTCCCAGGGCTCGTGCGGATCAAAGCTGTCGATCCACAGGAAGAAGGGCTTGTTGGTATCGCGCTCTTCAAGGTACTGCACCGACTTTTTCAGCAATTTCGCCACGTTCTGGTCTTCGTCCGTCTTCCAGTACTGGCGGTGGCGGGCAAAGCCGCCGAGCTCGATATTCACGGAGTCGATAGCGGCCTGGCCGATGAGCTTGGCGCCGTTCTGGGCCACCGAGTCTTCCATGTACTCGCTGACGTCGAGGTGGATCAGGTCGTCCTTGGCGTAGTAGGTCTGGTCGCCTTCATGGCCGTGCAGGAAGTAGACCTTGTCGAAGCCGCGGGTAAAGCCGAACTTGGGCAGGCGCTGCGGCGAGCTGTCGAAGTACATGGCGGTGTCGATGTTGCTGCCCCAGCAGAGGTCGGCGATGGTGGTGTCTTCCATGCGCAGGGCGTTCCAGCCGATGTCCGGCAGCGTGTAGCGGCCGGTGTGCATGGCGCGGCGGCAGGGGATGGTGGGCACGCCTTCCACGTAGGCTTCGTCAAACACGATGCCTTCACGGGCGAAACGATCCAGGTTGGGGGTTTTAATCCATTCGTTGCCGTTACAGTGCAGGTAGTTGTACTGCAGGCTGTCGAGCATGAGAACCAGAACGTTTTTGACTTCCGGGTACATGATTTTCTTCGCTCCTTATTGATTAGGACACACAAAAAATGTAGTGTCCATGTAAGAAAATCATATTTAGCCGGTGATGTCAATGGGTGCGCGGCGGGCGCCCGTCCTCTTGCTGGCGCTTGTTTCTTCTTGCATTTTAACCTATATATACCGGCGGCTTTAAGTAGTTCTGCGTCAAAAAGGCGGCAAAAATGACGGATTTGTCGGACGTCAAGTCACTCCAGCGCAAGTTTGGCCGGGCCATTGCCCGCCAGCGCGAACTGGCCGGCCTGACGCGGGCCGAGGTGGCCGCGCGGCTGGGCGTGGACGCCAGCACGTTTTACCGCATTGAGAGCGGCGGCAGCGCCGTGGGCGTGGACACCATGATCCGCCTGGCGGACATGTTCCAGTGCGGTTTTGCGGAATTGCTGTGGAGCGAGGGCGATGAGTTTGAAAAATGCTTTGCGGACATTTTTGCGCTGAACCAGAGCTTGCCGGAAGACAAACGGCCTGTTTTTTTGCATTTTTTGCAGGAAATTGTGCAGCGCCTTTTTGCGCCCGCCGCCGCGAAGCAAAGCGGGGAAAGCCCACATGCCGCTGAGTGACGACATCCGTCTGAAGCACCTTGGCAACGCCATTGCCAGGCAGCGCAAGATCGCCGGTCTGACCCAGGCTCAGGTGGCCGAGGCGCTTGGCCTGCACACCACCACCATTTCGCGCATCGAAAACGGCTCGATTATGCCTTCCATGGCCAGGATGAGCCAGTTGCACGATCTGTTCGGCTGCCCGTACTACTATTTTTTTGAAGTCAACGTCGCCGAGCACGAGCGGGTTTTTGTCCCGATCAGCGATTTGGTGCGGCTGGTGCCCAAGGAGAAGCGCGGGACGCTGGTGGCCTTGATGGGGTCACTGGCGGACTTGCTGCAATAGTTTGTTTAAACGCGCGCCCCGCGCCTGTTTGACGTTCCGTCAAACAGGCGCGGGGAAATGCGGGGGTTCGGGGGAGCGCGCTCTTCTGCGAACGGTTTGGCTTTGAGCTGATACGCGCTCTGGACACGATGTTCTTGTGCTTAAGTTTCACGCCTCCGCCGTCGTTTAACGCCGCGAGTGAATCGCGGCTACGCCGGCTTCGCGGCGGAACCTCGCTACGCTCAGTTCCGCGAGCAATTCAAAGTTGAAATGCCCTAAACGCGCGCCCCGGGGCCGTTTGTCGTTGCGGGCAAAAGGCCCGGGGGAAAGGGGGGGGTTCGGGGGTGCGCGCACCCCCGGCGGGGCACGGGGCGGAGCCCCGTTTTTTTTTTACGCCCTTACGCGCAGTCGTGTTTGTCCCAGGGCTGGCGGGCCTTGCGTTCCATGGCGGCTTCCATGTTATGGATGGATTCCTTGAGCTTGTTGATTTCGTTGAGTTTGAGGTTGATGTCCTTGAGCGCGGCGTAAGCGATGGGGGCCTCGCACTGGGCGGGCACCGGGAAGTTGGCCACATAGGCCACGGTGGGGGCCACGCAGCAGTGGCAGGCGTCTTTTTCGATCACGACGCCCTTGGCGATGCCGGTGCCGTAGAAGACGATGCCGTCTTTGGCCACCAGGGCGAGCAGGGTGGAGCGGTCGGCCGCTTCCAGGGCGGCGGCCAGGGCTTTTTCGACGTCGGCCTGGGCGGGGCCGGCTTCAAGCACGCACATGTCGAATTCTTTGTCGAGCCCGGCCACGGTGTAGCCGGCGGCTTCGGCGGCCTGCCACAGCGTTTCGCCGCTGGAGGAGCCGGCGCCGGCGAGGGTTTTGATGTCGGTGGCCGCGCAGGCCTTGGCGTTCTTCAGGTACGCGCCTTTCTGGAACAGCTTGGCCGTTTCGGGCGCGGAAGACGTGCTGAGGGCGGCGGCGTCGCAGCCGGAAAAGATCAGGATCACCTTTTTATCAGAGGCCATGATTGTCTCCTTAATACAATGTTTTTTATGTGTGCCTGTGGAAAGCATATCTTGGAACCCCGCCAATATAGCAGCCGGTTGAAACTTCGTCCAGATTCCGGCGGAGGCCCAAAGCAAGGCCCGCCATAACGGGCGTTATGGCGGGCCTTGGCGCGTGACGGGCGCGGGTTTTATTCGAAGTCAAAGTCCACGAGGACGGGGCTGTCTTCCAGATCTTCCAGGAACTTGTCGGGCCGTTCTTTTTGCTCGGGCACTTCGATCTCCTGGTTGACGTATTCGCGGTAGCCCGTTCCGGCGGGGATCAGGCGGCCGACGATGACGTTTTCCTTGAGGCCGCGCAGGTGATCCTGCTTGCCTTTGAGCGAGGCTTCGGTCAGCACCTTGGTGGTTTCCTGGAAGGAGGCCGCCGCCACCCACGAGAGCGAACTGAGCGAGGCCTGGGTGATGCCCAGCACCAGCGGTTCGGCCACGGCGGGCTCGAGGCCCTGGGCGATGGTTTTCTGGTTTTCTTCCTTGAATTCCACCTTGTCCACCTGCTCGCCCACGAGGAAGGTGGTGGCGCCCGGATCGAGCACGGAGACCTTTTTGAGCATCTGGCGCACGATGATTTCGATGTGCTTGTCGTCGATGGCCACGCCCGGGAAGCGGTACACTTCCTGAATTTCATCCACGAGGTAGCGGGCGAGGTATTTTTCGCCGCGCGTGCGCAGGATGTCGTGCAGTTCGGGGTGGCCTTCGGTCAGCAGGTCGCCGGCTTCCACGTAGTCGCCGTCGGACGCGGTGATGTGCTTGCCCTTGGGCACCAGGTATTCCTTGGCGTCGCCCAGTTCCGGCCGCACCACAAGCTTGCGCTTGCCCTTGGATTCGCCCGCGTATTCCACGATGCCCGCGATTTCCGAAACCACGGCCATGTCTTTGGGCTTGCGCACTTCAAAGAGTTCGGCCACGCGGGGCAGGCCGCCCACGATGTCCTTGGTCTTGGAGGTTTCGCGCAATTTACGGGCGATGATGTCGCCGGCGGCGATGGTGTCGCCGTCGCGCACCATGATGATGGCGCCCACGGGCAGCGAGTAGGCGGCGGGCATGGAGCCCGTGCCCTGCGCCGTGGTGCGGGTTTTGACCGTGCCGTCCTCCGCCGTGATGGAGATGGAGGGCCGGAAGTTGGTGGTGCGGTATTCCATGATGGAGCGCGTGGACTGGTGGGTGGCCTCGTCCATCTTTTCCTGCACGGTTTTGCCGTCGATGATGTCGGAAAAGCGGATCACGCCGTCCACTTCGGACACGAAGGGCTCGTTGAACGGATCCCATTCGGCCAGGATGGTGCCTTTCTGCACTTCCTGGTTTTCGCCCACCAGCAGGCGCGCGCCGTTGGGCAGGGTGTATTTTTCGCGTTCGCGGCCCTGATCGTCCACCAGGGTGATCTGGCCGCTTTTGCCGATGACCATGCGGATGCCGTCGCGGTTGGTGACGCACTTGACGCGGTTCCAGAGGATGCGGCCGGCGTGCTGCGACTCGAAGCTGGACTTGGCCACCTGACGCGAGGCCGTGCCGCCGATGTGGAACGTGCGCATGGTGAGCTGGGTGCCCGGCTCGCCGATGGACTGGGCCGCGATGGTGCCCACGGTTTCGCCCACGTTGACGATGTGCCCGCGCGCCAGATCCCGGCCGTAGCACATGGCGCAGACGCCGCGCTCGGCCTGGCAGGTGAGCGCCGAGCGGATGGTGACGGAGGAGATGCCCAGTTCCTCGAGCCTGACGGCCACTTCTTCCGAAACCAGCGTGTTTTCGGGGAAAACTTCCTCGCGCGTGGCGGGGTCGTACACGGGGTAGAGCAGCACGCGGCCGACAATGCGGTCGCGCAGGGGGATTTTGACCTCGCTGCCTTCCTGCATGGCGGTCATTTCAATGCCGTCCACGGTGCCGCAGTCGTCCATGGAAACGATGACGTCCTGCACCACGTCAACCAGGCGGCGGGTGAGGTAGCCGGAGTTGGCCGTCTTGAGGGCGGTGTCGGCCAGGCCCTTGCGCGCGCCGTGCGTGGAGTTGAAGTACTGGAGCACCGTCAGCCCCTCGCGGAAGCTGGAGGTGATAGGCGTTTCGATGATGCCGCCGGAGGGCTTGGCCATCAGGCCGCGCATGCCCGAGAGCTGGCGCATCTGATCCTGGTTGCCGCGCGCCCCGGAGTTGGACATCATGTAAATGGGGTTGAAGCTGGTGTTGGTTTCGGTTTTGCCGGTTTTGGGGTCCTTGACCACGTCCACCGAAATCTCCTTGGTCATTTCCTGGGAGACGTCGTTGGTGGCCTTGGTCCACACGTCCACGACCTTGTTGTACTTTTCGGTGCGGGTGATGATGCCGTCGCGGTACTGGCGCTCGATGTCGTCCACCTCGGCCTGCGAGGCGTCGATGATGCCCTTTTTCTTGGACGGGATGGTCATGTCCTTCACGCCGATGGTCACGCCCGCCTGGGTGGCGTATTCGTAGCCGATGTCCTTGAGGCGGTCGCACAGGATGACCGTGGCCTTGATTCCGGCTTCCTGGTAGGCGTAGCTGACCAGCTTGCCGATGGTCTTCTTGGTGAGGATGGTGTTGACCTGCGCGAAGGGCAGGATGTGCGGCAGGCGCTGCCACACCAGGATGCGGCCGGTGGTGGTGTCGGCCACCACGCCGTCTTCCATGCGCACCTTGATGCGGGCGTGCAGGTCGATGCAGCCGGAATCGTAGGCGGCCTCCACTTCCCACGGCCCGCAGAAGCTCATGCCCTCGCCCTTGCGGAACGAGCGGTCAACCGTCATGTAGTACAGGCCCAGCACGATGTCCTGCGAGGGGATGATCACCGGGCTGCCGTTGGCGGGCGAGAGGATGTTGTTGGTGCTCATCATCAGCACGCGGCATTCGATCTGCGCTTCCACGGAAAGCGGAATGTGCACGGCCATCTGGTCGCCGTCAAAGTCGGCGTTGTACGCGGTGCAGACCAGCGGGTGCAGCTGGATGGCCTTGCCTTCCACCAGCAGGGGCTCGAAAGCCTGGATGCCGAGGCGGTGCAGCGTGGGCGCGCGGTTGAGCAGAATGGGGTATTCGCGCACCACTTCGGAGAGGATGTCCCACACCACCAGTTCTTCGCGCTCCACCATTTTTTTGGCGCTTTTAATGGTGGAGGCGTGGCCGCGCTTTTCCAGCTCGGAATAGATGAAGGGCTTGAACAGCTCCAGCGCCATTTTTTTGGGCAGGCCGCACTGGTGCAGCTTGAGCTTGGGGCCGACCACGATGACCGAGCGGCCCGAGTAGTCCACGCGCTTGCCCAGCAGGTTCTGGCGGAAGCGGCCCTGCTTGCCCTTGATCATGTCGGAAAGCGACTTGAGCGGGCGGCCGTTTGTGCCGGTAATGGCGCGGCCGCGGCGGCCGTTGTCGAACAGGGCGTCCACCGCTTCCTGCAACATGCGCTTTTCGTTGCGGATGATGATGTCGGGCGCGCCCAGTTCCTTGAGGCGCTTGAGGCGGTTGTTGCGGTTGATCACGCGGCGGTACAGGTCGTTGAGGTCGGACGTGGCGAAGCGTCCGCCGTCCAGCGGCACCAGGGGGCGCAGATCGGGCGGAATGACCGGGATGACCTCAAGGATCATCCACTCCGGCCGGTTGCCGGACTCCAGAAAGGCCTCGACGATCTTGAGGCGCTTGGTCAGCTTCTTTTTCTTGGTCTGGCTTTTGGTGGTCTGGGTTTCCTCGCGCAGTTCCACGCGCAGCTTTTCCAGATCCAGCTCTTCCAGCAGGCCGCGCACGGCCTCGGCGCCCATATCGACCTTGAGGGCCTCGTCGCCGTAGCGATCAAGGATTTGCAGGTACTGATCCTCGGAGATCACCTGCATCTTGGTCAGGTTGGTGGAGCCCGGATCGAGCACGACGTAGGAGTCGAAGTAGAGCACCTTTTCCAGGTCGGCCATGGTCATGTCGAGCAGGGTGCCGATCTTGGAGGGCAGGGTCTTCAGAAACCAGATGTGGGCCACGGGCGCGGCCAGCTCAATGTGGCCCATGCGCTCGCGGCGCACCTTGGAGGCGATGACCTCCACGCCGCATTTTTCGCAGACGATGCCGCGGTGCTTCATGCGCTTGTATTTGCCGCAGTTGCACTCGTAGTCCTTGTTCGGGCCGAAGATTTTGGCGCAGAACAGGCCGTCGCGTTCGGGCTTGAACGTGCGGTAGTTGATGGTTTCGGGCTTTTTGACTTCGCCGAACGACCATTCGCGTATATTTTCCGGCGAAGCGATCGTGATCTGAATGGCTTTCAGATTGCGGATGTTAGTCACGCTGGCCGCCGCCGTATTCCGTACCGTAAACAAGTCATCAAGACTCATGTATGACTCCCCCTGGCGTAGGGTTAAGTGTCATGACAGGACGCGGACAAACCGCGTTTATTCATCCATTCCGCTGGTGAAGGGGCCGCGCTTGGGCCGCTTTTTCCCTTCTTCCTGGTGGAGGTTGACGTTGAGGCCGAGGGACATGAGTTCCTTGACGAGCACGTTGAACGATTCCGGCAGCCCGGCTTCGAGGAAGTTGTCGCCCTTGACGATCTTTTCGTACATCTTGACGCGGCCGGCCACGTCGTCGGACTTGACCGTGAGGAATTCCTGCAAAAGGTATGAAGCGCCGTAGGCTTCCAGCGCCCAGACTTCCATTTCCCCGAGGCGCTGGCCGCCGAACTGGGCCTTGCCGCCCAGCGGCTGCTGGGTGACCAGGGAGTAGGGGCCCGTGGAGCGGGCGTGGATTTTTTCGTCCACGAGGTGGTGCAGCTTGAGGTAGTACATGACGCCCGTGGTCACGCGGTTGGCAAAGGCCTCGCCGGTGCGGCCGTCGTACAGCACGGTCTTGCCGTCGTCGGGCAGGCCGGCGCGTTTGAGCCAGGCCCAGATTTCGTCTTCCGAAGCGCCGTCGAACACCGGCGTCTTGGTGACGATGCCCTTTTTGAGCGCCTTGACGGCCAGCTTGAACGTGTCATCGTCCATGCCGTCCACCAGTTCGTCCACCGAAAGGCCGCTGGCGGCCATGGGCATGGCCGAGGCGAAGATTTCCTTCACTTCCCTGCGCACATGGTCAAGCGCCGCGCCGCTGTCCACAAGGGCGGCGAGCTGGCGGCCCAGTTCCTTGGCGGCCCAGCCGAGGTGGGTTTCCATGATCTGGCCGATGTTCATGCGCGAGGGCACGCCCAGCGGGTTCAGCACCACGTCCACGGGGCGGCCGTCGGCGAAGAAGGGCATGTCCTCTTCGGGCAGAATGCACGAGACAACGCCCTTGTTGCCGTGGCGGCCGGCCATTTTGTCGCCCACGGAGAGCTTGCGCTTCACCGCAATGTAGACCTTGGCCATCTTGATCACGCCGGGGGGCAGGTCGTCGCCTTCCGTGGCCTTTTCGCGCTTGGCGTCGTACAGGGCCTTGATCACGGCGATCTGGCGGTCGTAGCCGTCCAGCAGCGCGGCCACCTGATCGTTGACGTCCTTGCTCTTGAAGATGCCCGCCAGCTTTTTGAGCGGCAGGTCGGCCAGCACGTCCCAGGTGAGGGCGGCGCCGGCTTCAAGCAGGGTTTCGCCCTTCTTTTTGCCGGCCAGGGTGGCGGTGATCTGCTTGCCTTCGGCCAGGGGGCGCATCCGTTCGCGCGTGCGCTCGGTCAGCGCGCGCACATGATCGGCTTCCCTGCGGTCGAGCTTGGCGATTTCGTATTCCTCGATCTGGCGCGTGCGCTCGTCCTTCTCGCCGGAGCGGCGGTTGAAGAGCTTCACGTCGATCACGGTGCCTTCGATTCCGGGCGGAACCTTGAGCGAGGTGTTTTTAACGTCGCGGGCCTTGTCGCCGAATATGGCGCGCAGCAGCTTTTCTTCCGGGGTGAGCTGGGTTTCGCCCTTGGGGGTGATTTTGCCCACCAGGATGTCGTCGGGCTTGACGGCCGCGCCGATGCGGATGACGCCGCTGCCGTCGAGGTTGCGCAGCATGTCTTCGCCCACGTTGGGGATGTCGCGGGTGATTTCTTCGGGGCCCAGCTTGGTGTCGCGCGCCACCACTTCGAATTCTTCGATGTGGACGGAAGTGAAGGTGTCTTCCTTCACCGCGCGTTCGGAAATGAGCACGGAGTCTTCGTAGTTGAATCCGCACCAGGGCATGAAGGCCACCACCAGGTTCTTGCCGAGCGCCAGTTCGCCCGACTCGATGCCGGGGCCGTCGGCCAGCACGTCGCCTTTTTTGACCCGTTGGCCGGGCAGGCAGAAGGGCTTTTGCCCGAAGCAGGAGTTCTGGTTGGATTTGTGGTACTTGAGCAGATCGTAGGCGCGCACGCCGCCGCGCTCTTCAAGGTACAGCTCGTCGTAGGCCACGATGACGCGCTCGGCGTCGGCGTAGCGCACCACGCCGTCGCCTTCGGCCAGCAGGCAGGCGCCGGAGTCGCGCGCCACGTCAAGTTCCATGCCGGTGCCCACCAGGGGGCGCTCGGAGCGCAGCAGCGGCACGGCCTGGCGCTGCATGTTGGAACCCATGAGCGCGCGGTTGGCGTCGTCGTGCTCCAGGAAGGGGATGAGCGCGGCGGAAATGGACACCATCTGGCTTGGCGAGATGTCGATCAGGGTCACTTCGTCGCGCGTGGCGACCATGACTTCGCCGTTGGCGGCGCGCACGGTGATCGGCTCGTCGAGCAGGCGGCCCGTGGCGTCCACGGCGGCGTTGGCCTGGGCGATCACATGGTTCTGCTCGCGCGAGGCGTCGAGGTGGAGGATCTCGTCGGTCACCTGGCCTTCCTTGACCACGCGGTACGGCGTTTCGATGAAGCCGAACGCGTTGACCTTGGCGTAGGTGGTGAGGGAGACGATCAGGCCGATGTTCGGGCCTTCGGGCGTTTCGATGGGGCAGATGCGGCCGTAGTGCGAGGTGTGCACGTCGCGCACTTCAAAGCCCGCGCGTTCGCGCGTCAGGCCGCCGGGGCCGAGGGCCGAAAGGCGGCGCTTGTGCGTCACTTCGGAGAGCGAGTTGGTCTGATCCATGAACTGCGAGAGCTGCGAGGTGCCGAAGAATTCTTTGAGCACAGCGGCCACGGGCTTGGGATTGATCAGATCGTGAGGCATGAGCGAGCCGACTTCCTGAATGCTCATGCGCTCTTTAATGGCGCGTTCCATGCGCACAAGGCCGATGCGGTACTGGTTTTCCACCAGTTCGCCCACCAAGCGCACGCGGCGGTTGCCGAGGTGGTCGATGTCGTCGGCCGGGCCGTGCGAGTCTTTAAGCTGCACCAGCACCTTGATGGCCTGGAGGATGTCCAGGTCGGTCAGGGTGCGGGCGTTGTCGTCGTCGGGCAGGCCGAGGCGCTGGTTGAGCTTGTAGCGGCCCACGGGCGAGAGGTCGTAGTAGTCGGCGTTGCGGAACAGGTTGTCGAAGAACGTGGCCGCGATTTCCGGCGTGGGGGGCGAGCTGGGGCGCAGGCGGCGGTAAATTTCCTCCTGGGCCTTTTCCATGGTGGGCGTCTTGTCCATGGCCAGCGTGTCGCGGATGGACGAGGACGTTTCCGCGCCCTTGGTGTGCAGGATGGCGAAGGACGTGATGCCGGCCTCGGCCATCTGGGCCAGCAGGGCGGCCGTCACTTCGTCGGCGGCTTCGGCCATGATTTCGCCGGTGGCTTCGTTGACCACGTCCTGGGCCAGAAAGAGGCCGTGCACGGACTCGGGCGCCACCTCCATGTATTCCTGGCCGGAATCGCAGATATTGCGCCAGTCGCGCCGGGTGATGGGCTTGCCCGCTTTAACCAGCACGCCGCCCTTGCCGTCGGGGATGTCGGCAAAGGCGTTTTCCTTGCGGTACATTTCGCGCTGGATTTTCCACAGCACCTTGTCGCCGTCCAGGCGATAGCTTTCGTTTTTGTAGAAAGCCTCAAGGATCTGGGTCTTGGTCATGCCCATGGCCTTGAACAGGATGGTGGCGGGCATTTTGCGGCGGCGGTCGATGCGGACGTACAGGATGTCCTTGTGGTCGAAGTCGAAATCGAGCCACGAGCCGCGCATGGGGATGACGCGGCAGGAGTACAGCACCTTGCGCGACGTGTGGGTTTTGCCGCTGTCGTGTTCAAAGATGATGCCGGGCGAGCGCTGGAGCTGGTTGACGATGACGCGCTCCGTGCCGTTGATGATAAAGGTGCCCTTTTCGGTCATCAGCGGCAGCGTGCCGAAGTAAATGTCCTGCTCCTTGCCGTCGCGGAAGGTGCGGTTGCCCGTGCCTTCCTCCACGTCGTACACGTCAAGCCGCACCTTGATGCGCATGGGCGCTTCGTAGGTCAGGCCCTTGGAAATGCACTCGGCCTGGTCGTACTTGGGCTCGCTGATTTCGTAGCCCAGGTATTCCAGGCTGGCGGTGCGGTTGAAATCCTCGATGGGAAAAACGGAGCGGAACACGCCCTCCAGGCCTTCGTCCGGCTCCCGCGTGTTGCGGCCGACCTGGAGGAAGGCGTTGTATGAATCCACCTGCAAATTCAAGAGGTGGGGGATAGGAAGAGATACTTCGATCTGGCCGAATTGCTTGATAAGCTGACCCATTACTTCACCCCGACGACGGCGTTGACGGCGCAAGGCCGCAAAGGAAAAACGCGCAAAAACAGACAACGAAAACCCCTTGCCTCGGCCAGGGGTTGCTGTCTGCCGGTTACGGTATCTGCCTGCTTTGATTATTCAATGTCTGTCGCCTGCATAACCCGTCCGCTAAAATATCCTATGGAGTTGGTCAACTTATCTTTTTTTAAAAATATTGGCAAGTTTTTTTGGCGGCACGAACAAAATGCCGCGCGACATTATCCTCATATAAGCATGCGCGGCGAAATGTTAAGCGGCGGCCGGTTCAGGCTCGCCGCCCGGCGTTGAGCGCGGCCAGGGCGATCAACCCGCCCGCCAGGCCCCAGAAGGCGGAGGCGATGTTAAAGACGCTGAAGCCCGAGGCCGTGATCAAAAAGGTGATCAGGGCGGCCTCGCGCTCCCTGTCCAGCGACATGGCGATGGTCATGCTGTTGCTGATGGAGGCGAAAAGCGCCAGGCCCGCGATGGAGGCCGTAAGCGGCGCGGGCAGCAGGGCGAAGGCGCTGACCACGGCGCCGCCGAACAGGCCCACCAGCACATAGAAAAAGCCGTTGCAGATGCCCGCTATATAGCGCCTGCCCTTGTCCGGGTGGGCTTCCGGCCCGGTGCAGATGGCGGCGGTAATGGCGGCCAGGTTGATGCTGTGCGCGCCGAAAGGCGCCAGCAGCAGGGAAAAAAGGCCCGTGACGGTCAGGATGGGCCGGACGTCGGGCGTGTAGCCGTCCGCCAGCAGCACCGTCAGGCCGGGCACGTTTTGCGAGGTCATGGTAACCAGAAAAAGCGGCAGGGCCAGGCCCACGGCCGAGGCCAGCGTAAAGCGGGGCGCGGTGAAAACCGGCGTGACAAGGGCGAACGTCACGCTTCCTTCGCCGTGCAGGCCCAGCAGCGCCACGGCCAGGCAGCCCGCCAGCAGCGCCACGGGAATGGCGTAGCGCGGGCAGCAGCGCTTGCCCAGCAGGTAGGCGGCGATGATGGGCAGCACCAGCGCCGGCGCGTGCTGCAACTGGGTGAACACCGCCACGCCAAACTGGAACAGCACCCCCGCGAGCATGGCCGTGGCAATGGCCTGGGGCACCCGCGAAATCACGGCCTGGAACAGCCCGGTCAGGCCGAAGATCAGCGTCAGGGCCGCGCCCAGAATATACGCTCCCACCGCTTCCGGGTAGCTGTACTGCGTCAGGCCGGTAACCAGCAGGGCCGCGCCCGGCGTGGACCAGGCGATGACCACGGGCATTTTGGACTTCCAGCTCAGATAGATGCCTGCCAGCCCGCTGCCCAGCGCAATGGCCCAGATCCACGAGTTCAACTGCGCGTTGGAAAGCCCGGCGGCGTCCGCGGCCTGATACACCACGGCTATCGGCCCGGCAAAGGGCACCAGCACGGCGATCAGCCCCGCGATCAGGGCGGAATGGGAATAATCGCGCCAAAAACGGGCAAAGGGCATGGCAACGCCTCGTCGCAACGCGGATCGGGCGCGCTTGCGCCGCCCGCGCTGGTAACACGGTTTGAGCGAAGCCATCATGATCGCGCGGCCTGAGATTGTAAAGCCCGGTTTGCGCCCTGGCCGTCTCCGCGCCGGGCCGCTTGCCCCTGCTTGCCCGCCCGCGCCGGGCGTGATAACCCCGGAAAAAGACGGGGGATACACAGCATGTCCGCTTTTTTCGCCAAAAATCAGGCCGTGACCGGCAACGCGCTGGCCCTGATCTCCACGCTGCTCTGGTCGGGCAACCTGATCGCCGCCAAAATATTGTCGCCGGAACTGTCGGCGGTGAGCATGGTGTTCTGGCGCTGGGTGGCGGCCACGCTGGTCATGCTGCCGCTTGGCTTCAGGGCGGCCCGGGCCTCCTGGCCGGTTATCCGCGCCCACTGGCGGCTTTTGGCCTCCTACGGGCTTGTCGGCATGTGCGCGGCCAGCCTGGGCTATTACGAAGCGCCCAAAACGTCCTCCGCCGTCAACATGGCAATGCTGGCGGGCACGGCCCCGCTGTTCATGATGTTCTATTCCCGCGTGCTGTTCGGCGAGCCCGTGACGCGCCGCCGCCTGCTCTGCGCCGCCGTGGCCCTTGTGGGCGTGGCCGTGCTGGTGACCAGGGGGCACATCACGGAACTGGCCCACATCAATCTGGCGCCCGGCGATTTGTGGCTGCTGGCCGGGTCGGCCTGTTTTTCGTGGTACTCCGTAACCTTGCGCTGGTTCAAGGCCGAAATCCCCATCCAGGCCTTTCTGCTGATCGTCTTCGCTTTCGGCCTCGCGGGGGCCACGCCGCCCTACCTGTGGAGCGAACACGCCGACCTGCTGCCCGCAATCTCCACGCAGGGGTTGCTGGCCCTGCTGTTCATAGGCGTGGCGCCGTCCTGCCTGGCGTTTTTATGCTGGAGCGCGGCCATCGCGCGCATCGGCGCGGTGCGCGCCGGGCTGATCAATTACCTGCTGCCGGTGTTCGGCTCCATCGAAGCCGTGCTGCTGCTGGGCGAAAGCCTGGACGCGGCCCAGCTTATGGGCGGCGCGCTGGTGCTGGGCGGCGTGGTGCTCAGCGCGCTGCCGCGCAAGGGCTCGTAGCGCGCCGGGTTTGTTTGCGTATGCCTCCGGCGGCCGGGGCGTTGCCGCGATTGTGAAGAGCGGATTCTAGAACGGCCAGACGTGATCCATCAGGCGGGTGAACCAGCCGGGCTTCTGGCGGTCGGAAACGACGCCCTTGCCGTAATATTCGATGTGCGCGTCGGCCATCTGGGTGGAGAGTATGCTGTTGTCGGAGGCCACGTCGCGCGAGCGGATGAGGCCGGAAACCACAAGGTACTGCGTTTCGTTGTTGACCTTGGTTTCGCGCGCGCCTTCAATTTGCAGCAGGCCGTCGGGCATGACGTTGAGCACGCGGGCGGTCACGGTGGCGGTGACGTTGTTTTTGCGGTCGGTGCTGCCCTGGCCCTTGAAGTCCTTGTTGCTTTCCATGGCCAGCAGGGGGTCGTTGCCCACCGCGCCGCCGAACACCGGCACGCTGGTCTTGCCGAAGAGGCTGGACACCGTGTAGTCGCTGCTGTTGTTCTGTTTGGTGGTGGTGTTGGCGCTGTTGGAGCCCGTGGCGTTTTCCACCACTTTGACCATCACGATGTCGCCCACGCGGCGGGCGCGGCTGTCGTCGTACAGGTAGGTGGTGTTGTTGGCGTCAAACATGGAGCCGGGGTTGCTGTAGCGCGGCGCGGGTTCCTGAAACGCCGCGGACTGGGGCACGGGTTGCATCAGGGTGGGCTTCTGGTCGGCGGCGGTGCAGCCCCCGAAGAGCATGAGCAGTCCGAGCAGGGCCAGGTGGGTGCGGTACATGGCGTTTCCTCAACAATGCGGCAAAGCCGGCTATTTTGTGGTGACGGTCTTGCTGTCGATGACCGTGGCGTAAATCTGCTTTTTCGATTCCAGGTTGCGCACGGCGATGGTGTCGCCGGGGCCGCCGTCCTGCAGGGCTTCCACGGGCAGGCTGAGCTGCACGTTGCCCTTGCGGTAGACCAGCGACACTTTGTCGCCCTGGCGCACGGCGGCCAGCGGGGCCAGATCCGCCGCCATGATCGGCTGCGACGCGCCAATGGAGCGTATGACCTGCCAGGGGCCGCCCTTGCCGTCCCACACCGCGCCCTTCTGGTAGGCCAGGTTGGCCGAGGCGAAGGTGAGCGCGTCGGGCGTGACGGCGTCGCCCTTGTTCAGGGGGCGGGCGGCGCAGGGCACGTCCATCCACAAGTCCAGCCAGGCCGAGCCGGTGAAGCGGCGCACCGTGGAGCCGTCGAGTTCCTTGATTGCAAAACGCAGGCCAATGCGGCCGGGGGCCACGGTAACGCCTTCCATGGCCACGCTTTGCCCGTCGTGCGCGGTAAAGGCGTAGGCGGGCAGGCGGAAGTCCGTCAGCTCGCCGTGACCGCCGAGCAGGTTGATCTGGGGCGTCAGGGTTCTGACGACGAGCGCGCGCAGATCGTCTTCGTACAGCACCGCGCCGTCGCGCTGGATAGCCAGCGAGTTGGGCAGGATGCAGGCGTCGGCCAGCGGGCCCAGGCTTTCGCGCAGGGCCGCGCCGAGGCGCTGCTTGTTGATTTGCAGGGGCTTGCCCGGCGTGTCCGGGGCGGCCCACAGCGGGGTGGCGGCCAGGCGTTGCCATTCGGGCTCGGCCATGCCGCCGAGCGGCAGGGCGATGTCGCCCAGGCGCACCACGTCGCCGCGCACCACGGCCGCCTCGCGCACGCGCAGCCGCCACGCCGTCTGCGAGCCGGGCACTTCGGCCGCCGGGGCGCTCGCGCGCGGGGCCGTGCCGTAGGCTTCCGCGCCGGGGGCGGCGGCGGGCAGGGCGCACAGGGCGCACAGGGCAAGGGCGGCAAGCTTGGTCATGGCGGCATCTCTCGGGGCGTTAGCTTCGCTTAAGGTTGACGGCGGTCTGGAGCATGGAGTCGGAGGTCTGGATGGCTTTGGAGTTCATTTCGTAGGCGCGCTGGCCCACGATCATGTTCACCATTTCGTCCACCACTTCCACGTTGGACATTTCCAGAAAGCCCTGGGCCAGGGTGCCCACGTTTTCCTCGCCGGGCACGCCTTCCACGGGGTCGCCCGAAGCCTGGGTGGGCATGTAGAGGTTGCGGCCGCGCGCGTCGAGGCCCGCCGGGTTGATGAACGTGTAGAGCGGGATGTCGGCGGCGGCCAGCTCGTTGGAGTTGGAGTCCAGCGCGGTGATGCGCCCGTTTTCGGAAATGGAGATCGAGCGCGTTTCGGGCGGCACGGAGAATTCGGGTTGCAGCACATAGCCGTTGGCCATGACCACGGTGCCGTCGGGGTTGAGCTTGAAGGCCCCGGAGCGCGTGTACATGAGCTGATCGCCCACCTGCACCTGGAAGAAGCCGTCGCCTTCGATGGCCACGTCGAGCGGGTTGCCGGTGTTCTGAAAGTCGCCCTGCGTAAAGAACTTGTGCACGGCCACGGGCCGCACGCCCATGCCCACCTGGATGCCCACGGGGATCATGTTGTCGCCCTCGGTGGCCGAGCCGGCAACGCGCATGTTCTGGTACATCAGGTCTTCAAACTCCGCGCGGTTCTTTTTGAAGCTGGCGGTGTTGACGTTGGCCAGGTTGTTGGAAATGACGTCGATGCTGAGCTGCTGGGCGTTCATGCCCGTAGCCGCCGACCAAAGGGAGCGCATCATGGTGGTATCCTCTCGTTATTGGCTTATCGCGCCCGTCCGACGCGGCTGATCACTTCGCGATCCACGGCGTCCGACGACTGGATGACTTTTTGCTGGGCCTCGAACATGCGCTGGACTTCGATCATGTTGACCATTTCCGTCACGGCGTTCACGTTGGCGGCTTCGGTGTAGCCCTGGTTGATCAGGCTGCCTTCCGCGCGGGGGTCGCTTTCGTTTACCGTGGCCCCGTCTTTGGCGCGGTAGATGTTGCCGCCGATTTTTTCCAGCCCGGCCAGGTTGTCCACGGCCACCAGGGCAAACTGCCCCACTTCCGCGCCGTCGGCGAACACGCGGCCTTCGCTGTTCACCTGGACGTGTTTGGCGCCGGCGGGAATCTGGATGGGGCCGCCGTCGCCCAGCACGGGCCAGCCCTGCTTGGTGACGATGGTGCCGTCGTTATTTTGACAAAAGCTGCCGTTGCGCGACAAAAATTCGCCGTTGGGCGTCTGCACGCGGAAGAAGCCGTCGCCGGTGATGGCGAAGTCGAGCGGGTTGCCCGTGTATTGCATACTGCCCTGGGAAAAGTCGGTTTTTTCCGTGGCGATGCGTGTGCGCGCCCGCAATTCCGAGGGCGGGAACAGCGGCTTGGAGCGCAGATTTTCCAGCGGCTCGCGGATAAAGTCGTGGGCAAAGTGCACCATGGTGTCTTTGAAGGCCAGGGTGTCGGCCTTGTAGCCCGTGGTGTTCACGTTGGCCAGATTGTTGCTGATCACGGCCAGGCGATGCTCTGTGGTCAGCGCGCCGAAGACGCCGGAAAACATGGCGTTTTGCATGTTG
>JAVBMS010000028.1:0-30572 GCA_031552135.1 Mailhella sp.
TCAGCCTGATCGTTCCGGTCAAGCTTGACGGCTTCAACTTCACCCCCTGGGGCACCGTGGCCCTGCTGGGCAAAAACTCCGCCTGGGCCATCGCCGGTTCCGGCGTGACCATCAAGACCGGCCCGGTGCTTGATGCGGCCAGCGCCGCCTCTGTGGCCGCCGGCAACGGCCCCATCACCCCCACCGCTTCCCCCACTAGCACCGCCTACACCGTCGCCCGCGGCAACTCCACGGCCTGGTGGCTGGGCGTGGGCGGCGAACTGCTCGCCTTTGATCCCTTCCGCTTCGCGTTCGACTTCTCCTACTCCAATCTCGCCGCCGACCACGATTACATGGATCGCGGCGGCTGGTTCCTCGGCGCGTCCGCCGAGTACAAAACCCGCTACGGCGTGCCCACCATCAAGGCCTGGTACGCCAGCGGCGACGACGACGACATCATGAACGGCTCCGAGCGCCCGCTCAGCATGGGCGGCTTCTCCCAGAGCGGCGCCCTGGCCTACTTCGCGGCCAGCGCCAACCCCATCGCCACCTACATGGAAGGCGGCAACGCCGCCGGCACCTGGGGCGTCGGCCTGCAGTGGAACCGCCTCTCCCTTATGCCCAAGCTGTTCCACAACTTCCGCGTGACCTACATTGGCGGCACCAATGACAAAGACATGGTCATTTACGCCAACCCGAGACTGGCCCAGGGCTACCTGACCACCAAAGACAGCGCCATCGAATTCGACATCGATACCGTGTACAGCATCTATGCCAACCTCGCTGCTGTCCTGGAACTGAACTACATCATCGCCGACCTCGACGGCAAAAACTGGGCCCGCAACCCCGGTATGACCGGCATCCCCGCCGGCGGCGAAGCGAAGTTCTCCGACGCCTGGCGCGTGGCTGTTGTGTTCAAGTACAACTTCTAATTCCGCTTTCCGGATCCGGCCGCAAGGCCGGATCCGGAAACCGTTTTCTCAGGGCCGGGGCAACCCGGCCTTCTTTTTGGGTAAAACGGGGCACGCGAACCCTCCCCGGCCGGGCGCGATCCGCGCCTTGTTTTTCCTTATAAAATCCGCTAGGCATGAGTATTCTTCCACGGCGCGCAACGCCGGGATCACCCGAGCCCTTGAGGTCGCCATGGCCCCGCTTTTTCGCCCGTTCCGTTTACTCCGCATGTTCCGCTCATTCCGCCCGTCCCGCCCCGCGGGGGCGCCGCTTTTCGCCCTGCCGGCCGCGCCGGCCCTGCTGGTTTTATTGGCTGTGTCGGCCACATTGCTGACCGCCTGCGCCGGCGGCCCGCCCCCGGCCGTGACCGAGGCGGCCGTGGCCACCCGCGCGTCCTACGCGCCGCAAACAGCGGCCATGGCGCCCAAACCGTCCGCCCCCGGCCTGCCGCGCGCCAACCCCAGCTATATCCAGTGGCTGGAGCGCCAGTCGCTGTTGCGGGCCACGCCGGATCTGGCGGCCATTGTGTCCGGCTCGGGGCTGGCCTGGCGGGCTCCGGCCGGGGCCGATCCCGCCGCCCTGCTGCGTCAGGCTTCGGTCTGGCTCGATTTCAACCCCTACGAGGCCGCGTGGAGCGGCTCGCCAACCGCCCTGACAGCGCTGCAAAAAAGCAATGTGCCCGCGCGGCTCGCGGCGCTGGGCGTGCACGGCCTGATCATCGCCCCGGCGGCGGAACCCGGCGCGGCCTGGGAGCCGGAGGCCCGCTTTGGCGAGCTGGGCGCGGACGAGGTCAGCTTCAGTTTTGCCAAGCCCGTGGGCACGGACGAGGATTACGCCGCGCTGGAAAAGCTGGCCGCGCAAAGCCAGATGCTGTTGGCGGGCGATCTGCTGCCCGCGGCCACCGGCATGGGGCCCGACTTTTTCCTGGCGATGCGCGGCACGCGCGAATACCCCGGCCTCTACATGCTGGTGGAAGCCGCGCCCGGCGTCTGGCCGCTTTTTCCGCTCTCGCTGCTCAACGAAGGCGCCAACGGCAAGCCCGTGCCCCCCGCCATACAGGAGCAGTTGCGGCGCGACAGCGCGCTGCCCCCGCCCTTTGCCCGCGACGGCGATCCCCGCCTGACGCCCGGCGGCTGGGCCGTCACCCCGGAAATGGTGGGCGTGGACGGCGTCAACCGCCGCTGGCTTTACCGCTACGTCGGCTCGCCCGCGCGGCCCGTGCTGAACTGGGGCGACCCCTCCGGCGCGGCCCGGCGCGTGCTCGCGGCCAGCGTCATCCGTCAGGTGGGCATTTTGCACCAGCCCCTGGTGGGCATGCACCTGGAAGCGTTCTGGGATCAGGAGCCGCTCGCGCCGGGCGCCACGCCCTCCGGCGAGCCCGCCCTGTCCGCGCTGCGCGACCTCAGCCGCGACGTCCGGCGCTACGGCGCGTTCGCCCTGCTGCGCGACGCCTTCCCGCCCGACATGCTGCCCCTGCTGCTGGAAAACGGCGCGGACTTCGTGCGCGACACCGTTACGTCGCCCTCGCTGGAATACGCCATGCTCACCGGCAACACCGCGCCGCTCAAACACGCCATCGACAATTCGCTGAAGCGCGGCGTCAATCACGCCAGGCTGTGGCGGGCCCCGGCCGGCAGCGACGGCATCCGCCTGGATCTGGCGGGTTTTTCGCCCTCGGCCGCCCTGGTCAACATGGACGAATCAAACCCCTGGCGCGCCGTGCTGCCCCTGCGCGGCAACACGCTTTACGCCACGGCCGCCTCGCTGGCCGCCGCGGCCGTGGGCCTCAGCCCGGACGAGGCACGCCGCGCCGCGCAAAAGCCGGAAGATCTGGCGCGCATCCAGCAGGCCCACATGTTGCAGATAGCCTTCCGCGCGCTCCAGCCGGGGCTGCTGATGCTCTCCGGCCACGACCTCAATGGATCGCTGTTCGCGGCGGCCAACCCCGACGTGCCCGAAATTCCCGCCGGCGTCGCCTCCTGGAGCCTGGACGGCTCCCGGCAACTGGCCACGCGCCAGGGCATACCCACGGCTGCGGCCATCTACCCGCCCTGGCCGGACGCGAAGCCCGGCGCGGACGGCAAAACCCCGTTGCCCTCCTTTGCCGGCGACGTGCGGCGCGTGCTCGACATCCGGCAGAATACCGGCGTCGCGGCGGGCAGGCTGCAAGAGCGCCTCAACGCGGGCGCCAGTTCCGTGGTCGCTCTGCTCAGCGTCCTGCCCGACGGCCGCCTGCTGCTTGTGGCGGGCAATTTTTCCAACACGGGCCTGACCACGGACATCCGCCTGCCCAAAAACGTGTCCGCTTCCGCCGGCGAGGACGCCCTCAGCGGCAACGGCGTGGCCGTCCAGGCCGAAGGCCTGCGCCTGCGCATGGACGCCTGGGGCTGGCGCGCGGTGCTGCTTTTGCCGGGAGGCGGCGCGGCATGAACTTCCGTTCCGTCTTTGGCCCGCTCAACGGCTGCCGCCGCTACCCGTGGGGCGCGCACCTGCTGATCCTGCTCCCCACGCTGCTGGTTGTCGGCATGGTCATCGCGCGGCACGGCTGGTGGGGCGAGCCCGTCCGCCTTGTCTATGCGGCGGCGCGCGACGCCCGCCCCACGCTGACGAACGTGATGTTCGTCTGTTCCAAGGCGGGCAGCCTGCTGCTCTACGCGATTTACGCCTTCATCCTGCTGCGCGCGCTGCGCCGCAAGGACGACCGCCCCTGCGGCGACCGGCGCTTCATCCTGCGCTTCCTGCTGTTTTCGGTCGTGATCACCGTGCTGTTCACGCAAATGCTCAAGTCGAGCTTTGGCCTGCCGCGCCCCGGCGTGGCCTGGCCGCCGGATCACTTTACGCTGAGCACCTCGTACAATGCCTTCCCCTCCGGCCACACCACGGAAATCACGGCCGCCGCCCTGCCGCTGGCGCTGCGCTACCGCCGCCCCGCGCTTACGGTGGCCCTTGCCCTGCTTGTCGCTCTTGTGGGATACTCCCGCGTATGGCTGGGCTACCACCATCCGGTGGACATTCTCGGCGGGATGCTCGTCGGCAGTTTCGCCGCCCGCATGATCCACTGCTGCGGCAACAGCCGCCGCTAACCCCCACGGGAACAGCCCCCCCTGTTCCACGAATCGGGAATCTCGCATGACCAACAGCACGGAATATCCCGGCGATAACGGCCTGACTCCCCCGATTCCGGGACACGCGCACCCCGATCCGGCTATGACGGAACAGCCCGTAACGGAGCCTGAAGCCCCGGAAACGGAAAAAACGGAAGCGGCGCAGCCTGAAACGCCCGACGCGCCCGGCGCGCCCGGCGCGCCCGTCCGCCCGACGGCTCCGTCCCCGGCGGTTCCGTCCCCGGCCGCCCCCAAAGCCGACGCGCCCGGCCCGGCGGAAAAGGCCTTCCGCCTGCTCTCATGGGTGGGCCTGCCCTTTGTGCTGCTGCTGGCGGCCGCGCTGACCGTGCCGAATCTTTTCAGCGGCGGCGCGCTGTGGTTTTCGGACGCCGTGCGCCACGCCGACGTCTACATGCGCTTTCTGGACGGCGACTGGCTGACCCTGAGCCTCAACGGCGTGCCCTACACGGACAAGCCGCCGCTCTATTTCTGGTTTTTGCGGGCGCTCGACGCCATTCCCGGCCTCGATCCGCCCCGGCTCTTCTTCGCGGGCGCGGCGCTTTCGGCCCTGGCCTTCATCGGCACGGCCTGGCTGCTGGCGCGCGCCACCGGGCACGACCGCCGCGTGGCCCTCGCCGCCGGGCTCATGGCCGCCACCAGCATCTACCTGGCGGGCCTGGCCAATTACCCGCGCATGGATCTGCTGTTTGCCGCCGCGATCAACCTCAGCTTCATCTGCCTGTACCGGGGCTGGATACGCGACCGCGCCGTGCTGTGGCTGGCCCTGGGCTTTGCCCTGGCCGGCGTGGCAGCGCTGATCAAGGGGCCGCTCGGCCTGCTCTTCCCGCTGCTGGCCAGCGTTCTTTTCCTGTTCTGGCGCGGCACGCCGGGCCGCCTCAACGGCAGGGACGGCCTGCCGGGCTTCGCGCTGATGCTGCTCATTCCCCTGGCCTGGATCGCCGCCCTGATGCTGAGCGGGCACACCGACTACGTGGAGCAGACGTTCGCGCTCCAGATCATGGGCCGCGCGATCAAAGCCTGGCACCACGCCGAGCCGTGGTGGTACTACGCCGCCAACCTGCCGCTGGTCTGGTTCCCCTGGCTCCTCATCCTGCCCTTCATCGCCTGGTTCGGCGCGGCCAGGGCCCTGCCCGCCGCCTGGAAAAACCGCAAGGCCGACGGCGGACGCGGCTGGCTGTGGATCATCCTGATCGGCGGCATTGCCGCGCTTTCCGCCGTCAGTTCCAAAATCGCCATCTATCTGCTGCCGCTGGTGCCCGCCCTGGCCGTGCTTACGGCCCGCGCCCTGCTCAACCTGAGCCCCCGCCGCAGCCGCGCCTTCTTCGGCACGATGGCCGTCATCCTCGGCCTGATCGGGCTCGCCTTCCTGCTCGCGGCCTACAGTTCGCTCTGGCTGCCGCTGGTTCCGGAAACCTGGCTCGG
Organism: Mailhella sp.; assembly: GCA_031552135.1. Lineage (GTDB taxonomy): Bacteria > Desulfobacterota > Desulfovibrionia > Desulfovibrionales > Desulfovibrionaceae > Mailhella. The sequence goes on from JAVBMS010000028.1 coordinate 5,478, forward strand.
CCGCGTGCCGCCCATCACCTTCGCCTATCTCGACACCGCCTCGGGCATCAACCTCATGGGCCTTATCCTGCTGGCGCTGGCGGGCGTGCTGCTCTTCGCCACGCGGCGCTCGCAGCCCGGCGGCGCGCTGCTTGTCACCAGCCTGGGCATAACGGCCCTGATGCTGCCCTATACGCTGGTCGCCGCGCCCTCGCTCGACATCATGCTCAGCCCCCGCGTCCAGGCCGAAGCCATGGCCCGGCTGGCCGACAGGGGCTACGCGCCCGCCTCGTACCGCGTGTACCCCGGCATCTACGCCTATTACTTTAATGATGAACTGGGCCGCCTGCACCCGGATGCCCCCCGGCCCAACGACGTGATCGCGGATCTGCCCGACTGGGACGGCGTGAACGCCTTTTTGGCCGCTCACCCCCGCGCGGCGCTGGCCATGCGCGAAAAGGACTGGAACCGCTGGGAAAACAGGCCCGACGGCCTGAACGTGGCCCAGCGCCAGTGGCTTGTGGATCAGCCCTACCTGCTGTTGACCTTTGAGCGCCCCGCCCCCGGCCTGGAAACGCCGCCCGTCACGCCCCGGCCGCCCGCCCCGCAAAGCCCGCCGAGCCTGCTGCCCGACGCGGCGGCGCCGACACCCGCAGCGCCGCAAACGCCCGCGCAACCGGAGCCGGCACAGCCGGAACCGGCATCGCCGGAACCGTCACAACCGGAGCCGGCACGACCGGCACCGGCATTGCCGGAAGCCCACGCCGCGCCCGCCGAACCCGCGCTCCCTCCGGCCGCGCCCGCCATGCCGCTCCCCGCGCCGCGCGCCGACGGCGCCGTTGACATCTAACCCACCACCGCCATGATCAACCTTCTCTGGATCCTCGCAAGCTATCTGGCCGGCGCCCTGCCTTTCGGCGTCATCATCGCCAAAACCTGCAAGGGAGTGGATCCGCGTTCCGCCGGCAGCGGCAACCCCGGCGCGACCAACGTGGCGCGGCTGTGCGGCCTGCCCTTCGGCGTGCTCACGCTGGCCTGCGATCTGCTCAAGGGCGCGCTGCCCGTGTGGGCGGCGCTGCACATCGATCCTTCGTCCGCCTTCCACAGCGCCGCGGCCCTGGCCGCCGTGGCCGGGCACATCACGTCGCCCTTCCTGCGCTTTCGGGGCGGCAAGGGCGTGGCCACCACCATCGGCGTACTGCTGCCGCTGGGTTTGCCGCCGCTGCTGTGCGCCGTGATCTGCTGCGTCACGGGCATCGCGCTTTCGGGCTACGTTTCGCTCGGCTCGCTGACGCTGATCACCTCGCTGGCCGTGTTCTACCCGCTGTTCGGCCGCTGGGATCTGCTGCCCCTGGCCCTGGTTCTGCTGCTTGTCATTTTTTGGACGCACCGCGCCAATATCCGCCGTCTCGCCCTGGGCGAGGAAAAGAGCTGGCGCAAAAAACACGCCTGAGCGCCCCTGCGCGGACATTAAAGAAAAAGGGAACGCGGCGCGTTACGTCGCCGCCCCTTGCCAGCCAAGCAAAATTATGTACACTGGTGCCACGATGAACGCCGCCAAACAGCGCGGCGCAACGGGTGGAGTCATGGCCAAGAACAAATCCACGGCGATGTACATTGTCGCCCTCCTGCTTTTTGTGGGAGGCGCGGGTTTTATCGCCGTTTCCAGCCTCTCGGCAAACAAGGTCTATTTTCTGAACGTGTCCGAAGCCCTGGCCGCCCCGGCGGCGGAACTGAACGCGGTGCGCCTGTTCGGCACCGTGGGCGACGAAATGGAGCGGCCGGACAACGGCCTCGGCGTCAAATTCCTGCTGCGCGACGCGGACGCTCCCGGCACAACCATCTGGGTCAACTACAAGGGCGCGGTGCCCGATACCTTTGAGCGCGGCGCGGAAGTCATCGTGGAAGGCGGCATGACGGCCAGCGCCTTTGAAGCCAAAACCCTGATGACCAAGTGTCCCTCCAAATACGAAAAAGCCAATCGCCCCACGAAGGCGTGATGCGCGATACCCTGCCCGCCGTTCTTTCCGTTGTTCGCACGCGGCCGGACGCCGCGCCACATGCCGGGCTCTTTGCCGTTTCCTCATCCGGCATGTCCGCCGCACTCCCTCGTGCCTTTTCCCTGAACGCCCGGCCCGCCGCCCCGGCCGCGAGCCCGCCCGATCCCGCGCCCGCGCGCGGCGCTGCATAAGGAGACGGAGCCGCGCGCGGCTCCCTGACGCCCATGTACATATTTGCTTATATCTGCCTGCTTCTGGCCATGCTGTGCGCCCTGGGAGGCTCCGGCCTCGCGGCGGCCAAGCTCTGGCAGGGCGAGAGCGACGGCCTCGCGGTTTCGGAATACGCCGCGCTCGCCGTCGCCGCCCTGCTGACCGTGGTTTCCGCCGTGCTGCTCTACGCGCTGGCGGCCTGCGACTTTTCGCTGGGCTATGTGGCCTCGTACACCGACCGCACCCTGCCGCTGTTCTACCGCCTGACGGCCTTCTGGGCCGGGCAGGAAGGTTCGCTGCTTTTCTGGGCGCTGATGGTGGCCCTGTGCGGCGCGACGTTCCGCTTTACCGCCGCCTACCGCGCCCTGAGCGAAGAAACCCGCCAGTGGTTCTGGCTGTTTTTTCTGGCGATCATGGCCTTTTTCGGCCTGCTGCTCGCCACCTGGAGCAACCCGCTGACGCTGCGCATTCCCGTGCCCGCCGACGGCCGGGGCCTCAACCCCCTGCTCCAGAATCCGGGCATGATCATCCACCCGCCCCTGCTCTTTCTGGGCTACGGCGGCTTTGTCATTCCCGGCTGTCTGGCTCTGGCCCAGGCCATGCGCCGCGCGGCCGACCGCCGCTCCGGGCTGGCGATCGCCGAACCCTCCTGGGCCGTAACGGCGCGGCCCTTCACGCTGACGGCCTGGATGTTTTTGACCTCGGGCATCGTGATCGGCGCCTGGTGGGCCTACATGGAACTGGGCTGGGGCGGCTACTGGGCCTGGGATCCGGTGGAAAACGCCTCGCTGATCCCCTGGCTGGTCGGCACGGCCGCCCTGCACGCCGGGCTGCTGGAAACGCGGCGTAACGCCCTGCACCGCGCCCATATCTTTTTGATGGCGCTGACCACGGTGTCGGCTTTTTTTGCCACCTATCTGGTGCGCGGCAACGTGGTGCAGTCGGTGCACGCCTTTGGCGAAGGCGGCGTGGGCGCGGCCCTGCTGCTTTTCGTGCTGGCGGGCCTCGCGCTGAGCGCGGCCGTGGCCGCGCTGGGCAAGGCGCCGGACGCCCGCCCCCTGCCGGGGCTGGAAACCCGCGAAGGCTTCGTGGTCATGACCATCTGGCTGCTGCTGGCCGTGGCCCTGATCATCCTGACGGCCACGCTGTGGCCGGTGATCAGCTCGCTGTGGTCGGCCCGCTCGGAGGGCCTCACCGCCGCCTTTTACAACGGCGCGTGCCTGCCGCTCTTTGTCGCCCTGCTGGCGCTGCTGGCCGCCTGCCCCTGGCTGTCCTGGGGCGGGGGCGTGCGCTCCTGGCGCGCGCTGCTGGGCGTGTTCGCCGCGCTGGCCGTGCTGCTCGGCCTGTTCTGGACGTTCGGCATCAAGGGTTCCATGCCGCTGATCGGCGCGGCCCTGTGCGGCACGGTGCTGGTCAGCCTGCTGCTGCAAGCCGTGCTGGGCAAAGGGCTCCTCGTTCCAGCCTCGCGCGCGGCGCTGGCGGTGCACCTGGGCCTGGGCCTGCTGGCGCTTGGTATCGCCTTTTCCGGGCCGGGCAAAACCGAGCTGGAAGTGGAGCTGGCCAAGGGCCAGACGGCCGAAGTCGGGGCCTTCAGCGTCACGCTGAACGAACTGTACGAAGGCCGGGGCGACGCGGGCGCCTATACGTTCCTTGAAGCCGAACTGACGCTGCGCCACAACGGCGCGGACGCCGGCACGGTGGCCCCGCAGCGCCGGGTGTACGCAAAATTCGGCCAGGCGGCCTACGCCGAGGCGGCCACACGCTTTTCGTTCGGCGACGAGTTTTACGCCAGCCTGCTCGGCCTGGACAGCGAACAGCGCGCCGTGCTGCGCCTGAGCTCGCACCCGCTGGTCAACTGGATCTGGATCGGCGGGGCGCTGATGACGCTGGGCCCGCTGCTGGCTTTTGGCGCGCGGCGCAAAAAGAACGGGAGCGCCGCGTGAACGCGCTTTTGGAACTGCGGGGCGTCGGCAAGGCGTTCGGCCCCCGCGTCCTGTTCCGCCGCCTTTCGTGGGCCGTGCGGCCGGGTTCCGTCACCCTGCTGGCCGGGCAAAACGGCTCGGGCAAATCCACGCTGATGCGCGTCATGGCCGGGCTCACCCCGGCGGACAGCGGCGAGGTGGTGCGCAACGTCGCGCCGGAGCGCGTGGGCTATCTGGCGCACCATACCTTTGTGTACCCCGGCCTGACCGCCAGGGAAAACCTGATGTTCTGGGCGCGCCTTGCGGGCGCGGCCGAGCCGGAAGCCGACGCGCTGCGCGCCCTGGCCCGCGTGGATCTGGCCCGCCACGCCGAGGAACGCGCGGGCGTGTTTTCGCGCGGCATGGCCCAGCGCCTCAACCTGGCCCGCCTGCTCTTGGCCGAGCCGGATCTTGTGCTTTTGGACGAACCCTGCACCGGCCTCGACACGGCCTCGCGCGGCATGGTCTACGCCATGGTGGCCGAGGCCAAGGCGCGCGGCGCGGGCGTGGTCTGGATCAGCCACGACGTGGCCGGCGACGCGGCGCGGGCCGACGCCGTGCTGGAACTGACGCGCGGCGAACTTGTGCCGCATGAAGCGACGCGCGCGGAGGCCGTGCCGTGCTGAAAAGCGCCCTGTGCATCTGCGCCAAGGATCTGCGCCTTGTTTTCAGCCGGAGCGCCGGGCTCTCGCAGGCGCTTTTGCTCGGCCTGCTGCTGGTTTTTTTGTTCAGCCTCTCGCTCGACGCGGGCGACGCGCTGAGCCCGCAGGCGGCGGCCACCATGTTCTGGCTGGCCTCAGCCTTCTGTTTGGTGTTGACCTTCAACATCCTGTATTCGCTGGAAGAAACCAACCAAGCCCGGCAGGCGCTCCTGCTGCTGCCCTCGCCCGTGCAGGCCGTGTGGCTGGGCAAGGCGCTGGCCGGGCTGGCCCTGCTGCTCACGGCCCAGTGCCTGTTCATCCCTTCGACGTTCGTGTTTCTGGCCCAGTCGCCCGCCGGCCCCCTGGGCCCGGCGCTGGCCGGGCTGGCGCTGACCGACCTCGGCATGGCGGCCTGCGGCTCGCTGATGGGCTCGGCCGCCGTGGGCCAGGGCGGCAAGGAATCGCTGGCCAGCGTGCTTTTGTTCCCCCTGCTCACGCCGCTGCTGCTGGCCGGCATCCGCCTGACGGCGACGGGCCTTGGCGCGCCTTTGGCCGACCCCAACGCCGTCTGGCAGTGGCTGGAGCTGGCGGCGGGCTTTGACGCCGTGTTTCTGGGCCTGGGGCTGCTGCTGTTCGGCTTTATCTACCGTGGAGACGATTGAATGAACGCGCGTTTTTCCGCTCTGGCCCTTGCGGGCGGCCTTGGCATGGCCGCATGCCAGTGGCTGATCTTCGCCTACGCGCCCCTGGAACAAACCATGGGCGCGGCGCAGAAGATCTTTTACATCCACCTGCCCGTGGCCTGGTGGGCGTTTGCCTCGTTTTTCGCGGCGGCGCTCGGCGGCGCGGCCTATTTGAAAACCCGCTCCCAAAAATGGGACGACTTTTCCAGCGCGGCCGTGGAACTGGGCATGCTCTGCGCCACGCTGGCCATCGCCACGGGCTCCATTTGGGGCCGCCACTCCTGGGGCGTATGGTGGACGTGGGATCCACGCCTGACCACAACGCTGATTTTGTGGTTCATCTACGCGGGCTACCTGGTGCTGCGCTCGGTGGACATGTCGCCGGGCCGCCGGGCCTCGCTGTGCGCGGCCGTGGCCATTGTCGGCTTTGTGGACGTGCCGTTCGTATTTTTGTCCGCCCGGCTGTGGCGCTCGATCCACCCGGCGGTCTTCGCGGCCAAGGGCGGCGGCCTCACGCGTGAAATGGCGCTGGCCGTGATCGCCGCCGTGTTGTGCTTCGGCCTGATCTGGGCGGCCCTGCTGGCGCTGCGCTGCCGCCAGAAGCGGCTGGCAAGCCGCCTCGACGCCCTGCTGCGCGCCCGCATGGACGATGCGGCCTGACATTTAGAGCATATTACTTTTGAAATGATACATAGTTTGGACACGATGCTCTGCCCCTTAAGTTTCACGCCTCCGCCGTCGCTTTACGCCGCGAGTGAATCGCGGCTACTCCGGCTGCGCGGCGGAACCTCGCTACGCTCAGTTCCGTGAGCATTTCACAGGTGAAATGCTCTAGAAAAAGGATGTCATTATGGATGCTATGAACTGGTTGATGTTCGCCAACGCCGCCTTCTGGCTCGGCCTGGGATTCTATATCGCCTTTATGGGACGCGCGCAGGCCCGCCTGGAAAAGCGCGTCCGCCAGTGGGACGACAATCATGGCTGATCGCGTTTCTCCCGTTGCCCGCGTGCTGCTCGCGGGCGTGGCCCTGGCTCTGATCGCCATGGCGGCGACAGCGGCGTACCAACGCGTGCGCTACGGCGGACTGATTCAGGTGGCCGCGCCTTCGGCCCCCGCCGAGGCGGCTTCCGGCGCTTCAGGAGCTCCAGGTTCGGCCAGCATCCCCTCCATGCCCGCCGGGCCGGAGCAGGAAGCCACGCTGGCGGCCATGCAAAGGCTCCAGGCCGACCCCAACGACGTGAACGCCCTGCTGGCACTGGCGGATCTGTTCATGAACCAGCAGAACTGGGGCACCGCGCAGGGCTTTGTCAACCGCGCCATGGTGGCCGCGCCGTCCGACGCGCGCCCCCTGTACTACCAGGGCGTGCTGTACGCCCGGCAGGACAAGTACAAGGAAGCCGCCGAGGCCATGCAGCGCTCGCTTGAATTGCGCGACGAGCCGGCCACGCGCTACAGCCTGGGCATCATCCAGATCTACCACCTGAACGACGCCGCCAGGGGCCGCGCCCTGCTGGAAGGCGCGCTGCAAAGCCCGGATCTCCACCCGGATCTCAAGGTGATGATCGAAACCGAACTGGCCAAGCCGCAACCATGAGCCGCGCCCCGCGCCCGCCCCGCGCCGCCCCGGGCGTCCTTGAGGACACTATGGCGGACACCATTGCGGCCATCGCCACGGCGCCCGGCGCCGGGGGCATTGGCGTGGTGCGGGTTTCCGGGCCGGACGCGCCGGCCGTCCTGCATGCCGTGTTCCGGCCCACGGGCGTAAACGCCCCGCTGCCGCGCGTCATGCGCCACGGCCGCGTTGTGGACGCCGAGGGCCGCGACATCGACGAGGTTCTGGCCGTTTTCTTTCCCGGCCCGCGCTCCTTTACCGGCGAAGACGTTGTGGAAATCCACGGCCACGGCGGAACGGCCGTCACCGCCGCCGTGCTGGACGCCGTGCTGGCGCAAGGGGCGCGCCCGGCGGAGCGGGGCGAATTTACGCGGCGGGCCTTTGTCAACGGCCGCATGGACTTGACGCAGGCCGAAGCCGTGGCCGAAATCATCGCCGCCCCCAGCCTCGAAGGCGTGCGGCTGGCCTCGGCCAAGCTGGAAGGCCTTTTGGGCCGGCGCATCGCCGCGCTGCGCGAACGCCTGGAATATGTGCGCCAGCGCCTCTGCCTCGCGGTGGATTTTCCCGAAGAAGAAGGCGAATGCCTGCCCCCGGCGGAATTTCTGGCTCTGGTGGACGAAGTGGCCGGAGAAACGCGCGCGCTGCTGGCCGGATACCAGCGGGCCCGCTGCTGGCGCGAAGGCGCGCTGGTAGTGCTGGCCGGGCGCGTCAACGTGGGCAAGTCCAGCCTGATGAACGCGCTTTTGGGCCGCCCGCGCGCCATCGTCACGGAAAAGGCGGGCACCACGCGCGATTACCTGGAAGAACAGACCCAGCTCGCGGGCCTGCCCGTGCGCCTGGTGGACACGGCCGGGCTGCGTGAAACGGAAAACGCGGGCGACGATCCCATCGAGCAGGAAGGCATGCGCCGGGGCCGCGAACTGGCCCAGGCCGCGCAGGCCGTGCTGATCGTGGTGGACGGCGCGGCGCTTGGCGATAGCGGCGGCGACATCGACGAAAAATTGGCCCTGGAGCGCGAACTGGCCGCATCCCTTGGCCCCGCGCGCTGTCTGGTGGTCTGGAACAAGGCGGATCGCGCCCCTTTGCCCGCGCGCCCCTTGCTGGAGGGCGTGCCCGCGCTGGAAGTCTGCGCCCTGACGGGCCAGGGGCTCGACAAGCTGGCCGAGGCCGTCCGCGCGCTGTGCGGCGCAGCGGAACCCGCGCCCGAAGAAATCGCGCCCAACGCGCGTCAGGCGGCGGCCCTGCAAAAAGCGCTGGACGAACTTGCGCTTCTGGCTAAAGATATACGCCGCTCCGTGCCCCCGGACGTGTGCGGCCTGCGGCTGGACGCGGCCGCGGCGCATCTGGCCGACATCACGGGTCTGAACAGCGCCGAAGAAACGCTGAACGCCATTTTCGCGGAATTTTGCATTGGCAAATAATCCTTCCCCATCGCTTTTTCCCCAACATTCTCCGCTTGCCGACGGAGCCTCTTTTCCCGCGCCCCGCGCCCCTCAGGGGGAACGCACGGCGGAGAGCCCCCGGCGTAAAGGAAACGCCATGAAGGACGCCGCTCCCGCGCTCAGCCGGGACGACATCAACGCATTGCCCATCCGCTCCTACGAGGGCGAAGTGCTGCTGGTGCGCGATCCGGCCGGGCTGGAAGCCGCGCTCGCCCGGCTGCGCAAGGACGCCGTGCTGGGCTTCGACACCGAAACCCGGCCCACGTTCCGCAAGGGCAAAATCCCCGCCCCGGCGCTGATCCAGCTTGCGGGCGAGGACTGCGTGGTGCTGGTGCAGCTTGGCCGCGTGCCCTTTGGCCCCGCCCTGGCCGGCCTGCTGGCCGATCCCGCCGTGATCAAGGCGGGCGTGGCCATCCGCGACGACATGCGGGCCCTGGCGCGGCTGCACGATTTCACGCCGGACGGCGCGACCGATCTGGCGGCCCTCGCGCGCGCCCGGGGCCTCAAGGCCCAGGGTTTGCGCCCCCTGGCCGCGCAGTTGCTCGGCTTCCGCGTCAGCAAAAGCGCGCAGTGCTCCAATTGGGAAAACGACGCCCTCACGCCCCGCCAGATCCGCTACGCGGCCACCGACGCCTGGGTGGGGCGCGAACTCTACCTGCGCCTCGCGGCGCGCGGCCACGAAGCGCCATGACGGCCTTCCGGGCGGATCTGCACATCCACTCCCGCTTTTCGCGGGCCACCAGCTCCCGGCTGACCGTGCCCCATCTGGCCGCCTGGGCCGGGGTCAAGGGCATCGACGTGCTGGCCACCGGCGACTTCACCCACCCCGCCTGGCGCGCGGAATTGCGCTCCGCCCTCGTTCCGGACGAAGCCAGCGGCCTGTACCGCCTGCGCCAGCCCCTGACCGCGAACGATCTCGAGCGCGAAATTCCCCAGCTGGCCGGCGCCGAGCTGACGCCCGGCGATCCGCGCTTCATCCTCCAGGCCGAGATCAGTTCCATCTACAAAAAAAACGGCGCGGTGCGCAAAATCCACAGCCTGGTCTATGTGCCGGACTTCGACGCGGCCGACGCGCTGTGCGCCCGCCTGGAAGCCATCGGCAACCTGGCCTCCGACGGCAGGCCCATCCTCGGCCTCGACGCGCGCCACCTGCTGGACATGGTGCTGGCCATACCCCGCGCGCGCCTCATCCCCGCCCACATCTGGACGCCCTGGTTCTCGCTGTTCGGCTCGCGCTCCGGCTTCAACAGCGTGGAAGAATGCTTTGAGGATCTCAGCCCGCATATTTTCGCGCTCGAAACCGGGCTTTCGTCCGACCCGGACATGAACCGCCGCTGGAGCCGGCTGGACAAGTTCGCCCTTGTTTCCAACTCCGACGCGCATTCCGGCGAAAACCTGGGCCGCGAGGCAACGCTGTTCAGCGGCGCGCCATCCTACGACGGCATGTTCGCCGCGCTGGAACAACACGGCGAACCGGCGGGCGTCAACTACGCGGGCACGCTGGAATTTTTCCCCGAAGAAGGCAAGTACCACCTCGACGGCCACCGCGACTGCGGCGTCGTCCTGGAGCCGAAAGAAACCCGCCGCCTGAACGGCATCTGCCCCGTCTGCGGCAAGCCGCTGACCGTGGGCGTGCTGCACCGCGTCGTGGAACTGGCGGACAGGGCCGAAGCCCCGCACACGGGCGAGGGCTTTTTTTCGCTCGTGCCACTGGCCGAAATTTTGGGCGAGCTGCTGCACTGCGGCCCCAAAACCAAAAAACCGCAGCAAAAATACGCGGATCTGGCCCGGCGCTTCGGCCCGGAACTCACGCTGCTGCTCGACACGCCGCTGGACGACGTAAGCCGCCACTGGCCCGAACTGGGCGAGGCGCTGGCCCGCATGCGCGCGGGCCGCGTGATCCGTACCGGCGGCTACGACGGCGAATACGGCGTCATCCGCCTCTTTGAACCCGGCGAAAACCGCCCCTCGCTGCTGGCGTCCGCGCCGCGCGCCGCGCGCAGGCCCCGCGCCGCCGCGCTTTTGCCGCCGCCGGCCAAAGCTGGAACCCCCGCTCCTCCGGCCGCCTTTACGCTGACCCCGGCCCAGGAAGCCGCCGCCGCGGCCAGGCCGGACCCCGTGCTGGTGCTGGCCGGGCCGGGCTCCGGCAAAACCCGCACCCTGGCGGGCCGGGTTGTCCGCCTGCTGGAAGCCGGAACCCCCGCAACGGACATCGTGGCCGTCACCTTTACCCGGCGCGCGGCCGGGGAACTGCGCGAACGCCTGGCCGCCGCGAGCGGCGGCGTCGCGCCCGAGGCCGACACCCTGCACGCTCTGGCGCTCAAATACGCGTACGGCGCGCCGGGCGAAGCCGCGCCCGCCATCCTGGGCGAACAGGCCGCCCGCCGGGCCTTTGGCGTGGCCTCGGGCCTGCCCGAAAAAACGGCGCGCGAAACCTGGAACGCCTATGCCCTGGGCCGCGAACGCCTGGACATTCCGGCTTCCGCGCGTGAGGCGGGCGCGCTCTACGCCGCCTGGAAGCGCGAACGCGGTCTGGCCGACTACGCCGACCTGCCCGAAGCCTGGCTCCGGGCGCTGCGCGCGGGCGCGCCCCGGCCGTGGAAGCATGTGCTGGTGGACGAAGCCCAGGATCTTTCGCCCATGCAGCGCGCGCTCGTCGCGGCCCTGCTGCCGCCGGACGGCGCGGGCTTTTTCGGCATCGGCGACCCGGATCAATCCATTTACAGCTTTCGCGGCGCGGACGCCAACGTGGCTTCGACGCTGCGCGTCGTGTGGCCCTCTTTGCGCACGCTCAGCCTGGGCGAAAGCCACCGCGCGCCGCAGGCCATCCTGCAGGCGGCCCGCGCGGCCCTGGGCCGGGCCGCCGCCGGCGCGCCGCTCAGCGCCGCCTCGCCCCGCCCCGCCACGCTGCAATGGCTGGCCGCGCCCACGGCGGAGCGCGAAGCCGCCTGGGTGGCGGATCGCATCGCCTGGCTTGTGGGCGGAACCTCCCATCAGCAGGCGGACACGCGCGAAGAACGGGCCGGATGCCACCTTGGCGCGGGCTCGTGCAGCCCCGGCGACATCGCGGTGCTGGTGCGCCTCAAGGCCCTGATGCCGCCCCTGCGCGCGGCGCTGGAGCAGCGGGGCATCCCCTGCGCCGTGCCCGAAAGCGAGGCGTTTTGGGAAGACGCGGAAGTGGACGTGCTGCTTGGCGGCGCGGCGATCATCGCGCAGGGCGCGCCGGAGGCCATGGGATTTCCGGCCGCGGTCTGGAACAATGGCCCCGCGGCCGTGCGGGCCAACGCGGACGTGCCGCCCTCGGCCGCCTTTCTGGCGCTGGAGGCCGCCTTCCGCACGCTTGGCGGCTGGCGTCCCCTGCTGGACAACGTGGCGCTGCGGCGCGAAATCGACATGGTGCGCCAGCGGGCGGAGCGCGTGCAGATCATGACGCTCCACGCCGCCAAGGGCCTGGAATTTAAAACTGTTTTTCTGCCCTGCCTGGAAGACGGCCTGCTGCCTTTCCGGGGAACCAACGCCCTGCTGACCGGCGCGGCGGCCGATGACGCCTTTGCGGAAGCGGAGGAGCGCCGCCTGCTCTATGTGGGACTGACGCGCGCCTCCGAGGCCGTGTTCGCCTCGTTTGCGGCGCAGCGCACCCTGTACGGCCGCCAGCTCCGCCTTTTTCCCTCGCCCTTTGTGCCCGAGCGCCTGTTTCACGCCGTGTCGCTGATCAGAAAAACGCGCGTTTCGTCCAGCCAACTTTCCCTGATGTGAAGCCATTATCTTGAAAAAGCGCAGTATGAGTGGCAGAAAAAGACGTGCCCCCTGCCCCAGGCACACCGAACTTGACGCAAGGGAATCCGGATGTCCCGATCCTCCGAATACGCATGGCTCTTTGCCTGCCCGCAAGACGACAAATGCGGCTATATCCGCCGGACGCTGGAACTGGCGGCCGATCTGCGCGCCGACGTCCATATGGATTTTTTTGCGAACCAGCGTTTTTTGTTCCAGATGCGGGGCGCGTGCGTCGCCGTGAAGCCGGACAGCCTGCGCATCTACCTGCGCGGCGGCGTGGAGCAGCTTCCGGCCAAAAGCCTGCGCGTCCACGCCTACTTCATCCTGCACGTTGAACAGCGCGAACTGCCCTGCGATTTTGAGGCCGACATTCTTGACGCGGCCTGGGAAGGCAAGGATCCGTACCTCTCGCTGGCCATGCCCGGCGCGATGGGCCATAACCAGCGCCGCTGCAACGTGCGCATCCCGGTTTGCTGGCAGGACGTGCCCGGGCTGCGCCTCTGGCGCGCGAAAAAAGAATCCGGGGACGTCAAGGACTGGGAGCCGCTCCCGCTGGAAGAGCTGGAACTTCGCGACATTTCCGCCGGAGGCGTCCAGGTGTCCCTGGCCTCCAAATCGCCCCTGCTCCCCGACCTGCTGCACAGCGAGATCATGCTGACGGACGGCGACTTCGCCATCCGGGGCAAGAGCGCCCCGGCCCTCAACATCACGGGGGCGATCGTGCGCAAGTCGGGCGAGCCGGCGGAGCCCAAAACCGTGCTGGGCATCCGCTTCCAAAGCTGGGCGCAGACGCGGGGCGAGGCGCTTGTCTGGCGGTCGTTGCGCGCGGAGGAAGGCATCCCGCCGCTGGGCGCCTGGGTGTTCCAGGTGATCCTGGAGCGTTCGCGCGGCGCTAAGTAAGTAAGATTAAAGCAGGAACGCCGTAAACGCCACCGAGAAGATCAGCGCGGGCAGCAGATTGGAAAGGCGGATCTGCGTCACGCCCAGCAAATTGAGCCCTATGCCCAGGATCATGACGCCGCCCGTGGCCGTCAGCTCGTGCATCATGCCGTCGGTAATCCAGGGCTGGAGCGCCCCGGCGAAGACCGTCAGCCCCCCCTGATACAGCAGCACCGGCAGCGCGGCAAAAGCCACGCCGAGGCCGTAGGCCGAAGCCAGCGCCACGGAAGCGAAGCCGTCCAGAATGGACTTGGAAAGCACAATGGTTCTGTCGCCGCGCAGGCCCTCGTCAAACGAGCCCAAAATCGCCATGGCCCCGATGCAGAACAGCACGGCGGCGTTGACCAGCCCTTCGGTAAAGCGCGGATTGCCGGACTTGAGGATCTTCTTGAGCCCGTCGCCCACATGCAGGAGGCGATCTTCCAGGCGCAGGCACTCGCCCGCCACGCCGCCCAGAAGGATGCTGAAAATCAGCGCTATGGGCTGCGTGGTGACAAAGGCCATCTTCATGCCGATCACCAGGGTGCAGAGCCCCAAACCCTGAAACACGATCTCGCGCACCCGCTCGGGCAGGCGCGAGCCCGCGGCAAGCCCCAGCAGACTGCCCGCGATGATCGCGGCGGCGTTGATCAATGGCCCATACGGCACAACCATGCCCCACACTCCTTCCAGACAAACGTCGCTTCGCCCGCAAAACCTTTGCGTAGCACGCAAAACTGTCGCGCAGCCCGCAAAGCTTCGCGCAGCCCGCAAACTGTCGCATAGCCCGCAAACTGTATTGATAAGCGGGATAATGTGATGTACGCCAGACAGACGTTCTTGAAAAGGGGAACTTCATGGCGTTGAACCTGCGCGCGGGCCGTTTTCTCGCGGCGTGCGCGGCGCTTGTCCTGTGCGCGGCCCAGCCGTGCCCCGCCGCGGAGATCACCGTCCGGGCGGCCTTTCGCCGCCTGCCCGCCGCGTTTTTGGAAAACGCCATGGATCGCCTGACCGACGAAGCCAAGGACGAACTGCTCGCCTTCGGCGTCACCAGAGACTGGGCCATACAGCGCGAAGACCCGGACAGCCTGGACATCGCCCCCCGGCGCGACGACGCCTCGCCCGTCGTTTTCCGCCTTTTCCGGGGCGACGGCTACACGCTGGCCGCCATAGGCACCGACACGGGCCCCATCTGCGTTTCCGAACTGTGGTCGCTGACCGGGCGCGGCGAACCCCTCCCGCTCGACATGCCGCCGGATCCGCACATCTTCGACTTTTTCCGGCGCGATGCGCGCATCCCGCCCGAACTGACGATCAACGTCACGTTCTGCGTGCGGCCCGACGGCCTGGAGGCGCGGCCGCTCTTCTGGACGCCCATCGGCAAGGCCGACGTCGCGCCCGACAACACGGTGATCTACCAGTGGACAGGCGCGCGCTTCAGCAAACGGCTTGAACCGCTGAAAAAAGGCGCGCCACAGCCGGAGCCGGCATTGCCGGAGCCGCCACAGCCGGAACCGGCATTGCCGGAGCCGCCCTCCGCGCCCGAAGCCGGGCCGCCACGCCCGGACGGCGACGGATAAGTCTCCGCCTTTTGCCTCCGCCTTTTGCCCTTGACCTCGAAAAAACAGGGACGTATCGTCTCGTGATATTCTGATCCTCAACCCCCGGAGAACGCCTCATGCCTCCTCTGCAACCCACACCGTTCATTTGGTACGACGGCCAGCTCGTGCCCTGGGAAAACGCCACCACCCATGTGCTTTCGCACGGTCTGCATTACGGCACGGGCGTTTTTGAAGGCCTGCGCGCCTACCCCTGCGCCGACGGCACCTCCGCCGTCTTCCGCCTGCGCGAGCACATGCGCCGCTTCCTCAATTCCGGCAAAATCCTGGGCCTGCCCATGCCCTACGACCTGCCCACGCTGGAAAAAGCCGTGCTGGACACCATGGTGGCCAACAAGCGGCCCGACGGCTATATCCGTCCGCTCTCCTTCCTGGGTTACGGCGCGCTTGGCGTCCATCCCGGCGACAACCCCGTCCGCACCATCATCGCCACTTGGCCCTGGGGGGCCTATCTTGGCGAAGACGGCATGTCCAAGGGCGTGCGCGTGCGCACCAGCTCGTTCAACCGCATGCACCCCAACACCCACATGGGCAAGGCCAAGGCCTGCGGCAATTACGTCAACTCCGTGCTGTCCAAGGTGGAAGCCGTGCGCGACGGCTACGACGAAGCCCTGATGCTCGACGTCAACGGCTTTGTGTCCGAAGCCACGGGCGAGAACGTCTTCATCGTGCGCGGCAACGTGATTAAAACCACGCCGCTCACCTCCATCCTGGAAGGCATCACCCGCGAATCGCTCATGACCCTGGCCGCCGACCTCGGCTACGAAGTGCGCGAGCAGCAGTTCACCCGCGATGAAGTGTACTGCGCGGACGAAGTGTTCTTCTGCGGCACCGCCGCCGAAGTGACCCCCGTGCGCGAAGTGGATAACCGCGCCATCGGCGAAGGCGCCACCGGCCCCGTGTGCAAGGCCGTGCAAAAGGCTTTCTTCGACGTGGTCAAGGGCAACAATCCCAAGTACGCCCACTGGCTGACGCACTACTCGTTCTGATCGCCGCCCGGGGCGGCCGCCGCCCCGGAGCTTTGCAACACCGCACGAAGGAAACGCCATGGCGAACGCCTCCCTCGCGGCGCGTTACCGGCCGCAAACCTTCGCCCAGGTTGTGGGCCAGGACATGGTTAAAACCGTCCTGTCGCGCGCGGCCCAGGAAGATCGGGTCGCGCCCGCCTATCTCTTGAGCGGCACGCGGGGCGTCGGCAAAACCACCGTCGCCCGCGTGTTCGCCAAGGCCCTCAACTGCGCCCGCGCGCCCGCGGCCGAGCCCTGCAACGAATGCGAGGCCTGCCGCCGCATCACCCAGGGCTCCTTTGTGGATGTGGTGGAAATCGACGGCGCGTCCAACCGGGGCATCGACGACGTGCGCCGCCTGCGCGAAGCCGTGGGCTACGCCCCGCTGGAAGGCCGCTACAAGGTCTTCATCATCGACGAAGCCCACATGCTGACCAAGGAAGCGTTCAACGCCCTCCTTAAAACGCTGGAAGAGCCGCCCGCCCGCGTCACCTTTGTGCTGGCCACCACCGAGCAGCACAAGTTTCCCGTCACCATCGTCAGCCGCTGCCAGCATTTTGTGTTCCGGCCCATTGCCGAATCCGTGCTGGAAGCCCACATCGCCTCCGTGCTGGGCAAGGAGGAACGCGACTTCGAGCCCGAAGCCGCCCGCCTTGTGGCCCGCCGGGCGGCGGGCAGCGTGCGCGACGCCATGTCGCTGCTGGGCCAGACCCTGGCCCTGCTCGACGCCGGCCCCCTCACCGCCAAACTGACGCGCGACGTGCTGGGCCTCGCGGGGCAGGAGATCATGGATCGCCTGCTCGACGCCCTGGCCCGGCGCGACGCCCTGGCCGTCGCCGCCCTGGTGCGCGATCTGCTGCGCCAGGGCGTGGACATGGGCTTCTTTTTGCGCGAACTCGGCACGCTGTGGCGCAACCTCTTCCTGCTCAAGCAGGCCGGAGCCGCCGCCGCGCCGGACGTGGATCTGCCCGAGGCCGACGTCAAACGCCTGCTTGACGCCGCGCCGCGCTTTACACTGGCTTTCATCCACGCCGCCTGGCAGATGACGCTGGACGGCCAGCGCCGCATCCTCACCAGCCTGGAGCCCGCCGCCGGGCTGGAATTGCTGCTGCTCAACCTGGCCCTGCTGCCCGATCTGCTGCCCATTGGCGAACTGAACGCCGACGTTTTGGCCAGTCAGGCCAGTCAGGCCGATCAGACCGCCCCGGCCCCCGCTCGCCCCGCTGCGCCTTCACCGGAACCGGCATCGCCGGAGCCGGTACTACCGGAACCGGCAATGCCGGAACCGCCATCGCCGGAACCTGTTTTGCCGGAGGCGCGGCCGACGCCCCCCGCCGCGCCCGCAACGCCGGAAAGCTCCCCGCGAACGGCCGCCGTGCCGCCCCCGTCCGCCGCATCGCCCGCCCCCGTGGCGGCCGCGACGCCGGAGGCAATGGCTCCGCAAACGGCCCCCGCGCAGGCCGCTCCGGCCCCGGAACCCTCCGCTCCCGAGCGGGAAACGGCCGCGCCGGAAACTCCCTTTGTCTGGGACGATTTTCTCGCCTTCTGCAACGAGCGCACGGACGTTTCGGTTCCCGCGCTGCGCCAGTCGGCGGGCGAGGAACGCGACGGCGTCCTGACCATCTCGCCGCGCTCGCAGGTCATGTTCACCCAAATCGACCGCTCGCGGGCCGCGCTGGAAAGCCTGGCCTCCGCCTGGGCCAAGCGCCCGCTGCGCGTGGAGCTTGTCCTGCCGCGCACCGAAAAGAAAACCGAGGCCGAACTGCGGGCCGAAATGGGCGGGCACCCCGTTGTCCAGTCCATGCAGACCCTGTTCGACGCCGCCCTGATCCGCTGCACGCCGGCGGAGCCCGATCGCTGAACCCTCTCACCCCCTCCCAGGAGAACCCCGCATGAAAAACATGAACGATCTGATGCGCCAAGCCCAGGTCATGCAGAATAAAATCGCCAAGCTCCAGCAGGAAATGGCCGAACGCACCGTGGACGCTTCCGCCGGCGGCGGCATGGTCAAAGTGGTGATGAACGGCAGGCAGGAACTCGTCAGCATCGCCATCGACCCCGCCGCCCTGACCGACGGCGACGTGGACATGCTCCAGGATCTCATCCTCAGCGCGATCAACGAAGCCGTGCGCATCTCGCGCGCCAACCTGGAACGCGAAATGGCCAACCTCACCGGCGGCATCCGCCTGCCGGGCATGTTCTAGAGCATTTTACTCTTGAAATAGTGCACAGCCGGGACACGATATCTATGCTGTCGCTATCCGTATCTATGCTGTCCTCATCCGTACGCCTCGCAAGCGCGGCAACCGCTGAGGCACGCCGCGTTGCGGCTACGGCTAACGCGTTCTGCCGCGTAAGTTTAACGCCTCCCCCACCGCTTGCGCTAGCCGTTATGCGACGCAGGAGCTTTACGGCTGGCGACAGCATTGATTACGCCGCGAGTGAATCGATTCAGCCGTTGCCGAGCTTGCGAGGCTTACGGATGAAGACAGCCTGATGCGGCTACGCTGGCTTCGCGGCGGAACCTCGCTACGCTCAGTCCCGCGAGCATTTCAAAGTTGAAATGCTCTAGAGGCAAAGCGCCGCAATGCGCCACTTCCGCGCGGGGCCCACGGGTCTCGCGCGTTTTGGCGTTCTGTCGCGAAGGAAAAAGATTCAGTCCCGGCTTGCGTCGAAGGAGTCGATCGTCGCGGGGACTTCCCAGCGCCCGCTCCACGGCGGAGGCGCGGTCAACGCCAGCTCGCGGCCCAGCAGGCCCTCGGGCAGCCTCATGCGGAACGCGTGCAGCTTCAGCCCGCCCGCGCGCCCTAAAGCCGGATTCCCCGGCGTCAGGCGCCCCGGCGCGGCCGGGCCGTATTTGCGGTCGCCCACGATGGGAAAGCCGCGCGAGGCCAGTTGCACGCGGATTTGATGCGTGCGCCCCGTGATCAGGCGGATCACAAGCAGCGTCGCGCCGGCGCGGCGCAGGAGGGGCCGCGCCAGGCATTCGGCCGCGCGCCCTTCGGCGTCCTCCGCTTCCGCGTCGCTTGCCCGATCCGCTTCCCCTGTCCGGGGCAGGGCGCGCACGCGCCGGGCCGTTTCGTCCTTGACCAGGCGATCGCGCAAAACCGTCACGCCCCGCTCCGGCCAGTCGCCTTCCACCCAGGCCAGGTATTCCTTGACGGGCGGCTCGCCCGCGCGGCCGGCCAGGGCGTCGGTCAGGCGGCGCAGCGCCGCGTAGCTTTTGCCGATCAGCAGCAGGCCGGAAGTGTCCTTGTCGATGCGATGGGCCGGGGCGGGAACAAAATCCGCGCCCGCAAAGCGCCCGGCCAGCCAGGACGCCACACTGACGTCCTGGCCCGTGCCGCCCTGCACGGGCAGCCCGGCGGGCTTGTTCAGCGTCAGAATATCCTCGTCCTCATGGACGGCGGGGATCTCCGGAAAAGGCGGAGCCTCCGGCGTTTGCGCGGCGTTCACGCTCTCCCCGATCTCCCCGTGCTCGGCGTTGAGGCGGCGCAACACCGCAAAGGGCGGCACGCGCACCTGATCGCCCTCGGCCACGCGGTCAAAGGCTTTGGCCCGGCCGCCGTTAATCCGCGCCTGACCGCTGCGGATCCAGCGATGCAGCTCGCCCGGCGCGGCCGCCACCCGCCGTTCCAGAAAATTCAGAAGTTTTTGCCCCGCTTCCGCGCGGCTGACGCGCAACGCTTCCATACCCGTTCTTTTGTTTTTGGTCTCGGCGTATCTGATAAACGTGAATCAGCTTTGATGTTTTGCCAAAAAAGTCAAGCGGGATTCCCCTCGTCCGCAACGCGTGCCCGCCGCGCCCGCCGGCTTGCCATCCGGCCCGTCCCGGATTATAAGACAGGCTCCATCTTCAGCCCCGCAGGAATTATGAAAAAGCTGACGACGCTTCTTTGTACGGCTCTGGCGCTTGTTTTACTTGCCGCTTCCCCGGCGCTCGCCGCCCGGCACATTGCGGACATGCCGCTCGGCATCGGGCAGGACGACCAGCGCCTTGGCGACTTCGCCCCCTGCCCGGAAAACCGCGCGCTGCTTTGCGGCGAGCTGGCCTTTGGCGGCCAGGTGTGGACGGCGGCGCTTGCGTTCCAGAACAAGGCGCTCGCGTCCATAGCGCTCTCCGGGCCGCTGGGCGACACCTATACCGAGGCCGCGATCCAGGGCCTTAAAGACTCGCCCTATGTGCTCTACAGCGCGGTGACGGAACGGGCCTGCTTCGATTTTATCGAAAAAGCGCGCGAGGGCCTCACGCCCGAGCGCATCGACGGCGAATTCGCGGCTTTTCTGGCCGAAATGCGGGGCGAGGGCCACGCCTTCGCCTCCTATTTCTACACCGAACCGGCGATTTACGAGGCGGTCAAAAACATCCCGCCCGCCACGTCCCTCCCCTGCGGCCCGCAGCCCACGGAAGGCGTGCCCGCGGGAGCGGCCTGCTGCCTGGCCATCGAGAAGGACGGCATCACCTTTCTGGTCATGTCCTGGGCGGACTGGCAAAAGGAATTGGCCGCCAAAACTTTTTTTGGCCGTTAGCTTTTTTTGCTTGCCAAGAGGGGTCAAATGTGGGTAGATTCCCAGACCTGCTGCTGGCGTAGCTCAACTGGCAGAGCAGCTGATTTGTAATCAGCAGGTTGCGGGTTCAAGTCCCATCGCCAGCTCCATTTTGGGGCGGCATGCTTGCCCCCGGAGTTCAGGTTTTTTGGAATTTCGCCCCCGCTTCGCGAGGGCGCGCCGGCGCCAGCCGGCGGCCGGCGGAAATTTTCTTCTTCCGGTTGGGCAAAGGGCCCCGAAGCTTCGGCTTTGGCCTTTTGCAGGCGTGGTGGGGTTCCCGAGCGGCCAAAGGGAACAGACTGTAAATCTGTCGTCGTAAGACTTCGGTGGTTCAAATCCACCCCCCACCACCAGCGAAAGCTGGTCACGCTGTAGGAGACAGTGCGCGCTGTCAGAGGACTACGGCACAGGGCGGGAATAGCTCAACGGCTAGAGCATCAGCCTTCCAAGCTGAGGGTTGCGAGTTCGAATCTCGTTTCCCGCTCCACGAGCCTGCCCCTTCTTTATGTCCTCCCCCCCAGTCGCGTCTGCCCGCATGTGTAGGGCTGCCCCCAGAATGATCGGGGCAGGGCGGCGTCCGCTGCTCTGAACAGAAACTAAGCATAACCAATTTGAGGGAGACTATCATGGGCAAGGAAAAATTTTCGCGCACTAAGCCGCATGTCAACATCGGCACCATCGGCCACATCGACCACGGCAAGACCACGCTGACCGCCGCCATCACCAAGGTGGCCGGCATGAAGGGCATGGGCAAATTCGTCGATTACGACAACATCGACAAGGCCCCCGAAGAAAAGGAACGCGGCATCACCATCGCCACCTCGCACGTGGAATATGAAACCGCCACCCGCCACTACGCCCACGTGGACTGCCCCGGCCACGCCGACTACATCAAGAACATGATCACCGGCGCGGCCCAGATGGACGGCGCGATCATCGTCGTGGCCGCCACCGACGGCCCCATGCCCCAGACCCGTGAGCACATCCTGCTCGCCCGTCAGGTTGGCGTGCCCTACCTCGTGGTGTTCATGAACAAGTGCGACCAGGTGGACGACGCCGAACTGCTGGAACTCGTGGAAATGGAAATGCGCGAGATCCTGTCGGCCAACGGCTTCCCCGGCGACGACATCCCCGTCATCCGCGGTTCCGCCCTCGAAGCGCTGCACAGCGACGACGTGAACTCCCCGGCCTGCAAGCCCATCCTTGACCTGCTCGACGCCTGCGACTCCTACATCCCCGAGCCCAAGCGCGACATCGACAAGCCCTTCCTGATGCCCATCGAAGACGTGTTCTCCATCTCCGGCCGCGGCACCGTGGTGACCGGCCGTGTTGAGCGCGGTATCGTCAAGGTTGGCGACAGCGTGGAAATCGTGGGCATCAAGCCCACCGTCACCAGCACCTGCACCGGCGTGGAAATGTTCCGCAAGCTGCTTGACCAGGGCCAGGCCGGCGACAACGTGGGCGTGCTGCTGCGCGGCGTGAAGCGTGAAGACGTGGAACGCGGCCAGGTTCTCGCCGCTCCCAAGTCCATCACCCCGCACAAGAAGTTCAAGGCCGAAGTGTACGTTCTGGGCAAGGATGAAGGCGGCCGCCATACGCCGTTCTTCACCGGCTACCGCCCGCAGTTCTACTTCCGCACCACCGACATCACCGGCGTCATCGGCCTGGCCGAAGGCGTGGAAATGGTTATGCCCGGCGACAACGCCACCTTCACCGTGGAACTCATCAACCCCATCGCCATGGACCAGGGCCTGCGCTTCGCCATCCGTGAAGGCGGCCGCACCGTGGGTTCGGGCGTGGTGACCGAAATACTGGAGTAATCATGCGCGTCAACATCCTGCTCGCCTGCACCGAATGCAAGCGGCGTAACTACGCGACGGTAAAAAACAAAAAGAACACGACGGGTCGTCTCGAGGTCAAGAAATACTGCCCTTGGGACAAGAAGCACACCGTGCATCGCGAAACCCGCTAGTGTTCTCCCGCGCAGGCCAGTAGCTCTAACGGCAGAGCGCCGGTCTCCAAAACCGGATGTTGGGGGTTCGAATCCCTCCTGGCCTGCCATTTTCTTTGTCTCCAGAGGCGCCGTGAGTAAAGCCATGAGTAAGAACACCGTGCAGCCCGCAAACACCGCGGGAGCCTCCGCCCCGGCGGCCAAGCCCGCCAAACAGGCGGAAGCCAAGGCGGCGAAATCGTCCGAAGCCAAAGCGAAGCGTCCGGCCGAGCCGAACGCCGTCGCGGCCAAGGTCGCGGCTTTCAAGGAATACCTCATTCTTGCGCGGGCCGAGCTTCGCAAGGTCAGCTGGCCCACCTGGAAGGAAACCCGCGTTACCACGCTGGTGGTGCTGGGCTTCGTGGTTGTCATGGCGGTGCTGCTCGGCCTGGTGGACTTGCTGCTTTCCACCGTGGCGCGCCTCATCCTTTCCTGAGCTTTGTGATCCCGCTGGATGACGACGCTCAAAGGACGTTGACATGGATACCCCCAAAAGCACGACGGAACCCGGCCTGAACGCCGACCTCACCTCCGCGGCGCCCGCAGGCGACGCAAGCGAGGCGACGCCGGTTTCCCTGGCCGCGGCCGCCACAGGCGCCGCGCCCGCCCCGCAGGCCCCCGAATCGTCGCGCTGGTATATCCTGCACACCTATTCCGGCTTCGAGCAACGGGTGGAGCAGACGATCAAAGAAATGATGCGCACCGGGCAGGACGGCGGCCTCATCCACGAGGTTGTGGTTCCCACCGAGCGCGTGATCGAACTCGGCAAAGGCGGCCAGAAGCGCACCACAACCCGGAAGTTTTATCCGGGTTACGTCATGATCCGCATGACGATGACCGATTTTTCCTGGCATCAGGTGCAGTCCATCCCCAAGGTCACAGGTTTTGTGGGCGGTAAAACCCGTCCCGCGCCCATGGGCCCCGGCGAGGCCGAACGCATCCTCGCCCTGATGGAAACCCGCCAGGAACAGCCCCGTCCCAAGTTCAACTTTGAGCGCGGCGACGAGGTGAGGGTGGTGGAAGGCCCCTTCGGCGGCTTCAACGGCGTGGTGGAAGACGTGAATTACGATAAGGGCAAACTGCGGGTGTCGGTGTCCATTTTTGGACGGCAGACCCCCGTGGAGCTTGATTTTATTCAGGTTTCCAAGGGTTAGGCCGGGCACATCCCCTCGCCCGCGCGAACACCGCATACTTTTGTAAGGACTGACGACAATGGCCAAGAAAGAAGTTGCCAAAATCAAATTGCAGATTCCCGCCGGGGCGGCCAATCCCTCCCCGCCGGTGGGCCCGGCTCTGGGCCAGCATGGCGTGAACATCATGGGTTTTTGCAAGGAATTCAATGCCCGTACCCTGGATCAGAAGGGCATGATCATTCCTGTGGTCATCACGGTCTACGCTGATCGCTCCTTCACCTTCATCACCAAGACGCCCCCCGCGCCGGTGCTGCTGATGAAAGCGGCCAAGCTGGAAAAAGGATCGGGCGAGCCCAACCGCAACAAGGTGGGTTCGGTGACCATGGCCCAGGTGGACGAGATCGCCAAGCTCAAGATGCCCGACCTCAACTGCAAGGATCTGGAAGGCGCGCGTCGCTCCATTATGGGCACGGCCCGCAGTATGGGGCTGGACGTCAAGTAGAGCCCTTTCCAGAGGATGCCGTCCGGAAGAATGAGCAGGCGCTTCGCGCGCGCTTATTTCGTTGGATTCGGCCGCACTGCCGGGCCTCCCGGCAGGAGATTCGAGACGACAAGCGCAAAAAGGATACGAACATGCCCCATGGGAAGAAATACCGTAAATCGCTGGAAGGCGTCGACCTGACCCAGCGTTTCAATGTGGAAGACGCCGTGGCCAAGTCGCTCGGCGCGTCGTTCGCCAAGTTTGACGAAACCGTGGACGTGGCCATTGGTCTGGGCGTTGACCCCAAGTATTCCGACCAGATGGTGCGCGGCGCGGTTTCCCTGCCGCACGGCCTTGGCAAAACCATCCGCGTGGCCGTGTTCTGCAAGGGCGACAAGCAGGCCGAAGCCAAAGCCGCCGGCGCCGACGCCGTGGGCGCGGAAGACCTGGTTGATCAGGTCAAGGGCGGCTGGATGGATTTTGACGCCGCCGTCGCCACGCCGGACGTCATGGCCCTGGTCGGCCAGATCGGCCGCCTGCTCGGACCGCGCGGGCTCATGCCCAATGCCAAGACCGGCACCGTGACCTTTGACGTGGCCCAGGCCGTGAAAGAACTCAAGGCCGGCCGCGTGGACTTCAAGGTGGACAAGGCCGGCGTGCTGCATGCGCCGCTCGGCAAGGTGTCCTTCGGCCCGGAAAAGATCCTGGACAACCTGAAGGCCGTGATCGACGCTGTCAACCGTCTGAAGCCCTCCAGCGCCAAGGGCACGTATTTGAAGAGCATGGCCGTTTCGACCACCATGGGCCCGGGCTTCAAGGTGGACATGGGCCAGGTGAGAGGTTTTCTGGAAGGCTGAGGCCTCCGGCGGCCAAGGGGGGCGCCCCCCCCTTGGACCCCCATTTTGGGGGTGAGACGTCAGACTTCTTTGGGCCGGGCGACCGGCCTTTGGCTGAGGATCAGGGAATACGAGTCGAAGACAGCAGGCGGCCCCTCGGGGCACTAAGTCCTGCCGAGACAGTCTTTGTGGCTCGGCATTCCACCATGGCAACCCCAACGTGAGGAGTATCACGTGAACAGGTCCGAAAAAGCCGC
>JAVBMS010000070.1:0-20970 GCA_031552135.1 Mailhella sp.
GCGTAACGCCGTATTCCACACCCACCTTATCGCGAAACTCCATTTCGGACGTCCGCAAATCCGACTCCAGTTGCGCGACCTGCTGCGCCAACTGGCTGATGTCGTCCCGCTTGATGCTGCTGTTGCCGGAAAGCGCGCGCAGTTCCATGCGCTTGGCCCGCAGTTCCTGCGCCTTGGGCGCAAGCGCCTGCTCGTGCTCAAGCGTCAGCTTGTCCAGCTCGGCCTGCTTGTCGGCGGGCAACGCGGCCACGCCGCGCATGCCCGGGCAACCTCCGCTGTACCCGTCATACCGTTCATGCGAGTAACCTCTGTGCCTGCCATGGCCGTCGTAGGGATCATAGTGATGCTCATAGGCCATGCTCACAGCGCTGGCGCCGATAACCATGATCGTTGCCGCAACAACCACAAATGACTTTTTCATCTTGCACTCCATCCGCACGCGATCAAAGGCGTGCCTGTTGTAGCCTGTCGCCTTGGTAGCACAGGGCTTTCCCTTGTGATAGCAAACGGCGTACCAATACGGCGCGTTCGGGCAAGCAGGCAACAATCCATTGATTTTACATTGATTTTTTTGCAAGCCAGCAAAGCGTGCTTTGCTCTTGCCGCAAAAGCGTGTAAAAAGGAAACAGTACAAGCCGTCCGCTGTTTCGGAACGAAACACAAGAGACAAAACCTGCGCCGTCCAGCCGCCCGGCCGCCACGTTTTCTTGTTCCGGCCCGGTTCTTGCTTAAACCCTCTACCCTGAACCTCACGTCTGGCAGGATATCCGATGAGCAGTTCCGCCAAAACCCTGCGCAACATGCCCGGCTGGCTTATGGCCGCGCCCTGGGTTGTCGTGGCCTGTTCCCTGCTGCTGGCGGCCCTGGTCTTGCTGACCGGCGTCCACTCCGGCCGGGAAAGCGAGGTGGTCACCCGCATTTTTCTGGAGCGCGGCGCGGCCATGATCCACGGTTTTGAGGCCGCCATGCGCGCGGGCATGGGCTTCCGCTGGACGGACGAACAGTTGCAGGCCCTGATCGATCGGGCCGGGGACTCGCCGGACATCGCCTATCTGGCGGTGACGGATCTGAACGGGCAGGTGCTGGCGGCCAGCGATTCCCAACTGATCGGCGGATCGATGCCCGAGCCCGAAACCGGGAGCGAGACATTGTGGCACAGGCCGCGCGGCCATGCGGCATCGTATCGCGCGCCGGACGGCAAGCCCCGCCAGGTCTTTCAGGTTTACCGCCAGGTGGCCGCGCCGCAATACAGCGAGCGCCTGCGCCCGCACGCCAGGCACATGATGGAGCACCAGCGGCACCGTATGGACGAGCCCCGCCTTACCGTCATCGTCGCCTACGACATGGCTCCGCTGCTTGAGGCGCAAGCCCGCGACACCGCCAGCGCCGTCATCTACTGGAGCGTGCTGGCTTTTTTGGGGGCCGTTGGCGTGCTGACCGTGTTTCTGGTGCGCAACTATCAGCATTCGCGCCGCATCGTACAGGAAACCACCGCATTTTCCTTTGCCCTGATCGACGCCCTGCCCCTGGGCATTGTCGCCACCAACACCGCGGGGCTCATCACCACGCTCAACCCCGAAGCGGCGCGCATCACGGGGCTTACGCCCCCGGCGGGCATCGGCCGACCGCTGGCCGAAGCCCTGCCCAGCCTGGAACCCTTTGCCCGCGCCGCTTCCTGCCAGGAAACGGAATTTCGCTACAACCGGGAAGGCCAGCCCCGGATCCCGCTGGCGCTGACGTCCGCGCCTGTCGTCACCGAGGACGGCGCCAGGGCGGGCAGCACGCTCATACTGCGCGATCTGCGCGAAATACGCCTGCTCCAGGCGGAAGTGCGCCGGCAGGAGCGCCTGGCCGCTCTCGGCACCATGGCGGCGGGCGTGGCGCATGAAATCCGCAACCCCCTCAGCGCCATCAAGGGCCTCGCCCGCTTTTTCAGCGATGGTTCCGCCCCGGACTCCGAAGAAGCGCGCGTGGCGGGCATCATGACCAACGAAGTACGGCGGCTGGACAAGGTGGTCGGCGATTTGCTGGATCTGGCGCGGCCCGACGCGCTGAACATCCGCAATGTGCGGATCGGCGACGTATTCGCCAACGTCGGCGCCATGATCGGGGCTGACGGCACATTCAGCGGAGTCACCCTTCAGGTGGATGCGCCGGACGATCTGCCGCCCGTCGAACTGGACGCGGATCGCATGACGCAGGTGCTGCTCAATCTGTCGCTCAACGCGGCGCAGGCCATGCCGGAAGGCGGCCTCCTGGCCCTGCGCGCCCGTCTGGACACCGGAGCGGACATGCTCGCGCTGGAGGTGGAAGACAGCGGAACCGGCATTGACGCCCGCGATCTGCCGCATATTTTCCGCCCGTATTATACCACCAAGGCCAAAGGAACCGGCCTTGGGCTCGCGCTGGCGCTTAAAATCATCGAGGCGCACGACGGCGAAGTGGACGTGCAAAGCCGCCCCGGGCGCACTGTGTTCACCGTCCGTTTGCCCCTGCGCCGTGACGGCGGAGCGGGAGGAGACCAGCCATGAGCCGCATTCTTGTCGCGGACGACGACGACGGGCACCGCCTGATGCTTGAAGCCCTGCTGCGGCGCTGGGGGCTTGACGTGGAGACCGCCGTGGACGGCCGGGAGGCCGTGGCGAAGATCGAAACGCCGTTTGACGCGGTGCTGATGGACATCCGTATGCCGCACATGGACGGCATGGCCGCGCTCAAAGAAATCGTCAAGCGCAATCCCGCCATCCCCGTGGTGATCATGACGGCCTATTCCGCGGTGGACAGCGCCGTGGAGGCCCTCAAATCCGGCGCGTACGACTACCTGATCAAGCCGCTGGATTTCGACGTGCTGCGCCTGACCCTGGATCGCGCCCTGGAACACAGCCGCCTGAAAACCGAAAACATAGCCCTCAAGGAGCGGATGCGCCCCGGCATTGTGGGCAACAGCCCGGCCATGCGCCGTATGATGGACATGATCGAGGCCGTGGCCCCTTCGGAAGCCACGGTGCTGATCACCGGCAAATCCGGCACGGGCAAGGAGCTTGTGGCGCGCGCCATCCACAGCCTCAGCCCGCGCAACACCGGGCCGTGGGTGGCGGTCAACTGCGCGGCGCTGGCCGAAAACCTGCTGGAATCCGAACTGTTCGGCCACGAAAAAGGCGCGTTCACCGGTGCGGACAAACGGCGCGACGGCCGCTTTTTGCAGGCGTCGGGCGGCACGCTTTTTCTGGACGAAATTGGCGAAATTTCGCCCCATATGCAGGTCAAGCTGCTGCGCGCCATCCAGCAGCGGGAAATCCAGCGCGTGGGCGGCGACGCGACCCTGCCCGTCGATGTGCGCCTTGTGGCGGCCACCAACCGCGATTTGATGGAAGAAATCCGCGAGGGCCGCTTCCGCGAGGATCTCTACTATCGGCTCAACGTGGTGAGCATTGTGGTTCCGCCGCTGACGGAACGGCGCGAGGACATTCCCGCGCTGGCCCAGCACTTTTTAAACAAGTACGGCGAAAGCAACAAAAAATCGCTCCGGGGCTTTACCCCGCGCGCCATGGACATGCTGATCCGCTACGACTGGCCGGGCAATGTGCGCGAGCTGGAAAACGCCATGGAGCGCGCCGTGGTGCTTTCGTGCGGCGACTTCATCTCCGAGCGCGAAATGCCCGCGACCGTGCAGGACGCTTACGGCGCGCCCCACCAAAACAAAGCCCCCTCCACATCTCTGGAAGACGTGGAGAGGGACTTCATTTTGCAAAC
Source organism: Mailhella sp. (assembly GCA_031552135.1). Lineage (GTDB taxonomy): Bacteria > Desulfobacterota > Desulfovibrionia > Desulfovibrionales > Desulfovibrionaceae > Mailhella. The sequence continues at coordinate 3,754 of JAVBMS010000070.1, forward strand.
CCTGAGCGAAACGGGCAACAACAAGTCCGAGGCGGCCAAGCGCCTGGGCATCTCGCGCAAGACGCTGCACAGCAAGCTCAAAAACTATGCGCCGTAAACGGCGCTCCGCTTTTTCCGCAAAGCCTGACGCGCGCGGCGGCCGCCATGCCCGCCGTGCGGGGCGCCTTGGGCGTCTTTTTTTCAGGTCGCCCGGCCGCCTCTGCCGGGTTGCATTTGACTCGCCCTGGAGGTTATGAGTCAAATGTGCATCGCATCCGTCCCCGCCCTCGAACCTCCTTCCGGCCCGTGCAAAGGAACCCGATGAAATCGTCCGACGCCATTCCCGCACCGAGCGAGCTTAACGCCCTTGCCTGGGAAGCCACGCAAAAACTTTGTGAAACGCAGGACATGGAAGCATCCATGACCAAATTTTATCATGTTTTGGCAAGCGTCTTGCCGCTGTCCAAAATCATCCTGGCAAAAGGCGGGCACCACACAGGGCTGGCCCTGTCCGAAACGAACGCCCAGGGCACCATCCGCCTGTTCAAAAAAAGCGACCACCATTCCGAAAAATTGAAAAAGGCGCGCATTTGGCAGCAGACCCATTACCCCGCGGGCGGCATCCTGGTTGCTTCCGAGGATCACCCTTACGCCCCGATATGCGGCATCGGCACAGTAAAGCTGCACTTTCCGATCTACTTTTTCAAGCGAGGCCATGTGACGCCCTATATGGGCGCGGCATTGTTCGAGTTCCGGGAAGGAACCGAAGTGGAGCCATGGATGACGGCCTTTATTGATCAGGCGTGCATCCCCTTGCAGCTGTTTATCAATTTATGGTGCCGCCTTTGGGAGATGGAGCAGGCGAACAGTCAGATTTTAAAAGAAAACCACGAGTTGCGCCAAAAGCACCTGGGCATAGAGGAAGTTCAACTTATTGGGGCGCATGGCGGCTTGAAAGGCATGGTCGAACAGCTTGCCAAAATTGCCCCCCTCGATATTACCGTGCTGATCCAGGGCGAAACCGGCAGCGGAAAAGAAATGGCCGCAAAGGCTCTGCATCAGATGTCGGCCCGCAAGGCCAGACCCTACATTGCGGTTAACTGCGGCGCTATTCCTCCGTCGCTGATCGACAGCGAGCTTTTCGGCCACGTAAAAGGCGCGTTTACCGGCGCTCATCAAGACCACAAGGGCTTGTTTGAACGAGCGGAAGGCGGCACGCTCTTTCTGGACGAAGTGGCAGAACTCCCGCTGGAAGTTCAGGCCCGGCTGCTTCGGGTGCTTGAAACCCGCACCATGGAGCGCATCGGCGGCGGAAAAACCATCCCCGTCAATTTCCGGCTGATTTCCGCAACCAACAAAAATCTGGAAGAACTGGCACACGCCGGGCGCTTCCGGCAGGATCTCTTTTATCGTCTGCGCGTTGCCAAGCTTGAAGTGCCGCCCCTGCGCGAACGAAAGCAGGATATTCCGCTTTTGTTTCAACATTTTTTGGAAAAAGCGGCCAACAGATTCGGCGTCTTAACGCCCACAGTTTCCCCGCAGGAGATCAATCGCCTTATGCTGCATGACTGGCCGGGGAATGTGCGGGAACTGCAAAATGTTACGGAAGAATCCCTCGCGTATGCGCTGCACGGCGAGTTCAAGCTGTGGCCAAGCGACAGCCCGGCAGGCGCCTGCGTGGAGAAGGAGCCTGAAGCGCTGCCAACCTACGACGAATTGGTGCGGGATTACCTCGGCAGCGTTCTTCAATTCACCAAAGGAAAAATCCGGGGCCACGACGGGGCCGCGGGCGTAGCGGCGCTCAACTACAGCACGCTTCGCGGAAAATTGCGCAAGTATGGCATTGCGCACGGCAAGGCCGCCGATTCCTTTGCGAGTCAAATTTGACTCTTTTTATGCGCGCATAAGGCGTTACCGCCCGTGAAACGCTGATGGGACGAGCATCTTTGTTCCGGAAAACATCTTTATCAGGCGCTAACCCTTATCAATAATTGAAACTCTATTTTCCGTCGCGGGGCGTCCGCGCGCTGGCATGGCATTTGCTGTTACCCCTGAATATCACGGCTACGCCAAATCAGGAGGGTCTATGCCAAATAATGCCATCGTCGTCATGTTTGATACGCTTTCGTACCGCTACATCGGATGCTACGGAAACGACTGGATCAAAACGCCCCACTATGATCGCTTTGCCCGCGAGGGCGTGCTGTTTGAAAACTGTTTTACGGAAGGCCTGCCCACCATTCCCTGTCGCCGCGCCATGCACACCGGCCGCTACACCCTGCCGTTCGCCGGCTGGGTTCCTTTAAGCATGGAAGACACCACCATTGCCGACTTGTGCTGGGGCCGCCCCATTGATACGGCCATTGTTTTTGACTGCCCCATGTATCGCCTGCCCAAATTCGGCTACACGCGCGGTTTTGACAAAGTGTATTTCTATCACGGCCACGAGGGCGACCATGCGTTTTATGGCCAGGATCCCCTGTATCACTATGATCCTGATGATTTTATCACCGATCACATCAAAAATGTCGATGTGCAAAAAGTCGGCAAGGGTGTTCTGGAAAGCAACAGGGACGAGCTCACCGACTATTTGCGCTGCACGCAATATTGGAAGGGCGAGGAGGATCAGCGCGTCGTGCGTGTTTTACGCGGCGCGTGCACCTATCTGCGCCAGGTGGATCGCAATAAGCAATTTTATTTATGGGTTGACTGCTTTGATCCGCACGAGCCTATGGATGCGCCCTCCGTTTTGGATAAGGATTTGCCGTGCCCATACGATCCGGAGTGGGCGGGCAAAACCCAGTTCCTGCCTCTGCAATGCCACGTTGACGGCATATACACGGAAGCTGAACTGCATCACCATAGAATGATATACGCCGAAAAAGTAAGCGTTTGCGATAAATACCTGGGCGAACTGCTGGACTGCGTCCGCGAACTGGGTCTCAACGAAAATACGCTTATCATGGTGGTTTCCGATCATGGCGAGCCGATGGGCAACGGGGAGCACGGCCACGGCATTTTGCGCAAGTGCCGCCCCTGGCCGTATGACGAGCTTGCTCATGCCCCGATGTTCCTGTGCGCGCCGGGCGTCAAAGCCGGACAGCGCATCAAGGCGTATGTGCAATCCTGCGACGTGGCGCCCACCGTGTGCGATTGGCTGGGCATTGGCGTGCATCCTTCCATGCACGGAAAAAGCCTGTTGCCGCTGGTTCGCGGCGAAGTGGACAAAGTCCGCGATTTTGCCGTCGCCGGCTATTACAAATATTCATGGTCCATCATCAATGACGACTGGTCGTATATTCACTGGAAAAACAAGCAGCCAGCCTCGGTTCTGGAACAGCGCAAAGAAATATTCCAGATGAATATGACGCGATCGCAGGACGCCGAGCTGAATGCCGAGGCAAACAAATACAAAGAGAACGCCACGCTGGACGGCGAGGAACAATGGACATGCACTCCCGCCGCTGTGGCGGAAGTCCGCACGAAAGACGAGCTTTACAACCGGCGCACGGATCCCTACCAGCTTGACAACGTCCTTGACGAATATCCCGATGTCGCGCGCAACATGCTTGCTGTATTAAATACATTCATGAGCGATCTGCAAAAGCATTAAGCGGTGAGCAGCGATCGATTTTCGACACGCCCCAAACCAGCGGCGATGCGCGCCCATTGGAACCCCTCGCCTTCTGGGCGCGCATCAATCCGCAAACCACACGGAGTTGTCCATGTTTAAAAAAGCGCTTTTGATCGCACTGGCATCCGGTCTTTGTACCCTGCCTGGTCTGGCGGCGGCCATTGAGCTGAATTTTCAGGGCCCGTTTCCGGAAGGGCAAGCGCAAAGCACCGCGGTTCTTATTCCTTGGGCGCAGTCCTTTGCGCAAAAAAGCGACGGAAAATTTGTCGTCCACTTCTTTGGCGCGGGCGCCATTGTGAAAGCGTCGGAGGCCGAACATGCCGTCAGCACCGGCATGCTTGACATGGCCGGCTGGGGGCCTGTCGGTTTTCCCAAAAGCTATCCGTATATGACCATGTCCTCTCTGCCGTTTTTGGCCAAAAATTCGCTCCATGCGGCGCGTCTTTTCAACGCCATGTACCAGACAATGCCGGAAGTAAAGCGGGAACTGGACAAGCAGGGCATTCCTCTGGCTATCTGGTCTTCCGCCTCCATGGTCGCCGGCTCAACCAAGGCCGCGATAACAAGCCCGGCGGACTTTGCGGGCAAACGGGTCATCATCCCCAACCCCGCGCTCTCCACCACCGTGGAAGCCTGGGGGGGCATCCCTGTCTATACCCAGGCCTCGGATGTGTATGTCGGCCTGCAACGCGGCATGGGAGACATATTTTACGGCGGCGCCATTTTTGTGAAAAGCCTGAAGCTTATCGAAGTGGTTCGCCACGTTACGGTTTTGCCCACCAGCTACAATTGCGCGGTGATCTCCATCAATAAAAGCGTATTCCATTCGATGACGCCGGAAGAGCAGAAATTGCTCAAAGATAACTCCGCGGATTTGGCGGAAAAATTGATGCAAAGCCATGCCGCGGAAGAAACGCAGGTGCTCGAATCCTGCAAGGCTCAGGGCATTGAAGTGCATCAGCTGACGGATGCCCAGTCTCAGGCGTTCCGTGAGGCTATCGCTCCGGTCATCCAGTCGTATTGGCTGAAATCGTTTGAGCAGACAGGCGTAAAGAATGCGCCGGCGGAAGTGGAAAAGCTGCGCGCTCTGGCCGCTACGATTCCGGCGGATTGAACCGTCTTCAGGGGGCGGCCGCCGCCCCTTCGCACACATAGTTTCTCCGGAGGGTTTCATGGAAGATTTGCCCCTGCAAACTCGCACCCCTTCCGACCAACCATCTCGTGATCCGGCTTTCTCCCGGCCGGAGCCCGCGGAAGGTGTGGGCGTGTTGCCTCCTCTCAATAGCGTGGAGGCCGGCTTTAATAAACTTACGGCGGCATTGCCGATATTCGCGGCGGCGCTGCTTTTTCTGGTGGCGCTGCTGGTGACCTGCGACGCGCTGGGCAGGAGCATGTTCAGCATGCCCCTGCGCGGACTGGCGGACTGGGTTGTGCTGCTTATGGTGTTTATCGGCTACTCCTGCTTGGCGTACCCCATCATGCTACGCCAGAACCTGCAGATCGATCTTGTGTACGATATGTTGTCGCCCGCCCGAAAACGCCTGTGGAATATGGCCGGGCATTTGCTGAGTTGTGGCGTTGCCGGCGCGCTGGGCTATTTTGCCGTTGAGGCCTCGTTTACCTGGGATCGGGTGAGCGCCGTTGTGGAGATTCCGGAATGGATAGGCATTCTGGCGACAGGAATCGGGCTGCTGCTGGCCGCCGCGGCGTTCTTTTTCCAGTTTTGCCAGGCTGCGCGGAGCATGGTCGCGCGGAAAGAATATACCGCAATCGCCACGGCTGTCTGCCTCGTTTTGCTGGTATGCTCCCTGCCGTTTCTCTATAAATTCTCCGGCCTGAAATTGAGCGGCCTGATTTTGGGGGGCATCGGCTTCAGCATTCTCATGGCGTTGATGATGATGCGGGCGCCCCTCGGCTACCTGATGGCCATCATCGGCCTGTTGGGTTTGCTGGCGGTGAGCCGCACCAGCTCCGCCGCGTTGAACTCCGTGGCTCTTGTGCCGTTTTCTCTGACCAACAATATGGCTATTCTGGCTTTTCCCATGTTTTTGCTGATGGGCGAGCTGGTTGCCGCTTCCGGCATGTCGGGCGACTTGTTCGATGCCGCGAAAAAATGGCTGGGGCGTTTGCCCGGCGGCCTGGCCGTGGCCACCGTGGGCGGCTGCGCCGGATTTGCGGCGGTGTGCGGAGAATCGCTGGCCACCGTGGTGACCATGAATGCCGTGGCCATGCCCGCCATGAAAGAAAGCGGCTACCATCCCCGGCTCAGCACGGGGGCGCTGGCTTCCGGCGGAACGCTGGGCATCCTGATCCCGCCCAGCATGGGCTTTATCGTCTATTCCATGATCACCGAAGAATCCGTCGGCAAGCTCTTTGTCGCGGGCATCCTGCCAGGACTTCTGCTGGGGGCTATTTTTATCGGCATCGTGATCCTGCTCAGCCTGCGCCACCCGGAATGGGCACCCAAATCGCCGAGCTACAGCAGCAAGGAAAAATGGGCGTCGCTTGTTTACCTTGTGCCGATCGTCATACTCTTTCTGGTGGTTGTGCTGGGCATTTTGTACGGTTGGTTCACCCCGGCCGAAGGCGGAGCCGTCGGCGCCGTCATGGCCGGCGTGTACGCTCTGGCGCGGGGCAAGCTGAAATGGAAATCGTTTTCCATGACCATGTACCGCACAACCGGCATGCTCGGCAAAATGTGGGCGCTGTTCGTCGGCCTGCATATTCTCGGCGCATTCCTGGCCATATCGCGCTTGCCCTACCTGCTTTCAAGCCTGGTTGTCTCCCTCGACGTCAACAGGTATCTGATTTTGCTGGCCGTTGTCCTGCTGTTCATCTTCCTGGGCTGCATCATGAACATCATGCCGATGATGATGCTGACCCTGCCTTCCATTTATCCGACCGTTCACGCTTTGGGCTTTGACGGAATATGGTTTGGCGTCCTGTGCGTCATCGTTATGGAAATGGGCATGATCACGCCGCCTGTCGGCATGAACGTGTTCACGCTGTCGGGCCTCCAACCGGACATTTCCATGGCCACCATGTTCAAGGGTGTTATGCCGTTTTTCCTGGGTATGCTGCTATGCGCGTTACTTGTGGTGATCTTCCCTTCCCTCGCGCTTTTCCTGATACAGTAAACGGGGCGCGCCGCGCGCACGGTTTGTCCCTTCATAACAGGCAAGCCGGCAAAACATGGTTCTGCCGGCTTGCCTGTTATGAATCGTCCCACGGTAAAATGCGCTATTTACCCCGGATGACGGTCTTGTCCCACTGCTTCAGCGAGACGACGCAGGTTTTGAAATAATCCTCGATCCGGGCGCGGGTGACGCCGCCGCTCAAGTCCAGATCAAGCTCGATGCAGGGGTCGCCGTCATCGTCCAGGTAGGTGCGCGAATAGCGTTTGCCCCGGTTCCAGGCGTTCAGGTCGGAAAGCGAGGTTTTGGCGCCGGCAATGCCCACATAGAACTGGATGGCGTGGCCGTTGTCGTAGGTCAGCACCAGGGCGTTGCGGCCCTCCACCTGCCAGGAAACGTCCTCGTCGTCCACTTCCGCCTTGTAGCCCATGGCCTGCATAATCTCCACAAGCTGCGCCGCGTCGATGACGTCGTAGACGCGCTGCGCCGGGAGGGTGTCCTGACTTGTCACAGCGCTTGGCGCGGGCGCGGCGGGCGTTTCCGGCGCGGGCGCGGGAGCCGCCGGAGCGGGGGGCGATGCCGGAGCGGCGCCCTCGGTCTGGGCCTGATCCGCGGGCGCGGGCGGGGTCGCGGGCTTTTCCGAGATCGACCACACGAACCATAAAATCACCAATAACGCCACAATGCCCACGAGGGGCAAAATCTGCCTCGCACCGCTGGATTCGATGTCCTTCATAGCCTCAAGTCCTTAAAAGTATTGGCGTCTCACGGGTCGGCCCCTGTGCCGCTCGCCCGTTCCTAGCACAGAAGCGTATTCCCCACAAGGTTGCGCGATGCCCTTGCCTTTTTTGATAAGATGGATTAAATAATTCCATTACGCCGTCTCACGGTACGCCCTGAGAAGCAGGAAACGGCGAAACATCAGGCGCTTCGCGCCATGCCCGTGCGGTTGACGCTTTGCCGTTTCCGTACTTTATCAGGGGAGGTGATTTCTTTGCCCGGAGTTTTTCTCAACGAAGACGAATACAATTTCGACATCGCGCTGCGCCGCTTTAAAAAGCAGGTGGAAAAAGCCGGCATCCTTTCTGAAATGAAAAAGCGCCAGCACTACGAAAAGCCCAGCGTCATGCGCAAGAAAAAGAAGGCGGCCGCCCGCAAGCGTCTGCTGAAAAAAATGCGCAAGGTCAACGTGGCCTGATCCCCGCCTCGCTCATGTATCGGATCCAAGCCGGAAATCGCGCCCATGGTTCGATTTCCGGCTTCTCCGTCGCCAAAGCCGGACGCCGCCCTCCCCCCAAGGGCGGCCCGCCTCGTGAACAGATTTTTACCCAAAGAGTGACTGCCATGCCCATCGCGGATCGCATCGAAAAAGACTACATCGAGGCGTACAAATCCGGCGACAAGGTCAAACTCGCCACGCTGCGCCTGGTGAAAACAGCGGCCAAAAACCGCCAGGTGGAGCTTTTGCGCCCCCTGACGGACGATGACTATATGGACGTCCTCGTCAAGCAGGCCAAGCAGCGCCAGGATTCCATCGAGCAGTACCTCGCCGCCAAACGCCAGGATCTGGCGGATACCGAAAACGCCGAATTGGACGTGCTGCGCGGCTACCTGCCCCAGACCCTGAGCCAGGAAGAGCTGGACGCGGCGATCGAGGCCGCCGTCGCGCCCTTGCTGGGCGAGGGCATGAAGGCCATGGGCCGGGCCATACAGGCGATCATGACCGAATACAAGGGCCGTGTGGACGGCAAAGCCGTCAGCGACGCTGTCAAAGCGCGTTTTCAACGGGCCTGACGCGCGGCAAAAGTCCGGACGTCTTGCCGGTAAGCCCCCCAGAGGGGATGGAATGACTGACGATCGCACGCTCAAGGCCCTGGAATTTTCCAGAATTCTTGAACACCTCGCGGCCCGCTGCCTTTCGGACGCCGGCAAAGAGGCGGCTCTGGCCCTGCGCCCCCTGCCGGGCGCCGATGCCGTGCGCCACGCCCAGGCGCTGTTTGAGGAAACCCGCATCTGGCTGGCGGAAGGCGACATCCGCCCCGCGTCTTTTCCCGACCTTTCCGGCGTGCTGGCCTACCTGAACGGACGCGCCCCCCTGCTGGAGCAGGACGCGCTGTGGGCCGTCAAGGAAGCGCTGCTGCTGGCCGAGCGCATTGTGGTTTCCGCGCTGGAAGGCGCGGCCCGGCGGCCCGCGCTGGCGGCCCTGGCCTCGGCCGAGCCCCTGCCCGAAACCGCGCTTGCCGCGCTGTGCCGTTGCGTGGCGGACGACGCCTCGCTCAAGGACGAAAGCTCGCCCGGCCTCCTGCTGGTGCGCTCCGAAATGCGCTCGCTGCATCAGGGCTGCACGCGCCGCGTCAAGGAATTCGCCGAAAAGTACAATATCGGCCACTACTTGCAAGATGACTACATGACGCTGGCGTCCGACCGCTACGTCCTGCCCCTCAAAGCCAACTTTAAGGGCCGCTTGCAGGGCATCATCCACGATTATTCCAAAACCGGCGAAACCCTGTATTTTGAGCCGCTCTTTCTGGTGGAACAGAACAACCGCCTCCAGGAACTCAAGCAGGCCGAACGCGAAGAAGAGCAAAAAGTCCTGCGTTTTCTGACGGATCTTCTGCTGCAGGAGCTACCGCGCGTGGAGTCGGCCTGGCGCTTTCTGGTGGCCTCGGATCTGATCTTCGCCAAGTGCGCCCTGGCCGACGCTTTGGACGGGCGCTGCGTCCCGCTGGACAACGATTCGCCCCTCAACCTGCCGCAAGCCCGCCACCCCCTGCTGGCCCTGGAATTCAAGCGCCAGCCCGCGCGCCGCGTGGAGCCCGTGGACTTGCTGCTGCGCCCCGGCGACCGCCTGCTGGTGATCAGCGGCGGCAACGCGGGCGGCAAAACCGTGGCGTTGAAAACCCTGGGCCTGATCACGCTGATGACGCTGGCCGGTTTGCCCGCGCCGGTCGGCCCCGGAGCCACCCTGCCCGTCTGGAGCAACGTCCATGCCTTCATCGGCGACGAGCAGAGCCTGGACGACCATGTTTCCACCTTTACCGGCCAAATCCGCCACCTTGCGGACATCTGGCCCGATTTGGACAGCTCGGCCCTGATTTTGCTGGACGAGTTCGGCGCGGGCACGGATCCGGCGCAGGGCGCGGCTCTGGCCCAGGCCGTGCTGGACGGCCTGATCGAAAAACAGGCCCACGCGGTCACGGCCACGCACTTCCCCGCGCTCAAAACCTACGCCCTGACGCGCGACAGGGTGCGCGCCGCCTCGGTGCTTTTTGATACGTCCACCAAAAAGCCGCTTTTCCACCTGGCCTACGATCAGGTGGGCGCGAGCCAGGCGCTGGACGTTGCGCGCGAGCACGGCCTGCCGGAAACCGTGCTGAAGCGCGCGGAACAATACCTTTTGATCGACGGCCAGGACAGCGCCGCGATTCTGGATCGCCTCAACGATCTGGCGCGCCGCCGCGAAGAGGAGCTGGCCGTCCTGCAGGACGAGCAGCGCCGGATGCGCGAAAAACGCCGCACGCTCCAGGAACGCCTTGAAGCCGAACGCGCCCGCCTGAACGACGAGCTGCGCCGCCAGTCGCAGGAACTGATGCACGCCTGGAAGGCGGGCAAAAGCACGGCCAAGCAGGCCATGAAAGAAATGGCCGCCCTGCGCGCCAGCCTGAAAACCCCGGCCGGCGATGAAGCGGCAACCGTCCCCGCCGCCGGCAGCTTTACGGTGGGGGCCGCTGTGCGCCACCGTCCGTGGGACAAGCGCGGCACGGTGCTGGAAGTGGACGAGCGGGCGGGACGGGCCAAAATCGACCTGAACGGCGTGGCGCTCTGGGCGTCCTTTGCCGATCTCGATCCCGGCGCCGCCAATAATTCCTTGCCCGCCACGCCCCGCCAAACGGCGGTTGTCACCCGTGTTTCGTCTCCCGCGTCCATGCTGCGCCTTGACATCCGGGGCAAACGTGCTGATTTGGCCTTAACGGAACTAGAACAGTTTTTAGACCGCGCCCTCCTGTCCGGCCCGGAAGGCGTGGAAATTCTGCACGGCAAAGGCACGGGCGCGTTGCGCAAGGCCGTGCACCAGTTTTTAAAGCAGTATCCCGGTGTGGCTTCCTACGCTATCGCGCCGGACGATCAGGGCGGCGACGGCGTCACCCTGGTGACTTTCCGCTGAACCGCCGACGGGTACGTCATGAAAAGCACGGACGCCATACAGGCCATCAAGGCCCGCATCAGCATGGCCGATCTGGCGAGGCGCTACGTCGAGGTGCGCCCCGTCGGTTCGCGTCTTGTGGCGCCCTGCCCTTTTCATCAGGAAACCAAACCCTCCTTTTCCATCAACGACGAGCAGGGCACGTTCTATTGCTTCGGTTGCCAGGCCTCGGGCGACATTTTCGACTTTTACGGCCGCATCAACGGGCTGGACTTTCGTGAAACCCTGGAACAACTGGCCGAAGAAAGCGGCGTGAGCCTGGAATCGCACCGGCCCGATCCGGGCGTTGCCCGCCAGCGTTCGCACAAGCGCGACATGCTCAAAATGCACGATCTCGCCGCCGCCCACTTCAGCGCCAACCTCAAAGGCCCGCAGGGCAAGGTCTGCCGCGAATACGTGGACGAACGCGGCATTGCGCCGGAAATTCAGGAAAAATTCGGCCTGGGCTGGAGCCTGCCCGAGTGGCAGCCCCTGCAATCCGCCCTGCGCCGCGCGGGCTTCAACGAGCAGACCGCCGTGGAATGCGGCCTGCTTTCGCGCAGCGCCAAGGGCGGCGCGTACGACCGCTTCCGGGGCCGCCTGATGTTTCCCATCCGCAACCTCTCCGGGCAGGCCGTGGCCTTTGGCGGGCGCATCCTGCCCTCGCTGGCCCGCGAGGACGACGCCAAATACATCAACAGCAGCGATTCGCCCATCTATAAAAAGGGCGAGCATCTTTACGGCCTGTACCAGGCGCGCCCGTCCGTCACCGTCAAAAAAAGCCTGATGCTGACCGAAGGCTACATGGACGTGCTGACCCTGCACCAGTACGGCTACGCCAACGCCGTGGGCGTGCTGGGCACGGCGCTGACGCCCGAGCAGGTCAAGCGGCTTTCGGGCTTTGCCTCGCACATCGAGCTTTTGTTCGACGGCGACGGCGCGGGCCGCAAGGCGGCGTTGCGCTCGTGCGAAATGCTGCTCAGCCGGGGGCTTTCGTGCAAGGTGGTGCTGTTCCCTGAAAAGGACGACATCGACAGCCTCCTGCGCTCGCGCGGGGCGCAAGCCTTTGAAGATTTGCGCCGCAGCGCCCCGGACGGCCTGGCTTTTTGCGTTTCCGCCCTGCGCGACATGGCCCCCAAGGACAGCGTGGCCTGGGCGCGGGCTTTTCTGGGCCAGGTGGAGATCCCCGAACTTTTCGCCCGTTTCGCCACCGAGCTGGCGGGCGGGCTGGGCCTGACCGAGGCCGAACTGCGCGGCGGCGTGCTCAGCGCGCGCAAGCAAAGCGCCTCCCGCCCGGCCGATGCGCCGGCCGTGCCGAAAACGCGCGCCGTTTCTCTTGATCAGGAAATTATGACCTTTGCCGTGCGCTACCCGCACGCGATCCAAAGCCTGCGCGACTTCGGCGCGGATCTCGCCCTTACCCGCCCCTGGGCGCTGGCCCTGTGGGACAAACTGGAGCGCTTCGCTCCGGGCGATGTTTTTTCCGCGCTGGAAGAAAAAGAAAAGCGCTTCTGGATCCGCTGCCGCGACACGGAAAGCGGCGCTCCGGCCCTGGATAACGAACAGGGCGAACGGGACGCCATACGGCGCGCGCTTTGCGCCCTGCAAACCACGGCGCATAAAAACTCCGTGGCCGCCGCGCTGCGCCACGGCTCCGCCGACTACGAAACCCAACGTGAATACATGCGCGCGCTCAAAGAGGCGCGAGGGAGGCACGGTGACGAATAACCTCAAAGAAATCAATCAAATCAAAACGTTGATTGCCAAGGGCAAAGCCTCGGGCTACCTGACGTTTGAAGAAGTGAGCAAAGCCGTGCCCGTGGAACTCAGCAGCCCGGAGAGCTTTGAAGAAATCATCGGCATGTTCGATCAGCTCGAAATCGCCATTGTGGACTCCGAAAAAGAGGGCAAATCCCTCGCGGTCAACAACACCGATTCCGACAACGATCCCGTGGACGCCGTTTTCGACGCCTCGCTGGACTCCGGCATGGACACGGCCATGGATTCGCCCATCGACATCGCGGTGGAAATAACCTCCACCGAGGATGCCGGGGACTTTGTCTCGCGCAACACCGACCCCGTCCGCATGTACCTGCGCGAAATGGGCGCGGTGCCCCTGCTCGACCGCGACGGCGAAGTGGTTATCGCCAAAAAGATCGAAATCGGCGAGCAGGACGTTTTGTACGCCCTGGTGGAAGTGCCCGTGGCGGTGGAAGAACTGATCACCGTGGGCGAAGACCTGCGCCAGAACCGCATCAAGCTCAAGGACGTGGTTAAAACCATTGAGGAAGACGACCCCAGCGAAGACGAGATGAACCAGCGCCAGCGGGTTATTCTGCTGCTGGACGAAATCAAGGTCATCTACAAAAAGAAGCGCAAAATCTACCAGAAGCTCGACGCCTGCTGCACGCTGGAGCGCCGGGTGGCCGGCACGCAGAAGGAAATCCTCCAGTACAAGGAGGAAGTGGTGGCCCGCCTGCGCGACATCAAGCTGGAAAAAACCCTGATCGACCGCATCATCGAAACCGTGGAGGACTACGTCCGCCAGATGCGCAACTACCGCCGCGAGCTGGCGGCGTATGTCGAAGCCGTGGGCCGGAGCCAGGAGGAGATCGAAGACCTTTTCGCCAAGCTCGACGCCCGCGAAATCGCCATGCTTGACGCCGCGGCCTACCTCGGCATGTCGGTGGACAAAATGTTTTCTTACAAGGAAATGCTCACCGGCAAGATCGAAAGCCTGCACCGCCTGCGCGACAAATGCTGCCACGACGTGGAAGACCTGGAAGAAGTGCTGTGGCGCATACGGCGCGGCACCAACGCCGCCATGCGCGCCAAGCAGGAATTGATCCGCTCCAACCTGCGCCTTGTGGTCAGCATTGCCAAAAAATACACGAACCGCGGGCTGCAATTCCTGGATCTTATTCAGGAAGGCAACATCGGCCTCATGAAGGCCGTGGACAAGTTCGAGTACCAGCGCGGCTACAAGTTCTCCACCTACGCCACCTGGTGGATACGCCAGGCCATCACCCGCGCCATCGCGGATCAGGCCCGCACCATCCGCATCCCGGTGCACATGATCGAAACCATTAACAAGCTGATCCGCACCTCGCGCTATCTGGTGCAGGAACTCGGCCGCGATCCCACGCCGGAGGAAATCGCCGAGCGCATGGACTATCCGGTGGACAAGGTGCGCAAAGTCCTCAAAATCGCCAAGGAACCCATCTCGCTCGAAACGCCCATCGGCGACGAGGAAGATTCCAGCCTCGGCGACTTCATTGAGGACAAAAAGGCCGTGGCCCCGGCGGAAGAAGTGGTCAACACCAAGCTTTCCGAGCAGATCGCCTCCGTGCTGGCCGACCTCACCCCCCGCGAGGAGCAGGTGCTGCGCAAACGCTTCGGCATTGGCGAAAAGTCCGACCACACGCTGGAAGAAGTCGGCAAACTCTTCAACGTCACGCGCGAGCGCATCCGCCAGATCGAAGCCAAAGCCCTGCGCAAGCTCCGCCACCCCGTCCGGAGCCAGAGCCTGCGCTCTTTCTACGAAAATTGACAAACGGCGGGGGCGTCTTTCGGGGCGCCCCCGCGCTTTGTCTCAGCCCAAGAGCATTTCCATCTTGCCGCAATCGTTTTCCGCCATCATCGTCGGCGCGGGCCATGCCGGCTGTGAAGCAGCCCTGGCCCTGGCGCGCCTTGGCCATCAGGTTCTCGCGATCACGGGCAACGCGGATCGCATCGGCTATCTTTCGTGCAACCCGGCCATCGGCGGCCTGGCCAAGGGCCATCTGGTGCGCGAAATCGACGCCTTGGGCGGACGCATGGGCCTGTGGGCGGACGAGGCGGGCATCCAGTTCCGCATACTCAACCGCAGCAAGGGCCCGGCGGTGCGCGCCCGGCGGGCGCAAATGGACAGGCGCGAATACCAGCGCGTGGTGCGGCGCGACATGTTCGCCGAGCCCAACCTCGTCATCTGGCAGGATACGGCCGAAGCCGTCCTTGTCCAAAACGGCCGCATTCAGGGCGTGCGCACGGCGCTGGGCAAATATTTTGAAGCGCCGCACGTGCTTTTGACCACCGGAACCTTCCTCAACGGCCTGATCCACATCGGCCTGAACCGTCAGGACGGCGGCCGCCTGGGCGACGCGCCCGCGCGCGGCCTCTCCGCTTCGTTGCGCGAGGCGGGCATTGAGCTGGGCAGGCTGAAAACCGGCACCACCCCGCGCCTTGCGGGCACGTCCATCGATTTTTCCGCCATGGAGGCCCAGCCGGGCGACACCCCGCCCCCCGGCTTCAGCTTTCACGGGCCGGGGCCGCGCCTGCCCCAGGTTCCCTGCCACATCACCTGGACGAACAGCCGCACGCACGACGCCATCCGCTCCGGCCTCGACCGCTCGCCGCTGTTCACCGGCGTCATTTCCGGCGTGGGCGCGCGCTACTGCCCGTCCGTCGAGGACAAAATCGCGCGCTTTCCCGACAAGGAGCGCCATCAGATTTTTGTGGAGCCGGAGGACGGCGACGGCCAGGAGTTTTACCCCAACGGCATTTCCACCAGCCTGCCCCTGGACGTGCAGGAAAAGCTGATCGCCACCATTCCCGGCCTGGAGCGCGCCCGCATCGTCCGGCCGGGCTACGCCATTGAGTACGACTACGCCAACCCCATCCAGCTCCGGCCTACGCTGGAAACCAAGGCGGTGCGCGGCCTGTGGCTGGCCGGGCAGATCAACGGCACCTCCGGCTACGAAGAAGCGGCGGCGCAGGGCCTGTGGGCTGCGCTCAATCTGGACGCCGCCCTGACGGGCAAAGCGCCCTTCCTCCCCGGCCGCGACGAAGCCTACATGGCCGTGCTGGTGGACGAACTGGTCACCAAGGGTACCACCGAACCCTTCCGCATGTTCACGTCCCGCGCCGAATACCGCCTGCTGCTGCGCGAGGACAACGCCGACGCGCGCCTGACCCCTTACGGGCGCGAGCGCGGCCTGGTAGGCGACGGACAATGGAACGTGTTCCGCCGCAAGCAGGATGCGCTCTCCGATCTTCTGGACAAGCTCGGCGGCCTGCGCCTCACCCCGGACGCCCCCACGCGCGACGCGCTGGACGCGCTGGGCGAAGCCTGCCCCCATCAGGCCGTGACGCTGGCGGATCTGGCCCGCCGCCCCACGCTGCGGCTGCGGGATCTGGCTGTCTTTCTGCCCGAACTGGCCGAGACGGAAGAAGCCATCCTCACCGAAGCGGAAACCGAACTCAAATACGCCGGATACCTCGAACGTCAGGACGAACTGGTGCAGCGCGCCGCGCGGCGCGAGGCCATCGCCCTGCCGCCGGACATGGAATATACGGGTATGCCGGGCCTCTCGCGCGAGATACAGGAAAAACTCAACGCCGTCCGGCCGTTGACGCTGGGCCAGGCCGCCCGCATTTCCGGCGTGACCCCGGCGGCGCTGGCCTGCGTGGAAGTGGCGCTGCGCAAATACCACGGCGAGCGCGGGGTTTGAAGCGGGTTTGCGCCGAAGCCCCGGCGCGCAAGGCCGCCGGAGAGCTTTTGCCCGTCATGCGGACAAAACGCGGCCAATCTCCACCTTTTCCTTGACAGAAGAAGCCTCGCGGGTTACATCCATTTTCCTGCATGGGCAGTTAGCTCAGTTGGTAGAGCATCGCCTTCACACGGCGGGGGTCACAGGTTCAAGTCCTGTACTGCCCACCATGCACGGAGCGGTAGTTAAGACGGTTATAACGCCGGCCTGTCACGCCGGAGGCCGAGGGTTCGAGCCCCTTCCGCTCCGCCAGACAATTTGCCGGGCAGTCACAAAGGCTGCCCGGCTTTTTTTGGGCTTGCAGCGAAAATCAGGCGCTTTTACCGAGCCAGGTAACCAACGTTTCGAAAAGTTCCACACTGTCGATGGGCTTGGTGATATGCGCGTTCATTCCCGCGTCCAGGCTTTTCTGCCTGTCGTCGCTCATGGCGTGCGCGGTCATGGCGATCACCGGCAGCGAGCGAAAGCGGCTTTCCTCCCGCAATTTGCGGGTGGCGGTCAGGCCGTCCATTTCCGGCATTTGGATGTCCATAAGAACCAGGTCAAACTCTTGCTCGTTCAGCAAATCCAGCGCTTCCGCGCCGTTTTCCGCTATGGTCACCACAAATCCCGCCTGGGAAAGGATTTCTTCCGCGACCATCTGGTTGATTTCGTTGTCCTCGACAAGAAGGATGCGGCTGCCCTTGTAATTGCCTATCAGCTCCTCCTCGCGCCGCTGCGCCTGAAAACGCGCGGCAAGGCCCATGTCCCGCCCGAAAA
>JAVBMS010000059.1:0-11675 GCA_031552135.1 Mailhella sp.
GAGGGCCTGCCCACCGTGCCCTGCCGCCGCGCCATGCACACCGGCCGCTACACGCTGCAAAAGGCCGGCTGGGTGGCCCTGACCATGGAAGACACCATGATCTCCGACCTCTGCTGGGGCCGGCCCATCGACACCGCCATCATTTTTGACTGTCCCATGTACCGGCTGCCCAAGTTCGGCTACACGCGCGGCTTCGACAAGGTATGGTTCACCCACGGCCATGAGGCCGACGACTATTTCTACGAAACCGATCAGCTGTACCACCGCCAGATCAAGGACTATGTGGAAGAAAGCTCCTTCAAGGGCTTCGGCAAAGTGGTGGGCGAGCAGTTTGCCTCCGCGACCGTCGGCGAAATGGGCAACTACCTCAAACAGCGCCAGTACTGGAACAGCGAGGAAGACCGCTACGTGGCCCGCACCGTGCGCAAGGCCGTCGAGTATCTGGAGCAGGTGGACCGCAACAAGCAGTTCTTCCTGTGGGTGGACAGCTTCGACCCGCACGAGCCCTGGGATCCGCCGTCAGTTTACCTCGACTTTCCCTGCCCCTACGACCCCGACTACAAGGGCAAGGACGAGTTTCTGCCCTTCCCCGGCATGGTCGAAGGCGTGTACACCGAGCCGCAGCTCAACCACATCCGCATGCTGTACGCCGAACTGGTGACGCTGTGCGACACCTACCTCGGCGTGCTGCTGGACGCCGTGCGCCGCCTGGGTTTTGAGGAAAACACCCTGTTCATGATGGTTTCCGACCACGGCGAGCCGCTGGGCAACAAGGAACACGGCCACGGCCTCATGCGCAAGGTGCGCCCCTGGCCCTACGAGGAACTGGCGCACACCCCGCTGCTGCTGCGCGCCCCCGGCGTCAAGGCCGGCCAGCGCATCAAGGCCTATGTGCAGTCCTGCGACGTGGCCCCCACGGTGTGCGACTGGCTGGGCATCGGCGTGCATCCCTCCATGCAGGGCAAATCGCTTATGCCGCTGGTGCGCGGCGACGTGCAAAAAGTGCGCGACTTCGCCATTGCCGGCTATTACCCTTACTCCCAGGCCATTTTCACCGACGACTGGTCGTACATCCACTGGACCAAGCTGGATGAAAGCGGCGTGTCCATGATCACCGAAGGCTTCTACACCTCGGGCATCGACGGCGCCCACCTGGAAGCCACCGGCGGCAAGAGCCTCTTTGCCGAAGCCCACGACGACGGCGCCCTGGACGCGATGAGCAACATCGCCCAGCGCCACAAGGACAACGCCACCACCGACGGCGCGGATCAGTGGACATGCACGCCCACCAGCTCCAGCGAAGTGCCCGCCACGGACGAGCTGTACAACCGCAAGAGCGATCCCTTCCAGCTTGACAACGTCATCGCCAAGCATCCCGACGTCGCCAAAAAGATGCTCCTGGCGCTGCAAG
This sequence comes from Mailhella sp., assembly GCA_031552135.1. Taxonomy (GTDB): domain Bacteria; phylum Desulfobacterota; class Desulfovibrionia; order Desulfovibrionales; family Desulfovibrionaceae; genus Mailhella. Next base: position 1,412 of record JAVBMS010000059.1, read on the forward strand.
ACTTCATGACCGAACTGCAACAATCCTGATCCGGCGGCCGCGAACGCGGCCGATGATCCCGCCAAAGCCCGGCTTCCCCAAGGAGGCCGGGCTTTCCGCGTCCGTCGCCGGACTGCGCCATGACAAAGCGCCCGGAATGTTCCGGGCGCTTTGGGTAAGATGGAAGCGATCGTATGCGGCGCTCGCCGCGCACCCCCGGGTGGGGCGGGCGCAGGAGCCTGTTCAACGCGCGCCGTGCTCGCGGGCACAGAACGTCAATTGACCCAGGCGCCCTTCACGTAGCGCGGCAGTTCCGTGAGGCGGCGGCTGCGGACGCGCTGGTACTGGCCGTTTTTCGCTTCTTCCGGCGTGGCGCCGACGGCCTCGTAGGTATGCTCAATGTAGATCACCTTGCCGAGGTAGGCGAACGTCTTGTTGTCCGTCTGGCTGATCTCGGTCGTGAGGCTTTGCAGGTCGAGCTCGACATAACGGGCCACTTTCTGGCCGTTGCGGTCGAAAATTTCCGGCACGTTGTGGCTGGGGCGCATTTGCGCGTTGCAGGTCTGGAGGTGGCGGGCCGCAAAGGTTTCGAGCTTCAGGCGGACGTCGTCGAACGTTTCGGCCTTGGGGGCGGGCTTCGGCGTGGGTTTGGCGGCGACGGTTGCAGGTTTGGCGGCGGGCTTGACGTCCGCGGCGTGCGCCGTGGGCGCGGGGGCCGCCAGCGCCAGGACGGCGGCCAGAACAATCAGACGGGGTGCTGTCATGAAAATCTCCTGACGGGGGTAAGGATAAGAAAAAAGGGGAAACGTGCACATACCACGTTTCCCCTCCCGAAGTACTACGGGGAGAAGGAAACCCTCTCCCCGGTCAATTACTTGAACAGCAGTTCGGTACGGCGGTTCAGGTAACGGCCCTGATCCGTCGCGTTGTCATACTTGTAGGACTTGCCCATGCCCTTGGCGGTGATGCTGTTGGCGGGCACGCCCTTCTTCACCAGGTAGTCGCGCACGGCGTCGGCGCGGCGCTGGGAAAGCTTCGCGTTGTATTCGTCGGTGCCGATGTAGTCGGTCCAGCCTTCAAGCGAGGTCTGGATGCCGGGACGGCCCTTGAGGATGGCGGCCACTTCGTCCAGGATGCCCTGGGCGTTCTTGTCCAGCGCATAGGAGTCGAACGCGAAGTTGACGCCGCGCAGGATCATGGCTTCTTCCATGGCCTTGGTGTAGAAGACGTCTTCCACAAACTTGTCGACGGCGGCCTGGCTCTGCATCAGGGACTTGGCGTCCACCATGACGGAGCACTTGTCAAGGGCGGCGATGCGCTGGAGGGTTTCCTGGCCTTCCGGCGTGTCGGCGAGGGAAATGACGTGGAAGCAGATGCCGGGCTGGCTGCGGTACAGCAGCTGGGCTTCGGCGACCGGGTCGGAACCGTAGTTGGAGGCGCCGTCGCTCACCATGATGAGGGCGGTCGGGCGGGGGAAGGGAGCGTACTCGGGGGCGAGGGAGGCAATCCCGGTGCCCATGGGGGTCAGGCGGCCGAACACGGGCAGATCGTTGCTGAGGGAGGCGATAGCCTTGTCCATCGGCTCAGCGGCCCAGGGGGCCAGGGGCATGACGGTGCCGGCGGGGGCGAAGGTATGCAGGGCGCCTTTGTAACCGAGGTCGGGAATCGAGCGGTTCACGCGGGTCATCACGAACTTGGCCAGATCCATTTTGTTCTGTTTAAGCGCCGTGTGCTTCATCATCATGGAGCCGGAATAATCCACCAGGAAGTCGAAGCTGTCGACTTTGCGGATCATCGTCTCCACGGCCTGAGCCGCCGAAGTCACGCCCATTGCCAGGATAAGGGCAAGAGCCAAAACGCGGAAATTTTTCATACATCCTCCAGATTGTTCGCGAGAATCCTTACAAGAAGAGCGACGAGCAGAGCCTAACAGAGCGGCGCTCTATCAGCAAGTAGAATAAAAAAGTCAGGCGAAAGAAATCGCCTGACAAGGATTCGGCACACAGCCTGCTGGGTTAGACGCAACCGGTCGGTTTGGGCAGACCGGCCATCTTGCAGGCGCCTTTCCCGGGGCCGGAGGGGAAGAGTTCGTACACTTCCTTCAGCTTGTAACCCGTGTTTTTGGAAAGGATGCGCACCATGGGGGCGATGCCGTTCTTCTTGTAGTAATCCTGCAGAAAATCAAGCACTTTCTGGTGGTCGGGCGTGATTTCGGAGATCCCTTCGGATTCCTTCACATACTCCAGCCATTCGGGGCACCAGTCGTCGAAACGGAGCAGAAAACCGTCTTCATCGACCTCGAAGGTTTTTCCCTTGTACGAGACTTCAGCCATGTGCGTCCTCCTTGGACATATTGCACTGTTTCGTGAGATGCGCCCGCTGGCGAATGGGTTGCGCGAGCACCAAACTTTCAAGGGGACTTGCGACCCCCCATCTTGCTACGGGCACGTTGCCATAACTGCGTGCAAATGGCAAGCGCAGCGGCTTTTTTTATTTTTTGCAACCATCCCGCCTGATTATCATCGGAAAATCACGGCGGAATTCCAAACCCTATTCGTGGACGTTATCGCGCACCCAGTACCGCAGGTCAAACTTCGCCCGCACGGCGTCCACCAGCCGGTTTTCCTCGCTACGCTCCATGGGGCGGATGCGCAGGTAGATTTCGCGGCGGTTGGGGTCCTTTTTGCTTTCGGCCGTCAACATGGAAATGATGCTGCCGTTGTGCTCGCGGACCAGGTCTGTAATGGGGCGTATCGCGCCGGGCAAATCGTCCACTTCCACGGCGATCTGCACGCCGCCGTGGCGCACGCCCGTAATTTCCACCAGCACCTTGAAGAGGTCGTGATCCGTGATGATGCCGGCCACCACGCCGTCGTCGTCCACCACGGGCAGGCCGCCGATGGCTTTTTCCTGCATCAGCAGGGCCACGCGCTCCACGGTGTCCTTCACGTTCACGGTGAGCGGCTCGGGCGTCATGATGTCTTTGACCTTGATTTCCGAGAGCAGGTAATACAGTTCGTGCATGTCCAGGGTTGTCGCCTTGGAAGGCGAGGCGTCCTTGACGTCGCGGTCGGAAACGATGCCGATGACGCGGTTTTTGGCGTCCACCACGGGCACGCGGCGGATGCTGTATTCCTTCATCATCTTGGAAACTTTGAGCATGGACGTTTCCACCGTGGCGGTCACGACGTCTCTGGTCATCCAATCACGTATCTGCATGGCTTCTCCTCGCGATTCCCGGTAGGTGATGCGGCCGCGGCCGGCAGACCGGCGGCGGAAGGCTTCAGGAACACGGCGGCGCAACGCCGCCGATTTTCTTTCCTATACCGCGCCTTACCCGGGGAGACAACCGTTCCCTCAGGCGGGCATGCAACATTTTTTGTACTTTTTGCCGCTGCCGCAGGGGCAGGGATCGTTGCGGCCGATCTTGGGGCTTTCGCGCCGGGCCGGCTCCGCGCCGTGCACCGTGCCCTCCACATAGTACCAGCGGCCCTCTTCCTTGCGGAAAAACGCGTCTTCGCGCAGCTTCTGGGGCATTCCTTTAAGGGTATAGTGGGCCAGAAAGCTGACCTCGCCGGTTTCGTCCTCCGGAGCGCCGTTGCGCGTTTCCAGAATTTCCAGCTCCTGCCAGGACATCAGCTCCGACCATTCCTTAATTTCCTCGGCCGAAAGCTCGTCGCGAAACTGCGGATGCGTCGAATCCACCAGATAGTCATAGCGCCCCAGGCAATGCGCGGTGTAGCGCGAGCGCATCAGCGCTTCCGGCGCAGCGGGCAGCGCCGTTCCTTCCAGATAGGGCCCGCAGCAGGCCGCCAGTTCCCGGCCCGAACCGCACGGGCATTGCATCGTCTCCACAACAAACCTCCGCGCCAGGCGCGCTGTTGACATAAAAAAAGGACTGCCGGTGAGGGGCCGGCAGTCGCACGCTAAGGGGGGGTGAGTCAACATCTCTCAAGGAAGATGCTTTCCCTTAAGCAAGCGCCGTGCCAAACCATTTTCCCTGAAAACATCAGCAGCAATATCAATGGATTCCGAACATTCTTCGCGGCCAGGCCGCGCAAAAAACCTCTTTTTTTGTACCTTTTTTTGTACAGCACCCCCGCCCGCAATTCCTGAAAGCGCGAGGCCCCGCTCAAAATTTGAACATCCGGCGCGCGCTCCGGCCCTGGCGCTCCGCGCGCGGCGATCCTTGACTTCCGGCCGGACTTGCGCAACAATTTAGGGTTCAAACGCTTCGGCACTTTTCCGACACAGGATGCCCATGTTCGAAAGCCTGACCGACCGGCTGTCCGGCGTGTTCCGCAACTTGAGCGGCCGCGCGCGACTGACCGACGATAACATACAAGACGCGCTCAGGGAAGTGCGCCTTGCCCTGCTGGAAGCGGACGTCAACTTCAAGGTCGTCCGCGAGTTCACCGATCGCGTCCGCGAGGCCGCCGTCGGCGTGGACGTGATGAAGGGCGTTTCGCCCGCCCAGCAGCTTATCAAGGTGGTGCACGACGAACTGGTGGCCCTGCTTGGCGGCGGCCAGACCGAGCTGAACCTGCGGGGCCAGCCCTCCGTGATCCTGATGGTGGGCCTGCAAGGTTCCGGCAAGACCACCACGGCGGGCAAGCTGGCGCTTTTGCTGCGCAAGCAAAAAATGAAGCCCTGCCTCGTCCCGGCCGACGTCTACCGCCCGGCCGCCATCGATCAGTTGCAGACGCTGGCCCGGCAGATCGACATTCCCTGCTTCGCCTCGCGGGCGGACATGAATCCCGTGGACATCGCCCGGGCGGCGGTGGCCGAAGCCAGGCAGAACGGCCACACGGTCGTCATCCTCGACACCGCGGGCCGCCTGCATGTGGACGAGCCCCTGATGCAGGAGCTGGCCGCCATTAAAGAGGCGGTCGATCCGGCTGAAATTTTGTTCGTGGCCGACGCCATGACCGGCCAGGACGCGGTCAACGTGGCCGAATCCTTCAACGCGCGGCTCGGGCTGACCGGCGTGGTGCTGACCAAGATGGACGGCGACGCCCGCGGCGGCGCGGCGCTTTCGATCAAGTCGGTAACCGGCGCGTCCGTCAAGTTTGTGGGCATGGGCGAAAAGCTCTCCGATCTGGAGGTTTTCCACCCCGACCGAGTGGCGGGCCGCATTCTCGGCATGGGCGACGTGCTTACCCTGCTGGAAAAAGCGCAGGAAGAAATCGCGATCGACGAGGCCGAAGCCCTGGCCCGCAAAATGCAAAAGGCCAAGTTCGACCTGGAGGACTTCCGCACCCAGATGCGCCGCGTGCGCAAAATCGGCTCGCTGGAAAACATCCTCAAGTTCATCCCCGGCATGGGCGGCATAGCCGGCAAGCTGGGCGAACTGGGCGACCACGAAAAAGAATTGAACCGCACCGAGGCCATCCTCAATTCCATGACCATGCAGGAGCGGCGCAACCCCGACATCATCAACGGCAGCCGCCGGGCGCGCATCGCCAGGGGTTCCGGCACGCGGGTTCAGGACGTGAACCAGTTGCTGAAACAATTTGACCAGATGCGAAAAATGATGCAATCCATGCTCCAGCCCGGCAAACGCATGCCCCGCCTGCCCGGCATGGGCGGCATGGGCGGCGGCCTGCCCGGTATGGGCGGCATGGGCGGCCTGCCGGGGCTTCCGCCGTCGGGCGCGAATTTCGGCAGCGGCCAGGGCAAATCCCAGGCCAAAAAAAAACGCGACAAGCAAAAGCGTAAAAACAAAAAAAGGTAGCGATCCCGCCGCCATCATCCTCTCAGGAGTTCAACATGTCCGTAAAAGTCAGGCTCACCCGCTCCGGCTCCAAAAAGCACCCCTTCTACCGCGTGGTCGCCATCAACAGCGGCACGCGGCGCGACGGCAGGCCGCTGGAGTTTCTGGGCTACTACAATCCCAACACCAACCCGGCCGAAGTCAAGCTTGAGCGCGAAAAGATCCAGGCCTGGCTCGACAAGGGCGCGGAACCGTCCGAAACCGTCCGCTCGCTCCTCAACAAGTAGAGCGGCTCCGAGATACGCGCCCGTTTAGGGGATATTTCCCCGGCCGGAGCGCTGTTTCTCCCGTCAACCCCGTGTCCGCGCGGGGTCTTGGCGTTTAATCGCGCGGCGGCGGCAAACGGTTCCGCCCCAAAGTCCGCTCGTTTCCGTTCCGGCAGGCGTTCCGCCGATCTCCGGCCTCCGGCCCCGCCGAAAGATTTTCCGTCGGCGCGCCGGGGACTTGGCAGCATTTCGACGCGCCACGCCGAAAAAGAGCTTTACTAAGCTCCTTCCCGTGGCTACAAAACTCCCGCGCGGCCAGTTGCACCCATTGCCGTATCAACCGATTTATCCGAAAATGGTCAGGCTTCTGGCAGAAAGCGCCCGGCCCGGTTCAACCCGGGCGCGGCTCCGTTGCGGCGTCATCCGCCGCCGAAGCGTCCCCCGCCGAAGGCCAACCCCGCAGACGATGAGGACGCTTATGTTCGCCGCCCATCTATCCGGCATACATCCCGAAAACGCGCCTCCCGGCCCCTCGCTCGCCTGGCTTCCGTCCATCTTCTCCCGCCAGTCGCGCCGCCGTTTCGACGGGTGCCCCCCCGCCCCTTCCGATCTGGCCGAACTGGAGGCCACCGCCGCGCGCTTCCAGCCGTGGCGCACAGCGCGCGGCCCGGTGGCGCGCGTTGCCCTGACCGCGCTGGACACGCCGGCCGGCCGCGGCGTCTTCACGGGGCTGGCCGGCTCCTACGGCAAAATACGCGGCGCCACCCACGCGCTGCTTGTCATCCACGATCCAACCCAAAAAGAGCGCGACCCCTGGGCCGCGGCCGGTTACACGGGCCAGGCCCTCATTCTGGAGGCCACGCGCCTCGGTTTCGGAACCTGCTGGGTCACCGGCACGTTCCGCCCCGAAACCGCCGCCGCCCTGACGCCGCTGGCCCCGCACGAGCGCATCGCCGGCATTTCGCCCGTGGGGTACCCCCTGGGCTCCCGCACGGTGGCGGAGCACGCCTTCAGCGTGCTGCTCGGCTCGCGCAAGCGCCTGCCGTTCCCCATCCTGGCCCCCGGCCACCCGGAGGCCAACTGGCCCGAATGGGCGTGCCGGGCCGTGGAAGCCGCCCGCCTCGCGCCCTCGGCCCGCAACCGCCAGCCCTGGCGTTTTTCGTGGGACGGCACCAGCCTTGTCGTCTGCATGGATCCCGAGGCGCTCGCGGCGGATACGCCCGGCGCGGAAGCCGCCGACGCCAAATGCCGCCTCGACTGCGGCATCGCCATGCTGCACCTTGAACTGGCGGCCCTGAACGACAACGTTGTCGGCGTGTGGGAAGAACTGCCCTCCCCGTGCGTCGCCCGCTTCCGCCCGATCAACGGCGTCTTCAAAAACGCGGCGTAAACGCGCCGCCGTACTCCGCTTTTGTGGTCGCACGCCGGGCGCGCGGCAAAAAAATAATACGGGGAGATCAATCTAACCTCCTATCTTCTCTCTATTTTTTGAGTTTTCATTGACGTAGGGCATGGCGAATGTTAAGTGATTAACACAATCCCCACGTCCCTGGGGGGGAGGGACAAAACGACTGAGAGGAACCTCCTATGCTACATAAGGAACTTGTTGAATTCATAGCGAAATCGCTTGTTGATAATCCGGATTCCGTCAGCGTGCGTGAAGTGGAAGGGGAACAGACGTCCGTTCTCGAACTGGCCGTCGCCAAGGAAGACCTTGGAAAGGTCATCGGCAAGCAGGGCCGCACGGCCCGTGCCATCCGCACCCTGCTCAGCGCGGTTTCCGCCAAGGCCAAGAAGCGCGTTGTTCTGGAAATCATGGAATAATGTCCTCCTCAACCGTCCCCTTTCACGTTCTGGCCAGACTGGCCAGGCCGCACTCCATCAAGGGGGAGATCCGCGCGGAATACTACGCGGAATCCCCCCGGCTTCTCGATAAACCCCTGTGGCTCCGGGCGGGGAATCAGCCGCCTCGCCCGGTTCGCCTCGTATCCCGCCGCTTCTGGCAGGACACGCTCATCCTCCGCCTGGAAGGCGTTGACGATCGCTCCGCCGCCGAACTGCTGCGCGGCCAGGAACTGCTCATCGCCGCGGCCGACATGCCGCCGGCGCCGGACGACGAACCCTACATCCACGACCTGCTGGGCCTGCCCGTGCATCTGGAACACGGCGGACGCCTCGGCGTGCTGGAAGACGTGCTCTTCCCCGCCGGGCAGGAAATCTGGAGCATACGCGCCGACGCGGGCCACGAAATTCTTTTCCCCGCCGTGCCGGAGTTTGTGATCGGCGTCGAAGAGGAAGCCGTGATCATCGCTCCCCCGCCCGGCCTGCTGGACGTCTATCAGCCCGAATGATACAGGGCTGCATGCTCTACACCCTGGTTACCCTGTTTCCCGAATGGTTCGATTCGCCCCTCGCTTCCGGCCTGATGGCCAGGGCGCGGCAGTCGGGCCTGGTTTCCTTTTCCTTCGCCAACCCGCGCGACGCCGCCCGCGACCCGCACCGCACCGTGGACGACCGCCCCTACGGCGGCGGCCCCGGCATGGTGCTGATGCTCGAACCCCTGCTGCAAACGCTGCGCGCCCTGCCCACGCCCGGCCGCATGATCGCGCTCTCGCCCGACGGCCGCCCGCTCACGCAGGAACTGGCGCGCGAGCTGGCGCAGGAACCCGCCCTCACCCTGATCTGCGGCCGGTACGAAGGTTTTGACGCCCGGCTCTTCGACCTGCTGCCCGTGGAAAGCGTCAGCGTGGGCGAGGCCGTGCTCAACGGCGGCGAAACCGCGGCCCTGGCCGTGATCGAAGCCACGGCCCGCCTGCTGCCCGGCTTTATGGGCAAGGAAGAATCCGGCACGGAGGAAAGCTTCAGCGCCGGCCTGCTCGAATACCCGCATTTTACCCGGCCCGACGATTTTGAAGGCCTGCCCGTGCCCCCGGTTCTGCTTTCCGGCAACCACGCCCGCATCGCAACCTGGCGGCGCGAGGCCTCGCTGCGCGTCACGCTGCGCAAGCGGCCCGACCTGCTGGCCAAAGCCGCCCTCGGCGCGGCCGACCGCGCGCTGCTGGCCCGCGAGCCCCGCCTCCGGCCCGGCAAACACTGCTTTATCGCGCTCGTCCACCACCCCGTCCTGCTCAAAGATCATGTGACCGGAACAAGCTCTTTGACAAATCTTGACGTTCACGATATAGCACGCATTTCCCGCACCTATGGATTGGGAGGCGTCTATGTGGTCACCCCGCTGGACGACCAGAAAAAACTTCTGGAAACCCTCCTGACCCACTGGACGCAAGGCCCCGGCGCCGCCGCCAACCCGGATCGCGCCGAAGCCCTCAGCCTCGTTCGCCACGCCGTTTCGCTGGACGACGCCGTGAACGACCTGAACGCCCGGTGCGGAACGCCCGCCCTGCTGGCGGGCACCAGCGCCCGCCCGCTGCTGGACAAAAAAGGGCGGGAGCAAAAAGCCGCCACACCGTTCCATACGGTGCGGCGCGAGCTTGAAGACCGGCCGGTGCTCCTTGTTCTGGGCACCGGGCACGGACTGGCGCGGGACGTGCTGGAGCGGTGCGACGTCATCCTCCCCCCCCTGCGCTGGCTGGACGCGTATAACCACCTCCCGGTGCGCGCCGCCGCCGCCATCCTGCTGGATCGGCTGCTCGGCGACCTGGGTTGAAAAAACATCGCCGCAAGGCTTCCGGCGCCGGCAAGGCTCCGACGCCGCAAGGCTTCACCAAGGAGAACCCGAATGAGCATCATCCAGCAGATCGAACGCGAACACATGCGCACCGACATGCCCGCCTTCAGGGCCGGCGACACGGTCAAAGTCCACCTGCGCATCGTCGAAGGCGAAAAAGAACGCATCCAGGTGTTCCAGGGCAATGTGATCCGCATCCAGCGCGGTACCACGGGCGCCTCCTTCACCGTGCGCAAAATTTCCGACGGCGTGGGCGTGGAACGCATCCTGCCCCTGCACTCGCCCTTCATCGACCACGTCGAACTGATCACCCAGGGCCGCGTGCGCCGCTCCCGCCTCTACTACCTGCGCAACCTGCGCGGCAAGGCCGCCCGCATCAAGCCCCGCGACCGCTATTAGAAAGGGATCGTATGGGGGGGGGGGGGGGGGGGGGGGGGGGGGGGGGCTGGGGGGGGAGAGCCCCCCCCGCCCCCCCACCCCCCCCCGCCCCTCTTTTCAGATCTGTGCGTTTTGGGGGTGTGGGCGCACCTATTTAAAAAACTGGCCCCCCCCGCCCCCCGCGCCCCCTCCCCTCTCCCAAAATTTTTTAAACGGGCAACGCAAAAGTTGTTCGTTGTT
>JAVBMS010000015.1:0-35286 GCA_031552135.1 Mailhella sp.
CCAGAGGCGAGCGGAGTGCGGGCGGTTAATGGCGTCGCATGTCGAGCCGCTTCGGCGAGCATGCGGCCGGACGATGGAGCTTTCTCAACGAGAGGGGTCAGCGGAAGAGGGGTGTTCCGGGGGGAGGTGGAGGAGGGGGCCTCGGAGGGGAGAAACCGCAGGTTTCGCCCATAACAGGCCCCCTCACTCCCCGCCGGAGGCGCAGGGTAAAGAGATATTAAAGTCTTTGCCGGCGCAGCCGCCGAAAAATTTAGCGAAAATCTCTTTTCTTTTTCCTGCCGGAGGCGCAGGGGATAGAACCATTAAAAAGCCCGCCGGCGCAGCCGCCGAAAAACCGGGCGTTACGCCCCCCCCGCCGGAGGCATCTCCCCCTCTCCCCTTATCCGGCCTGCGTGGCCAGTTGCAGCAGCTTTGTAAACGAATCAAGCAGCGCAGATCTTTCGCTCACGTTCTGGCGCAGGAACGCGTTGGTCAGCGGCCGCATCCTTATGGCGGCGTCGATGTCGGGGTTGGAGCCCTGGGCGTACGCGCCGATATTGATCATGTCTTCCACCTGTTTGTAGGTGGCCATGAGGCTGGTGACGATGCGCCCGGCCTCGATCAGCTCCGGGCCGCAGATGTCGTTGCGCAAACGGCTGATGGAGCGCAGCACGTCGATGGCCGGAAAGTGCCCCTGGTCGGCAAGCTGGCGGGTGAGGACGATATGCCCGTCAAGGATGGAGCGCACGGCGTCGGCAATGGGTTCGTTGAAGTCGTCGCCGTCCACAAGCACGGTGTAGATGCCGGTGATGGTGCCCTTGTCGGAGCGGCCCGTGCGTTCCAGCAGGCGCGGGAGCTGGGCGAAGACCGAAGGCGTGTAGCCCTTGGTGGTGGGCGGCTCGCCGGTGGCGAGGCCCACTTCGCGCGAGGCCATGGCAAAGCGGGTGACGGAGTCCATCATCAGCAGCACGTCCTTGCCCTGGTCGCGGAAATATTCGGCCACGGCGGTGGCGGCGTAGGCCGCGCGCATGCGCACCAGCGAGGACTGATCCGAGGTGGCCACCACGACCACGGAGCGGGCCATGCCTTCCGGCCCCAGATCTTTTTCCATAAATTCGAGGACTTCGCGGCCGCGCTCGCCGATCAGCGCCATGACGTTGACGTCGGCGGCGGTGTAGCGGGCCATCATGCCCATGAGCGTGGACTTGCCCACGCCCGAACCGGCCATGATGCCCACGCGCTGGCCCTTGCCAAGCGTGAGCAGCGCGTTGATGGCGCGCACGCCCACGTCGAGCGGGTCGGTGATGCGCGGCCTGTCCAGGGGCGCGGGCGGTGAGGCGTAAATGGGAACCATGGCTTCGGGCGCGATGCGCGGGCCTTTGTCGATGGGCGTGCCGAAGGCGTCGAGCGTGCGGCCCAGCAAATCCGGCCCCACGGGAAAGACCGGCGGCAGGCTGGAATTGCGGATCAGGCTGCCCGGCTTGACGCCGCGCATTTCGCCGTAGGGCATGAAGAGCAGGTTGCCGTCGCGAAAGCCCACCACCTCGGCCGCGACCGGGGCCGAGCCGTCGTCGGGCAGAATGTGGCAGACCGAGCCGAGCGAGGCGTTGAGTCCGGCGGCCTCGGCCACCAGGCCCACCACCTTGTTGACCTTGCCGAACGTCTGCATGGGCTCGGTTTTTTGGATCAAGTCCAGGCAGGTGCGGGGATCGAAGGGCATGGTTCAGTCCTTTGGCCGCTCGCCGTCGGCGTCGAAACCCATGGCGGAGAGCAGATCGTCGGCCACGTCGGGCGGCAGCGCGCCGTCTTCTCCGGCGAGTCCGGCAGCGCCGGCGTCGGCGGGGGGCTTGGCGTTGCCCAGAAATTCCTCCACCAGATGCGCGGCCTCGCGGCTGAAGGCGTCGTCTTCCCCGGCGGGGACGGCGGGGACGGGTTCGGGCTCGGCAGAGGGCTCGGCCTCCGGCGTTTCGGGCACAACGTCGAACATTGCGTCGGAAACATCGCCGGGCATGGCGTCCTGCTCCGGCGTTTCCCGCGCCGGCAAGGGGCCATCCGCGACATCTACGACATTCGCAACATCCGCGACATCCGCAACCGGCATATCCAAAACGGGAACCTCGGGCGCGTCCGCAACCGCAGCGTCCGTAACCGCAGCGTCCGCAATGGAGGGTTCAACAAATTCCGGCGCCGCGGCGTTTGCGGCAAACTCCTCGGGAACCGCCTCGGGTTCGGCCAGGCGGATGCCGTGGGCTTCCATGCCCTGCACAAGCTGCTGGGTGACGGCGCTTTGGGCTTCGTGATCGGCCGGGCCTTCGGGCAGGGTAAGCTGGCCGAGGATGTCGTCCACCACCGAGCGCCGGGCCTCGCGGCTGTTGCTGACCAGGGCGGCGTCGCTTTCCACGATCAGGCTGCCGGGCTCAAGCTGGGGATCGGCGGCCAGTTCCCACTGCACGGTATGCGGGTTGGCCTGATGGGCCTGGGCCAGCATTTCGGTCACCAGTTCGGCGTCCACGGGGTTGACGCGCACCATGAAGCGGCGGCGGTCGAGCAGGGCGCGCATGCTCTGGTCAAGCAGGGCCGTCAGCATGGCGGCGCGCTCGTTGTCCACCACCCAGCCCGTGGCCTTGGCCACGGCTTCCCTGGTCAGGGCGGCGAGGTCGTTGCGCCAGGCCGCGAAAATATGGCCGCACTGGTCGTGGATGCCCATCAGCACCATGGCCGTGGTTTCGGCCAGGGCGGCGCGGGTGTCGTTGAGTTCGGCCAGGGCCTCCGCGCGCGCGGCGGCCAGGCCTTCGGCGTGCGCGGCGTCGCGCCGGGTTTGGGCGTCGGCCAGCGCGGCCTCGGCTTCGGCGCGCAGGTTGGCGGCATCGGCGCGGACAACTTCGGCTTCGGCGCGCAGGGCGTCGGCCTCGGCTCTCGCTCCGGCGCGGATTTCCTCGCCGCGCGTCTTGGCTTGCAGCAGGAGGGCGCGCACGCTGTCCGTGGCCTTGGCCCGGACGCGCTCCATGTACTCTTCTTCCGTCTTTTTATTCCACAATTCCCGCTGGCTGGCGTCCATCAGCCGATCCAGCGTGGTCTCGCGGTCGGAGGAAGGGCCCATGAAGATGGTGCCCATGCGGTTTTCCGCATCAGATGAGGGCATCCGATCCACCTCGGTTGATGACGAGCTTGCCCGAGCCTTCCAGGCGGCGCACCACCTTGACGATGTTCTGCTGGGCGGTTTCCACGTCCGAGAGACGCGCCGGGCCCATAAATTCCAGTTCTTCGCGGATCATGTTGCCCGCGCGTTCCGACATGTTCTTGAAGAAAATTTCCTTGAGCGAATCGGACGAGCCGCGCAGGGCCAGGGTGAGATCCTCGTTGGAGACTTCCTTGAGCAGCTCGCGCATGCCGCGGTCGTCCAGCAGGCGGCAGTCTTCGAACACGAACATGAGGTTGCGGATGTCTTCGGCCATCTGGGCCGATTCTTCCTCGATTTCGGAGATGACTTCCTCTTCCGTGGCGCGGTCGACCTGGTTGAGGATTTCGGCCACCGACTGCACGCCGCCCACCTTTTTGCCTTCCTTGCCGCCCATGGCGATAAGCTGGCTTTGCAGCACGCGATCCACTTCCAGCAGCATGTCTTCGGGCACGGATTCCAGCCGGGCCAGGCGCATCAGCACTTCGGCCCGCACGCCGGCGGGCAGCATCGTCAACATGTTGGCGGCCTGATCGGGCTTGAGGTGGCCGAGGATCAGGGCCAGGGTCTGCGGGTGCTCGCTGCGCAGCAACTGGGCCAGCAGCTTGGGGCTGACGCGCTCCAGCTCGCGGAAGGGCACGGGCCCGGCCTCCAGGTTGAGGGCGTCCATAACGTACTTGGCGGTTTCGCTGTCCAGGTTGGCGGAAAGCAGGCGGCGCACCTCGTTCTGGCCGCCGGCCACCACGTCCATGCCCGCCACAAGCGCGGCGTGGAACTCGCGCAGGATGGCCTCCACGTTTTCCTTGGCCACCGGCTCCAAATCCACGATAGCCTTGGAAATAGACGTGATTTCATGGCGATCCATGCGCTTGAACACGTCCGACGTGAATTTGTCGCCCAGCGCCAGCAAAAGAACGGCGATTTTCTGCGTGCCCTTGAGTTCCATGCAAAGCTCCCTGAAAAACAGCGCGGTTGCGGCGGGCCTGGTGTTCCGGCTCCGCTCCGCTCCGCCGTATTCCCTACAATGTCGTTGGCAGGGGAGGGAGGCGCGTCGGTTTTTCGACGGATCGCCCCCCGCCTCGCATGAGAGTATGCAAAAACTTTGCCAGCGCGGCGTTCAGCCGCGTTCAGCGCAGGTAGCGCACAGCGTTTTCAAAGAGCGCGGTTCCGGGCAGTTCGTATTCCCCCCGCGTCCAGGCTGGGGCGTTGGTGGGATGGTTGAAGGCCTCGGGGTGGGGCATGAGGCCGAGCATGCGGCCCGTGGGGTCGGTGAGCCCGGCGATGCCGAGCGGCGAGCCGTTGGGGTTGGCCGGGTATTCCTCGGTGGGCAGGCCGGTTTGCGGGTCGGCGTAGCGGAGGGCCACGAGGTTTTCGGCCATCAGGCGCTCCAGCGTGGCGTCGTCGGGCGTGACAAGCCTGCCTTCGCCGTGGCGCACGGGCATGGCCAGGTTGCCGAGGCCCCTGGTGAAGACGCAGGGGCTGAGCGGGTTGACGGCCAGGCGCACCCAGCGGTCTTCGTAGCGGGCGGAGGCGTTGTGATCGAGCGACACCTGGCGCTCGAAGCGCTTGCCGTCCAGGCAGGGCAAAAGGCCGAGCTTGACCATGAGCTGGAAGCCGTTGCAGATGCCGAGCATCAGCTTGCCCTCGTCCATGAAGGCGTTGAGCCGCGAGAGCAGGGGCACGCCTTCGGCGTCGCGCAGGTAAAGCCAGCGCTGGGCGGCGGCCTGCGCCGCGCCGAGGTCGTCGCCGTCCAGAAAGCCGCCGGGGAAGACCAGCATCTGGTATTCTTCCAGGCGCGCGTCGCGGCTGACAATGTCGGCAAAATGAACAACGTCGGCGCGGTCGGCCCCGGCCAGCCGGGCGGCGTGGGCGCTTTCCTCGTGGGAATTGGTGCCGTATCCGGTCAGCACCAGCACATGAACCTTGGCCATGAGATATCCTTTATGGGTAGTTTAGCTTTGACATGATGCATGGACTGGACACGATGTGCTGCCGCGTAAGTTTCACGCCTCCGCCGTCGTTTGCGCTAGCCGTTATGCGGCGCAGGCGCATTACGGATAGCGACAGCATCGATAACGCCGCAAGTGAATTGCGGCTACTTCGGCTTCGCGGCGGAACTTCGCTACGCTCAGTCCCGCGAGCATTTTCAAAGTGAAAATGCTCTGGAGAGCGTTGGTGGCGGCGCCGGGGCCGCGCCTTGCCCGGAACAGGTTCCGGGGCGGACTTGCCGGGCAAACGCGGGTTTTTCCTCGCGCGGGGCGCAGGTTAAGCTTTCTTTTGCAAAGGGACTAAAGTATAGAGGGGGAGGTTGCGCCGCGTCAACTGTGGGAAGGGGATATGCGCCTTCTTTCCGCGCCGCGGGAGCAAGAAAACCGCCGGGAAGGGCAGGGATTGGGCATGAAGACGAAGTATATTTTTGTGACGGGCGGCGTGTTGTCATCGTTGGGCAAGGGTCTGGCGGCGGCCTCGCTGGGCGCGCTTCTGAAGGCGCGCGGCCTTTCCGTGACCATCCAGAAGCTCGACCCCTACATCAACGTCGATCCCGGCACCATGAGCCCCTTCCAGCACGGCGAGGTTTTCGTCACCGACGACGGCGCGGAAACCGACCTCGACCTCGGCCATTACGAGCGCTATCTCGGCGTGCCCATGTCGCAGCGCAACAGCACCACCTCGGGCCGCATCTATTATAATGTCATCAACAAGGAACGCCGGGGCGACTACCTGGGCGGCACGGTGCAGGTGATCCCGCACATCACCGACGAGATCAAGCGCACGGTGCGCAGCCTGGCCGAGGGCGACAACCCGCCCGACGTGGCCATCATCGAAATCGGCGGCACGGTGGGCGACATTGAGGGCCTGCCCTTTCTCGAGGCCATGCGCCAGTTCCGCTCCGAACTCGGCCGCGACAACTGCCTCAACATCCACCTGACGCTGGTGCCTTACCTGCGCACCGCGGGCGAGCACAAAACCAAGCCCACCCAGCACAGCGTCAAGGAATTGCTCTCCATCGGCATCCAGCCCGACATCATCCTCTGCCGCTGCGAAGAACCCATCCCGGCCGAGGTCAAACGCAAAATCGCCCTGTTCTGCAATGTGGATCAGGACGCGGTGTTCTCCTCCGTGGACGTGAAAAACGTCTACGAGGTGCCGCTTAAATTTTACGAGGAAGGCTTTGACCAGAAAGTTGTGATCATGCTGCAACTGCCCGCCCGCAACGCCGACTTGCGCCCGTGGCGGAAGCTGATGACCGACTTTGACAACCTCACCGGCCGCGTGACCATCGCCATTGTGGGCAAGTACGTGGAGCTGAAGGAAGCCTACAAAAGCCTGCACGAGGCCCTGGTGCACGCGGGCGTGGCCAACCACATGGCCGTGGATTTGCGCTACGTCAACTCCGAGAACCTGAGCGAGGCCAACGTGGCGGAAACCTTCGCGGGCTGCGACGGCGTTCTGGTGCCCGGCGGCTTTGGCGCGCGGGGCGTGGAAGGCAAAATGGCCGCCATCCGCTACTCGCGCGAGAACAACATGCCGTTTTTCGGCATCTGCCTCGGCATGCAGTGCGCGGTGATCGAGTTCGCCCGCAACGTGGCCGGCATTCCCGCCGCCAATTCCGAGGAATTCGACGCGCAAAGCCCGGACAAGATCATCTACCTGATGACCGAATGGTTCGACTTCCGCCGCCAGGCCAAGGAACTGCGCGACGACGCCTGCGACAAGGGCGGCACCATGCGCCTTGGCGCGTACCCCTGCGTGCTGAAGCCCGGCACGCGCGCGCACGAAGCCTACCAGGCCAAAGAAATTTCCGAGCGCCACCGCCACCGCTACGAATTCAACAACGCCTACCGCGAGGCCCTGGCCGCGCACGGCATGGTGTTCAGCGGCCTCTCCCCGGACGAGGCGCTGGTGGAAATCGTCGAGCTGCCCGATCATCCGTGGTTCCTGGCCTGTCAGTTCCACCCGGAATTCCAGTCCAACCCCATGCGCCCGCACCCGCTGTTCAAGGGCTTCATCCGCGCGGCGGCGGACAGGGCCGCAAACAAGGCGTAACCCAACGCGATCGTGATCAAATTTTCCGTCATTGTGCCGGTCTACAACGCGCCGGAGGACGTCAGGATCTGCCTGGAGAGCCTCGATTGCGCCCTGCCGCCGGTTGACGGCGCGGATTACGAGGTTTTAATCGTCAACGACGCCTCCGGCCCGGAAACAAGCGCCCTTGTCCGCGGCTTTGCCGCGCCCTCGCGCCGCGTGATCGAGCACGCCGAAAACCGGGGCTACCTGCGCACGGCCAACGAGGGCCTGGCCGAAGCGCGCGGCGAGATCGTCGTTCTTTTAAATAGCGACACCGCCGTGCCCCAAGGCTTTGCCGAGCGCGTGACGGCCTGCTTCGCCTCGGACGCCGCCATTGGCGTGGCCTCGCCCGTGGGCTCGCATTGCGGCCTGTTTTCCGTGCCCATGAAGCCCGGCCTCGGCGGCGCGCGGGTGGACGTGATGGACGATTTTTTGCGCCCCTGGCCGCCCGAATACCCCGATGTGGTCATGCCGGACGGCTTCTGCTTCTGCCTGCGGCGCGCCGTGCTGGAGCAGGTGGGTTTTTTTGACGAGATTTACGGCCGGGGTTACTTTGAAGAGACGGATCTGGCCCTGCGCGCGCACGCCGCGGGCTGGCGAACCGTGCTGATCGACAACCTGTATGTGTACCACAGGGCCCAGGCCTCGTTCGGCGCCGAGGCCAACCGGGCATTGATCCGGCGCAACGAGGCGATTTTCCGGCAGCGCTGGGGCGAAACCTTTGACGCCCTGCGCGCCGCCCACCCGCGCGAGGAGCACAAGCCCCGGATTTACCGGCGGATTTATTCGCTGCCGGAGCGGCTGTGGCGCAAAACCGTGCGCTTTGCGGCCCTGGCCCTGCCCGCGGAAAAACGCCGCCGCATCCGGCGCGCGTACAACTGACGCCTTTTCCGCAATGCGGGGAAGGCGGGGAGGTTGGAAGGCAAATGACCTCGCTTTACGATACGCTGTGCCGCGAGCACTTTCTTTTGGCCGGGCCGTGCGCTCTGGAAGATTTCGGCCTGGCGCTGGACACGGCTTTTGGCGTTCGGGAGGCCGCCCGCGCCGCCGGGCTGCCGGTGGTGTTCAAAAGCTCGTGGGACAAGGCCAACCGCACGTCCGGCCGCTCGTTCCGGGGCCCCGGCCTCAGCCTGGGCATGGAGTGGCTGGCCCGCATCAAGGAAGCCACGGGCCTGCCCGTGGTCACGGACATCCATCTGCCCGAGCAGGCCGCGCCCGTGGCGGAAGTGGCGGACATCCTGCAAATCCCCGCCTTTTTGTGCCGCCAGACCGATCTGCTGCTGGCGGCGGCGGCCACGGGGCGCATCGTCAACGTGAAGAAAGGCCAGTTTCTGGCCCCGTGGGACATGGAGCAGGTCAAAAACAAGCTGGAAGAGGCGGGCAACCCGCGCATCCTGCTGACGGAACGCGGGGCCAGCTTCGGCTACAACAATTTGGTGGTGGACTACCGCTCGCTGCCGATCATGCAGAATTTTGGCGTGCCCGTGGTGTTTGACGCCACGCATTCCGTGCAGTTGCCCGGCGGCAAGGGCTCCTCGTCCGGCGGGCAGCGCGGCTTTGTGCCGGTGCTGGCCAGGGCGGCGGCGGCGGCCGGCGTCAACGGCATTTTTATGGAAACCCATCCCGACCCCGACAAAGCCCTGTGCGACGGCCCCAACAGCTGGCCGCTGTCCCGCCTGGAAGGCCTGCTGCGCGAGCTTGCCGCGCTCTGGAGCGTGCCCCATGCCTGCTGATCAGGAACAAAAAGCGCGGGAAGCCGCCAGCCGGGTGCGCTTTCTGGTTTTGGACGTGGACGGCGTCTGCACCGACGGCAAGCTCTATTACGCCGAGGACGGCCGCGCCTTCAAGGCCTTCCACTCGCAGGACGGCATCGGCATCAAGACCGCGCGCAAGGCCGGGCTTGGCATCGGCGTGATCACCGGGCGCGACGACCCCGCCGTGCGGGCGCGCATGGCCCAGTTGGGGGTGGAGGAATACCACCCCGGCCACGAGTCCAAGCTGCCGGTGCTGGAAGAGATCCGCGCCCGCCTTGGCCTGGCGCGTGAAGACATGGCCTACCTCGGCGACGACTGGATCGACCTTGACCCCATGCGCGCCGTGGGCCTGCCCCTGGCCGTGGCCAACGCCCGGCCGGAAGTCAAGGCCGAGGCGCTGCATGTGACCGCCGCCTCCGGCGGCGACGGCGCGGTGCGCGAAGCCGTGGAATTTATTTTGAACGCGCGCGGCCTCGGCCCGCTGTCGAACTTCTGGACGGAGCGCCCGGCATGACAAAGCGGCGCGTCGCGCGCCTTGCCGCCCTTGCCGTTTTGCTGGGGCTGGCCTGGGCCGGGTGGCTGGCCTGGGAAAGCTGGCGCGCGGGCCAGGTGGTGGACGCCCTGCGCGACGTGGCGCAGTCCGCCGATTTAAAGGCGATTCTGGACGCGCAGCCGAGCGCGTCGTCCGCTGCGGACAGCGCCGACGGCAAGGACGCCGGCCTCGGCCTGGCGTTGCGCGGCGTGGAGCTGGCGCAGGGCGAGGAAGGCCACGAGGTGTGGCGTCTGCACGCGGAATGGGCCACGCTGACCCAAAGCTCGGGCGTGGTGGACGTGGGCGCGCCGCGCGTCCTCTACACCGTGGACGAAGCCCGGGGCGGGGGCCATGTGCTGGCCTCGGCCGCCACGGGCCGCATTCTGGACAAGAACAGCCGCGTTATCATGGAAGGCGGCGTGCGCGCCGAGTACAAGGACGACGTGCTGACCGGGCCGCGCGCCGAATTCGCCTCCGCCTCGCGCGTGCTGGTTTTTCCCTCCGGCGGCACGATCAACAGCCCGGAGCTGTCCGGTTACGCCTCCGTCTTGCGCTGGAGCATGATAACGAATATTCTGGAAGGCGAACGCGGCGTGGAGGTGATCTGGACGCCTTCCGCCGCCGCATCCCGCCCCTCCCCGGAGAAGCCACAGTGAATCGGTCGAAACGGTTGAAACGCTGCCTCGCCTGCCTTCTGGCCCTTTGCTGCCTCTGCCCCGCGCCGTTTGCCGCGGCGGCCGAGCAGACCCCGCGTCGCGCTCCGGCCACGCAGGGCATAGCCGACGACGCCCCCATCAAGGTGACGGCCGACCACATGACCTACGACACCGAAAAAAATCAGGTTGTGTTCACGGGCAACGTGGAAGCCGTGCGCGAGGATTTCCATCTCTGGTCGGCCACGCTGACGCTGTATTTGCGGGCCGCAAGCACCACGGGCGGCCCGGCCGAGCCGGGCCCGGCCGGCGCGCTCAAGCCCGGCGATCTCGACCGCATCGTGGCCGAGACCAACGTGCGCTTCACTCACCGCGCGCAGAGCGGCAGCGCGGCCAAGGCCACCTACCTGATGCGCGACGGCCTTCTGACTCTGGAGGGCAAACCCGTGCTGCGCGACGGCGAAAATTCCATCACCGGCAACGTGATCCGCTACTACCTGAACGAAAACCGCAGCGAGGTGGACGGCGGCCCCAAGGGCCGGGTGCAGGCGGTGTTTTCTTCCAACGCTCCAGCCCCCAAGGCGCCCTGAATGCGTTCCGTGCTCGCCGGCGACGGCCTCTGTAAACGCTTCGGCTCGCGCGACGTGGTGCAGGGCGCCTCGCTGGCCATGCGCCAGGGCGAGATTGTGGGCCTGCTGGGCCCCAACGGCGCGGGCAAAACCACCACATTCTACATGCTGACGGGCATCATCAAGCCCAGCGCCGGGCGCGTGCTTTTGGACGAGCGCGACATCAGCGACTGGCCGCTGTACCGCCGCGCGCGGGTGGGCCTGAGCTACCTGCCGCAGGAAAGTTCGGTGTTCCGCCGCCTCACCGTGCGCCAGAACCTCCAGATCATCCTTGAATACGCGGGCCTGCCCCGCGCCGCCCAAAAAAGCCGGGCCGCCCAGCTTATGGAAGAGTTTGGCCTGACCCGCCTGGCCGACTCCCACGCCTCGCATCTTTCCGGCGGCGAGCGGCGGCGGCTCGAAATCGCCCGCTGCCTGATCCGCGACCCGCTGTTTGTGCTGCTGGACGAACCCTTTGCGGGCATCGATCCGCTGGCCGTCAACGACATCCAGCAACTGATCCGGGGCCTGCGCGAGCGGGGCATCGGCGTGCTGATTTCCGACCATAACGTGCGCGAGACGCTTACCATTTGCGATCGCGCCTCCCTGATGTTTGAAGGCCGCATCATCCTGACCGGCACCCCGGACGAGATCGTGGCCAACCCCCAGGCCCGCACCGTCTACCTCGGCGACACGTTCTGCCTGTGAGGCGCGCCGTTTTTTTGCAGCGCATCGTTTGCCAAAGCGGCAGGGCGGCCTTATTTAATCAGGATCCATCTTCCCAGGAGATATTCCATGCTTGGCTATATAGCGGGTAAAATATTCGGCACGCGCAACCAGCGCTATCTCAAGACTCTGCGCCCCAAGCTCGTGCGCTGCAACGCCTTTGAGCCCGAAATGGCCGCCCTGGCCGACGACGAGCTGGCCCCGCGCCTGGCGCTCTACCGCGAGCGCGCGCAAGGCGGCGAAAGCCTCGACAGCCTCCTGCCCGAAGTGTTCGCCCTGGTGCGCGAGGCTTCGCGCCGCGTTCTCGGCATGCGCCATTACGACGTCCAGCTTTTGGGCGGCATGGTGCTGCACGCGGGCAAAATTTCCGAAATGAAAACCGGCGAAGGCAAGACCCTGGTGGCCACCCTGGCCGTGGTGCTCAACGCGCTTTCGGGCAAGGGCGTCCACGTGGTCACGGTCAACGACTATCTGGCCAAACGCGACGCCGAATGGATGGGCCGCGTGTACCGCGCGCTCGGCCTCGAGGTGGGCGTCATCGTGCACGGCCTGAACGACGACGAGCGCAAGGCCGCCTACGCCGCGGACATCACCTACGGCACCAACAACGAATTCGGCTTCGACTATTTGCGCGACAACATGAAGTTTTACGCCGATCAGCTTGTGCAGCGCGGCCACAATTTCGCCATCGTGGACGAAGTGGACTCCATTTTGATCGACGAGGCCCGCACGCCGCTGATCATTTCCGGCGCGAGCGACGACTCCACCGGCCTCTACCGCCAGATGGACGAGGTGGTGCGCCGCCTGCGCTCGGGCGAGCACTACACCGTGGACGAAAAAGCCCGCACCGCCCTGCTTACCGAGGAAGGCGTGGCCCAGTGCGAGCGCATCCTCAGCATCGAGAATCTTTTCGACCCCGCCAGCATCGCGCTCCAGCACCACATCCTCCAGTCCCTCAAGGCCCACCACGCCTACCGGCGCGACGTGGACTACATTGTCAACGACGAGGGCAAGGTGGTCATTGTGGACGAGTTCACCGGCCGCCTCATGCCGGGCCGCCGTTTTGGCGACGGCCTGCATCAGGCGCTGGAAGCCAAGGAGCGCGTCAAGATCGAGTCGGAAAACCAGACGCTGGCCAGCATCACGTTCCAGAACTACTTCCGCATGTACGACAAACTCTCGGGCATGACCGGCACGGCCCAGACCGAAGCCGTGGAATTCAGCCAGATCTACGGGCTCGAAACCATCACCGTGCCCACCAACAAGCCCATGATCCGCAAGGACAACCCGGATCTTATCTACCGCACCCAGCGCGAAAAATACAACGCCATCGTCGAGGCCATCCGCGATCTGCACGCCTCCGGCCAGCCCGTGCTGGTGGGCACCATTTCGATCGAAACGTCCGAACTTATTTCGTCCATGCTCAAAAAGGAAGGCGTGCCGCACAGCGTGCTCAACGCCAAACACCACGAGCGCGAGGCCGAAATCGTGGCCCAGGCCGGGCAAAAAGGCCATGTGACCATTGCCACCAACATGGCCGGGCGCGGCACCGACATCGTGCTGGGCGACGGCGTGCGCGAGCTGGGCGGCCTGCACATCCTCGGCACCGAGCGCCACGAAAGCCGCCGCATCGACAATCAGCTGCGCGGCCGCTCCGGCCGCCAGGGCGACCCCGGCTCCTCCCGCTTCTACCTTTCGCTCGAAGATACGCTGATGCGCATTTTCGGCTCGGATCGCATTTCGGGCCTCATGGGCAAGCTGGGCATGGAAGAGGGCGAGCCCATCGAAAGCTCGGCGGTGTCCCACGCGATCGAAAACGCGCAAAAGCGCGTGGAAGGCCATAACTTTGAAATCCGTAAAACCCTGCTGGATTACGACAACGTCATGAACCAGCAGCGCGAGGTCATTTACGGCCTGCGCCGCGATCTGATGCAGGAGCCCGACCTCGCCCCCGTGCTCGACGAGTTCATCGACGACATCCTCGACGAAATCTACGCCCCGCTGGCCGACGAAAAGGCCGACGCCGACGTCCGCATCCAGGTGGTCAACCGCCTGCTCGAAACCTGCAACCTGGCCCGCGCCCTGCCGGAATTGACGCCGGACTCGGCCGACGCGCCCACGCGCGAGCAGGCCGGCGAGGCCGTGCACGCCGTGCTGGCCCTGCTGGCCGAAGAAGCCGGGCCCATGTACGCCGACATCCAGCGCTACTTTTTGCTGGAAGAGCTGGATCGCTGCTGGAAGGAGCATTTGCGCTCCATGGACTACCTGCGCGAGGGCATCGGCCTGCGCGGCTACGGCCAGCGCGACCCCAAGCTGGAATACAAGAAGGAAGGCTTCTCCATGTTCCAGGAGATGCTCTACCGCATCCGCGAGGGGGCCATCCGCTCCATGACCCGCGTGCGCGTGCAGAAGCCCGAGGAAAGCGCCCCGGCGGAAATCCCCGACGCCACGCCCGACGTTGAGCCGGCCGCCGCGCCCGAAGCTCCGGCAACGCAAAGCGCCTTCCGCCACAAGGACGCCGCGCCCCGTGCCGCCGCATCCGCCGCCGGCGGGCATACGCTGGAAGCGGAGCGGCCCAAGGCCGGGCGCAACGACCCCTGCCCCTGCGGCAGCGGCAAAAAATACAAAAAATGCTGCGGCGCGAACAGCTGAACGGCGCATACGGGAATCAGGGGAAGAAAAAAGCATGGAATACACCAAGGAAATCGCTGAGATCCGTCCGGCCTGCGATCTGGAGATTTTGCTCGGCCTGATGCAGGAAACCCGCGTGGGCGGCGAAACCATGGAGCGTCTGGCCGGCGCCTGGGAGCGCTGGCTGGCCGAACTGCATGTGATGAAGCTCAATACGGGCAAGATCCGCTATCTGGTGGTCTGGCTCGGCGAGGCCGTGGAGCGCGAGGTGGACGAAACCTGGGCCGCCTCGGCCACGGAGGGCTTCCGGCTCAATGCGCTGGCCCAGGCCCTGTGCATGGCCGCCGTCTACCAGATGCTGCCGGAAGTGGAAGACGCGGGCTGCGCTCCGGCCCCCAAGCCCACCGACGCCCTGCGCGCCGCGCTGGAGGCGGAAGGCGTGCCCTATCAGGAGCCGGGCGGCCCCACGCTGTGCCGCCGTTTCAGCGTACTGACGCATTATCCCTTCCGGGGCGCGTGCGAAATCTGCTTTTTGCAGGCCGACTGTCCCAAGGCCAACGGCCAGGCCGAGTCGTTCCACTCCGTGGAATTGCCGGGGTTGTCGCTGTGAGCGGCCCCGGCCGGACGCCTCCCGGCGCCCCCCAAATCCCTCCCAAAATCCGGGGCGGGCTCAAGGGCTCGGTGATCCACGGGATCAAGGCGATTGGCTACGCGCTGGAAGGCCTGGCGGCGGGCTTCAGGCTCAGCCTCGCCTTCCGGCAGGAAACGCTGGCGCTGGCCGTGCTTGTCGCGGCGCTGATCTGGCGGGGCAAGTCCCCGGCCGAATGGCTGATGTGCGTGGCGGCCTGGCTCTTTGTCATGGGGGCCGAGCTTTTTAACACCGCGCTGGAAGAAACGCTCGATCTGATCACCCGCGACTATTCCCTGGCCGTTAAAAACGCCAAGGACATGGCCTCGGCCGTGATCTTCCTCGGCCTGCTCGCCAACGGCGGCGTGTGGCTGTATGTGTTCGGGCCGGACGTGCTGGCGCTGCTGCCGTAGCCTCGCTCCCCAAACGGGGGAAATCAATGGAAACGCTTTTTCTCAAACGGCACGAGGATCGCCGCCTGCGGGCCGGGCACCTCTGGATTTTCAGCAACGAGGTGGACGTCAAGCGCTCGCCGCTCACGGCGTTCGCCCCCGGCCAGGCCGCGCACGTTGCGGACGCGGACGGCCGCCCCCTGGGCACGGCCTATGTCAACCCCGCTTCGCTGATCGCGGCGCGGCTGGTCAGCCGCAAGCCAAACCGCCCGCTCGACGCCGACATGCTGCGCGAGCGCCTGCGCACGGCCCTGGGCCTGCGCGAGCGGCTTTTTGCCCGGCCCTGCTACCGCCTGTGCCACGGCGAGGGCGACTTTCTGCCCGGCCTGGTGATCGACCGCCACGGCGACCATGTGGTCATCCAGATCAGCACGGCGGGCATGGACATCCATACCCCGGCCCTGCTTGACATTGTGGCGGATCTGCTCCGGCCCGCCTCCATCGTGCTGGACAACGACCTGGCCGCGCGCGATCTGGAAGGGCTGGCCCGTTCGGTGACCATGCCGCTTGGCGACGCGCCGGACGAGGCCGTGATAGTGGAAAACGATCTGGAATACGTCATTCCGCTGCGCGGCGGCCAGAAAACGGGCTGGTTTTATGACCAGCGCGAAAACCGCGCGGCTGTCGCGCCGTTCGCGGCCGGAGCCTCGGTGCTCGACGTGTTCTGCTACGCCGGAGGCTTCGGCGCGCTGGCGGCCCGGCACGGCGCGGCATCCGTCGCGTTTGCGGACGCCTCGGCCCCGGCCCTGGCCTTTGCCGACCGCAACGCCCGCGCGGCCGGCCTGCGGGGCGAGCCCGAAATCATGAAGGGCGACGCGCTGGAAATCCTGGCCGAGCTGCGCCGCGACAAGCGCCGCTTCAACATGGTCTGCCTCGATCCGCCCGCGTTCATCAAACGCCGCAAGGACGCGAAGGAAGGGATCGAAGCCTACCGCCGGGCCAACGATTTGGCGCTCGCGCTCGTCGCGCCGGGCGGCGTGCTGCTGACCTGCTCCTGCTCGCACCACCTGGAAGCCGACACCCTGCAAGGTTTGGCGGCCAAAGCGGCGGCCCGGCAGGGCCGGAGCGCGCGCCTGCTGCGCCGGGGCTTTCAGGGGCCGGATCATCCCGTGCACCCCTCCATGCCCGAAACCGCCTATCTTAAAGCGTTCCTGTTCCACCTCGCCAACTGACAGCCGCCCGATCCGGCCGGCAGGAGTTCCGCCATGTCGTTTTTGCAGTCCACACGGCTTTTGACGCCCGGCCCCACGCCCATTCCCGACCGGGTGCGCCTGGCCATGGCCGAACCCATGGTGCATCACCGCAAGCCCTTTTTCCGCGACGCGCTGGCCGAGTGCCAGGAGATGCTCAAAATCCTGTTCGGCACGGAACAGCCCGTTTTGCCGCTGTCCTGCTCCGGCACCGGCGCGATGACGGCCGCCGTGCACGCGCTCTTTGCGCCGGGCGAAAAGGTGCTGGTGGCCGAGGCGGGCAAGTTTGGCGAACGCTGGCGCGATATTTCCGTTGTGCACGGGCTGGAAGTGGTCACGATTTCCGCGCCGTGGGGCCGGGCGATCACGGCCGAGGCCGTGGCCGAAGCCCTGGATCGCAATCCCGGCGTGGCGGGCGTGCTGGTGCAGATGAGCGAAACGTCCACCGGCGTCCTGCATCCCGTGCAAGACATCGCGGCCCAAACCCGCGCGCGCGGCACGCTGCTGGTGGTGGACGGCATTTCCGCCGTGGGCATTTCGCCCGCACCCATGGACGAGTGGGGCATCGACTGCCTGCTCACCGGCTCGCAAAAGGGCCTGATGGTGCCGCCCGGCCTCGCGCTGCTGGCGCTTTCGGAGCGCGCCTGGCGCAAGGCCGAGAGCGTGCCGCCCTCCTGCTTTTACTTCAACATGCTGCAAGAGCGCGCCAACTGCCTCAAAAACCAGACGCAGTTCACCTCGCCGGTCAGCCTGCTTTTGGGGCTGCGCGAGTCGCTGCGCATGTTGATCCGCGAGGAGGGCCTGGCCCAGGTCTACCGCAAGCAGTGGGGCCTGACGTGCATGGCCCGCGCGGGCGCGCAGGCGCTGGGGCTGGAGCTTTTTGCCCCGGAACATTTCGCCTGG
This sequence comes from Mailhella sp., assembly GCA_031552135.1. Lineage (GTDB taxonomy): Bacteria > Desulfobacterota > Desulfovibrionia > Desulfovibrionales > Desulfovibrionaceae > Mailhella. Next base: position 17,303 of record JAVBMS010000015.1, read on the forward strand.
GGCCTGACCAGCATCCGCATGCCCGAAGGCGTCAAGGCTTCCGACGTGGCCAAAAAAGCCGCGGCCGACTGCGGCGTGATCATCACCACCGGCCAGGAACCCATGAAGGACGCGCTGATCCGCCTCGGCCACATGGGCTGGGTGGACTGGGCCGACCTCGCCGCCGGGCTGCACGCCCTGGCGCGAGCGCTGCCCGTGCCGCCTTCCGCGCCGTATCTGGAGCCCGCGCTTGCCGCCTGGCACGAGGCCACGGCGTAAACGGCGCTGAAACGATAAAAAAGCGGGGGAAGTCCATGAACTTCCCCCGCTTTTTTATGTGGTTTTGCCCGGGCGCTAGCTCGCGCTGTCCAGCTTTTGCTTGGCCTCGCACACAAAGGCGCGGGCGGCGGCCATGTCGTTCACCTCGCCGAGGATCTGGGCGTTGAGCAGGGCGTCGCGGATCACGCCGACGTGCGGGCCGGGCGGCAGGCCGGTGCATTCCATGATTTCGTTGCCGTTGAGCAGGGGCTCCAGCAGTTGCGAGGGGGTTTCGGCCCGCTCCAGGTATTTGAGATTGTGGTTGAAATTGGTGTAGGTGCCGTCTTTTTGCGACCTGATGTTGGCCCGGGCGATTTCGATCAGCCGGTCGGTGTCGGGCAGATCGCGGAAGCGGCGGATGCCCCGGTCGGTGAGCATGGACTGGAAGCGCAGCTGGTTGCGCACCAGCGCGCAGATGGTGTCCACGTCTTCCGGGTCGAAGTGCAGGCGGCGCAGGATGCTGCGCGTGACCTTGGCCCCGACGCGGTGGTGCTGGTAAAACGTCCAGCGCGCGCCCACGTGGTCGGCGGTGAAAAGCTTGCCCACGTTGAGGAACAGCACCGCCACCGCGCCGATCCAGTCGTGGTGCAGGCGTTCTTCGGGGTAGTGGCGCAGGCAGTCGATGGTGTGCTCAAAAACGCTCTGCTCCTCATCGACGTTTTTGCCCTTGTTCTGGCGCATGGCGGCCAGGGCCGCCACTTCGGGGATCAGCCCGTGCAGGATGGAGGCGTCGGCCAAAAGCTGGATGAAGCGCCACATATTTTCCGCCGCCACCATGCGCCATTCGGCCACAAATTCGTTGGCGGGGACAAAGTCGATGATGTGCGCGCCGGCCTGCACAATGGCCGCCCAGGTGTTGGGATGCACCGGCAGGTCAAAATTGGCGGCCATGCGCAGGGCGCGGATGGCCAGCGTGTAGTTGCGGCGCAGCGTCAACTGGGGGATGCCCGCCAGGCGGACGCAGCCGCACGACACGTCCTCGAACACCCGCTCGGATTTGAGGAACGCGGGCGAGCGCATGACCGCTTCGTGGCGGAGCGGCGCAACCGCGAGCAGGGTGGAAAGTATGTGGGGCGTCAGCCGCATCAGGGCGACGTCGGGATGCGAGGCGTCGCTGGTGTTGGTGGAATAGAAGCGGTAAAAAATTCCCGAGGCTTCGCTGCGCAGCGTGGCCACCACTTCCGGCTCGGTTCCGGGCTCCAGATTCGGGAAAAGCTTGGTCAGCACGTCGAGGCCCGGCTCGCAGGCGATGTCGATTTCCTTGACCTTGGTCAGTTCATACAGCTCCATCTGGAGCGGGGCGTTGATGATGTAGGCGTCGTACCCGTTGCGGAGCAGCGTTTTGCACAGGGTGGAGGCTTCGTTGTTGACTGCGGACATGGGGGCTCCTTATCTGGAGGTGGGGAGCTTTCCGGCGAGGCCGGGCGCTGGCGGAATGTTACCAAGGGAACACAAAGAGGGCAACATCTCAAACGGATGACAAACACTGGTTGCGCCGCGCGCTCAGGGCCGCAGCCGCAGCACGGCGTCCTGCCGGCCGATCACCAGCAGTTCGTCGCCCTTGCCGAAGCGGTAGACAGGGTCGGGCACGAATTCAAATTCCTGCTCGCCCGCGCGTTTCACGGCCGCCACCAGCACGCCGTGATCGGTGCGCAGGTTGAGATCCTTGAGTGTTTTGCCTTCCCAGGCGTCCACGGCGATTTCCTGCACCAGCACGCCCCCGCCCAGCGGCAGCAGATCCAGCATGCCCGGCACGCTGAGCCGGTAGGCGGTTTGCACGGCCACGTCGGCCTCGGGCTGGATTACCTGATGCGCGCCCAGCCGGGTCAGCACTTTTTTGTGCTCCGGCCCGGCGGCCTTGACGATGATGTGCGGCGCGCCCAGCTCCTGCAAGTTGAGCGTGACCAGGATGGACGCTTCCATGGAGCGGCCCACGCTGACGGCCACGGCGTCGAAGTCCTGAAAGCGGAGCTGCTTGAGCAGTTCCAGGTCGGCGGCGTCGCCCTGGTATACCTGCGAGAACATGTCCTGCGCCGTGTGCACCCGGTGTTCGTCGGCGTCCACGCCGACGGCCCGGTGCCCAAGGTCGGTCAGGGTAGCGCCCAGTTGCAGGCCGAACTTGCCCAGGCCGATGATGCCGACTTCCAGTTTCTTTTTCATGATGCGCTATCCTATGGGGATGTCCTGTTCCGGCAGCCGGTAGGCGGGCTCGGTCTGGAACTGCTGTATGGCGGTGATCAGCCAGATGGGCCCCAGGCGGCCCACAAACATCACCAGGCAGATGATCAGCTTGCCCGGCGCGGAGAGCTGGGGCGTGAGGTTGATCGAAAGCCCCACGGTGCCGAAGGCCGAAACCACCTCGAACAGCAGGTCGAGAAAGGCGAAGGGGCTGTCCGTGTGCCGGGCGAAGCCGTTTTCCGTGATGTTCAGGGCCAGCGCGGCCACACCCACGGTGAGGCAGGAAAAAAAGAAAAGCAGCATCACCTTGTTCAGGGTGACGCTGTCCAGGGCGCGGCCGCCCACGCGCACCTGGCGGTGCCCGCGCAGGTTCGACTTCATGTAGCCCAGCAGGGCGCGGAACGTGGTGGTTTTAATGCCGCCCGCGCACGAACCCGGCGAGCCGCCGATGAACATCAGCACAATCGTCAGCAGCAGGGCGGCGTCGCTCAGTGTGGACATGTCCATTGTGGCGAAACCGGCGGTGCGGGACGTGACGGACTGAAACAGCGCGGGCAGCACGCGCCGCCCGGCGGCGACGCCTTCCCATTCCGGGTTGGCGAACGAAAAAAGAAAGAACAGCAGCGCGCCGCCCGCGACAAGCCAGGCGGTAGTGACAAGCACCAGGCGCGAACTGTGGCTGAAGCACGGTTTGCGGTTCGCCCCGAAGCAGGAGCCGGAGAGCGGGTCGGCCCCGCGCTTTGGGCGCAGGCGGCTCCACACGATGCGCAGGCCTTCGTCGATCACAAAAAAGCCGATGCCGCCCACCACAATCAGGGTCATGATCACCATGTTCAGCCCCAGATCCTGCCGCCAGCCGAGCAAATTGTCGGGCCACAGGGCGAAGCCGGCGTTGCAGAAGGCGGATACGGCCAGAAAAACCGCGTGGAACAGGCCCACGCGCTCCGGGTACATCAGGTACAGGCACAGCGCGCCCGCGGCTTCGATCAGCACGATGGTCGCCACGATGCGCTGCAAAAATTTGCCGAGGTGGAACGACGAATCGTGCAGCAGGGCCTGGCCCACGGCCAGCCTGTCGCCAAGCGAGATGCGCCGGCCCGCCATGTAGAGGATCAGCGTGCTGTAGGTGACGATGCCCAGCCCGCCGAGCTGGATCAGCGCCAGCATGACCGCGTGCCCCGCCGGGTTGAAGACGGTGGAGGGATCCACCGAGGCCAGGCCGGTGACGCAGACCGCGGACGTGGCGATGAACAGCGCGTCGACAAAGGCCACGGGCCCGTCTTTGGCGCAGACATCCAGCCAGAGCAGCAGCGCGCCCGCGAGGATGGCCGCCGCAAACGCGGCCACAGGCGCGACAAAGGGCGAAATGAAGCGTTTGCTGGGCATAGGGGCGGGGGGACGTGGCAAGGGATGCGCGCGGCGCCAGGCGTTCGGGGGCGCGGGGGATCGTTTAAAACGCTACGGGGGAGATCCTTTCGGATTTCCCCCGCAGCGTCAATGGTTTTCTAGGGCGTCATTCCGGCGCGTTATTCCGGCGCTTCAAAGGGAATGCCGGCTTCCTGCTTCACGTCCAGGGCAATCTTCCACAGCAGGGAGACGATCAGCGCCCCCACGGCGAAGACGCCGAGGCCGATGGACACTTCCCAGAACGAAGGCGTGTAGATTTCATACGTTTCATACGGGGTGGGCGTAAAGCCGCCGATCAAAAGGCCCAGGCCCTTGTCGATCCAGGTGGCGGCCACCAGCATCACCAGCGTCCAGGGCAGGATTTTGTCGTTGGTGCGCAACGCGGGCGTCACCAGCAGCACCACGGAGGTCAGGGCGAACACCACGGCCACCCACATCCAGCCGTTCACCCAGGCGTCCACGCCGTGATGGCCCATGAACAGGAAGGTGATGGGGTGCTGATGGCCGGGAATGCCGCTGTAGTACGCGGTGAAGAGTTCCAGCACATAGAAGAAGATGTTGATGCACATGGCGTAGGTGATGATCAGCGACAACGTGCGGATCACGGCCTTGCCGAGGTCGAAGCCGCTGACCTTTTTGAGCACGAGCAGCAGCAAAAGCAGCAGCGCCGGGCCGGAGCAGAAGGCCGAGGCCAGGAAGCGCGCGGCCATGATCGCGGTCAGCCAGTAGTGGCGGCCGGGCAGGCCGGCATACAGGAAGGCCGTGACCGTGTGGATGGAAAAGGCCCAGATGATGGACAGGTAAATGAGGTACTTGACCCAGTGGGGCGGCTCCACGTCGTGGCGCTCGGCTTCCAGCGTGGTCCAGCCGATGATGGCGTTCAGCACCAGGTAGCCGGTCAGCACCATGAAGTCCCAGAACATCACGGAGTTGGGCGTGGGGTGCAGCACCACGTTGAGCACGCGCTGCGGCTGGCCCATGTCCACCACGATGAAGAGCATGCACATGACCACGGCGCCGATGGCGAGAAACTCGCCAAAAATGATCACGCGCTTGAACTTTTTGTAGTGGTGGAAGTAGGCGGGCAGCACCAGCATGACGGCCGAGGCGGCCACGCCGACCAGGTAGGTGAACTGGGCGATGTAAAAGCCCCAGGAAATGTTGCGCGAAAGGCCGGTGATCTTGAGGCCGTACACCAGCTGGAACACATACACGATGAACGCGTAGCCGATGACGGACAGCAGAAAGCCGAGCCAGGCGTAATATTTGGGCGAACCCTTGAGCACTCGTTCGAGCATGGCGTCCTCCTATATGATGTAGTAGACGCCGGGGTCAGTGCCCAGGGAGGGCTTGCGGCGCAGGCTGAAGTTGGAGGCCAGGGCTTTGCGGACGCTGGACTGCGGATCCGAGAGGTCGCCGAAGAGGATGGCGCCGTCCGAAGCTTCCACGCAGGCGGGCAGCAGGCCTTTTTCGAGGCGCTCGGCGCAGAAGGTGCATTTTTCCACCACGCCGCGCATCCGGGTGGGGTAGGCGGCGTTCAGTTCCGGCAGGAAGGGGCGCGGATCCTGGAAGTTGAAGCTGCGCGAGCCGTAAGGACAGGCGGCCATGCAGAAGCGGCAGCCGATGCAGCGGTGGTAGTCGATGGCCACCAGGCCCTGCGCGGTTTTATAGGTGGCGCCGGCCGGGCACACGCGCACGCACGAAGGGTTGGTGCAGTGGTTGCACAACAGGAAGAAACGGCGCTCTTCCACGCCGTGCGGCAGATACGGTTCGGGGTCGTCGGCAAAGGTGTGCTCAAAATTGTCGTCCCAGATCCACTTCACTTCCTTGGGGCCGGGGATGTTCGGCACGTTGTGGGCGCTGTGGCAGGCGTGGACGATTTTGCGCATGGATTCGGGCGAATCGAAGCGGCGGGTGTCGATGACCATGGCAAAGCGTTTGGCGTGCAGGGCGCCTTCCACCGTGTCATAGGCGCCGTCGCCGGCATCGGCCGGGGCGAGGGCGGCCTGGGCCGCGACGCTCAGGCCCGCGCCGCCCGCCAGGGCGAAGGTGGACAGGCCCGCGACTTTAAGAAAGTAACGTCTACTTGAATTCATGGTTGTTCCCCTGGGGTATGACGTGGCAATCCCAGCAGTACGGATTCACGCTGTTGGTGTCGTGGCACTTGTCGCAAAAATCCGCCTTGTTGCTGTGGCAGGCCATACAGGTATTCTGGAGGCTGGTTTCCCACTTTTTGCCGTCGCTGGCGACGTAGACGCGCTTTTCGTCGCGCAGGGCGGCGTCGCGCCAGCTGATCAGCAGTTCCATGTGGTTGGCGCGCATCCAGGCGCCGGGCTCCACGCAATCGGTGCGGGCTTCGCCGTTAAAGACCACCGGCTGTTTGGGCAGGGCCACATCGGGGTAGGTGTAGTCCGGCGAGCAGAAGTTCAGCCAGATCGGCAGGGTGACTATCCCCACAAAGACCGCCAGGCCGGGGATGATATACTTTGCGTTGTACATTTACGCGTCCTCCTCGGCGGGAGCGTCGCCGCCATCGACCTCGGGCTCCTCGTCCGGGAAGGGCAGATCTTCCTGGCGCAGATCCATGGTGCGGGGAATTTCGCCTTTCATGACCAGGGCGTTGGCCACCAGCTCGTGCAGGCCGCTCACGGTCACGCCGGGCACCCAGTAGTCCACCAGCGGGGGCAGGGCGGCGCGGTCAAGCGCGCACACGCAGCCCAGCCAGTTGACGTCGTGCTTGTCGTGGACGTAGCGCAGGGCGTTGGCGCGCGGCAGGCCGCCGCGCAGGCGCAGGTCCATGATTTCCTCGGTGTTGAGGCCCGAGCCGGAGCCGCAGCAGAACGTCTCTTCGCGGATGGTGCCCTGGGGCATTTCCACAAAGTTGTTGCATACGGCGCGCAGCACGGCGCGGGGCTCTTCAAGGAGGCCCATGGCGCGCGAGGGGTTGCACGAGTCGTGCCAGGTGGTGATGATGTGATCGTTGCGGCGCGGCTTCAGGTTGAGCTTGTTGTGGTGGATGAGGTCGGCCGTGAATTCGGCTATGTGCACCATCTTGGTGGCGGCGGCGTTTTTGAACACCGTGCCCGTGATGGGCGACACCGGCTGCACCATGTTGGCGGGCGTGGGGCCGTTGTAGGTGGCCATGTACTGGTTGATCACGCGCCACATGTGGCCGCACTCGCCGCCGAGGATCCATTTGGAGCCCAGGCGCTCGGCTTCGGCGTACATTTTGGCGTTGAGCTTCTTGGCCACGTCGAACGAGACGAAGGAGCCGAAGTTGCCGCCTTCGGAAGCGTAGGTGGACAGCGTGTAGTCCAGGCCCAGCTCGTGGAAGAGCATGAGGTAGCCCATGAACGTGTAGATGCCCGGATCCGCGAAGAAGTCGCCCGAGGGCGTGATGAAGAGGATCTCGTGGCCTTTTTCGTTCAGCGGCGGATCGATGCGGATGCCGGTGATGGTTTCGATGTCGTCGCACAAAAACTCGACGATTTCTTTCATCGCCTGGGGCTGGATGCCGAGGTGGTTGCCCGTGCGGTTGCAGTTGGACACCGGGTCCATGACCCAGTTGGTGGCCAGGCCCAGCTCAAGCAGCATTTCGCGCACGATGACGGTGATTTCCGCCGTGTCGATGCCGTACGGACAGTAAAGCGAGCAGCGGCGGCACTCGGAGCACTGGTAGAAGTAGCTGAACCACTCCTTAATCACGGCCTTGTCGAGCTTGCGGCCGCCGGCGTGCTTGCCCAGCAGCTTGCCCGCGAGCGTGAAGTCCTGGCGGTAGACCGAGCGCAGCAGCTCGGCGCGCAGCACGGGCATGTTCTTGGGGTCGTTGGTGCCGAGGAAGAAGTGGCATTTGTCGGCGCAGGCGCCGCAGCGCACGCACACGTCAAGGAACACCTTGAGCGAACGGTGCTTTTCCAGCCGGGTTTGCAGCCCGTCGTGCAGGATCTGCTCCCAGTTTTCGGGCAGGTTCCAGTCTTCGTCTTCGGGCGCCCAGGTGTGGGCGTTGGGCAGGCCGAGGCCCTTCAGCGTCTCTTCCTTGGCGGGGTAGCAGAAGGTGCCGGGCGCGAAGTCCGGCTTGGTCTCCATCCATCCCTGCTCGGGAAAAGCCGGCGTGGCGGCCAGCAATTCTTCGGGTTTAGGCAGTTTGGCCATGACGTACTCCTCTACGCTTCTTCCGCTTGAGGTTCGGGCTGTTTTTCCAGGGGCAGGCCGGCTTCCGCCATGGCGTCACGGAAATCATCCTCGTACTCAGCGTAGGTGTGGAACTTCTTGGGCGGATTCCAGGGGTTGACGTGGCGCACTTCCCTGGTGTTGACCTTCATGTTGCGCGTGGGCGAAAGGAAAACGCCGCCCATGTGCATGAGCTTGGAGAAGGGGAAATAGATGAGCAGCGCGCTGACAAACGTCAGGTGCACAAAAAAGACGTTGCCTATGCCCTTCATTTCGCTCGCGGGGATCGGGTTGAGCGTGGCGACGCCCATGATGAAGGTCTTGACAAGCGCGATGTCCACCTTGTCGAGATAGCGCATACAGACGCCGGAACCCGCGATGCACAGCAGCAGGAACAGGGCGAAGTAGTCGGCCGGCAGCGAGATGTAGCGCAGTTTTTCGGTATACAGGCGGCGCAGCAGCAGCATGGAAAGGCCCAGCAGGATGAAGGCGTCGGTCAGGTAGAAGCGGGGCGCGCCCACCTGCATCACGCCGTCCACAAACTCCACCACGGTCAGCCACACGGGCACGGGGTCAAGGTAAAAGCGGGCGTGGCGCACCAGAATGACCAGCATGCTGTAGTGGAACAGCAGGGCGAACACCCACAGCCATTTGGAGGAATAGTACGTCAGGCGCGGCGTGCCGTTGACCGTGGAGCGCACGGCCGACGTGTTGCGGAACAGGGAGCGGAACGTCAGCACTTCCAGGGCCATGCGGCCGATAACGGCGGGCGTGGTCCAGGGCGCGTCGAGGCGCGAGGGTTTTATCCAGTCCAGCGAGCGCTGCTGCCCCCCCACCGTGGGAATGGCGAAAGGAACCGGCGATTTGGCCCAGCAGACCACCCGCCAGATAAAGCCGCCGACAAAAACGGCAAACGCCGCCAGCGGCAGCACCACGCCCAGCAGGTACTGCAAGCCCAGCAACGCGCCCACCCAGCCTATGGCCAGGATGATCAGGGTTGCCACCAATGCGATGATCATGCCTCTACCTCTCGGATTGACAGTTTTGAGACGCATCGGCATCCGGCGCGCCCCGCTGTTTGGCCCAGCGCGTGATTTGCGACTGGCCACGCTTTACTTCCTCCACCCGCAGGCGGAACACGGTTTCGCGGTCGCCCGCATACATGTCGAAGGCCATGAGGGCCAGGCTGTCCACGCGCGCTTCAAGCGCGGCGTATTCGTCCAGCAGGGCCGGGTTTTTCAGGAGTTCGGGCCGGGCAAGCTCGCGCAGGATCTGCTTGAGCAGAAACAGCGGGCCCACCGCCCGCGAAGGGGGAAGATCCTGCACGGCGCGCAGCCGCACCAGATCGCCCAGAGCGGCTTTCACGGCCGGGGGCTCCACGTCGCCGCCCAGCACGGCGTCAAGCAGCACGGCGGCGGAAGAGCGGGTGATATGCCCCACGGGGTTGGCAAAGGGATCGCGGTTGGAGCGCGCAAAACCCACGCCGTCAAGCGGGTAGGACGCGAAAAAACGCTCCGTCCAACGGGACAACAGCGCGTCACGCTGAGGATGGCACAGTTCGGCAATCGTCATCGGCAGGCCCGGGAGCTTGGAGAATACGGCCCTCATCGTCGCGGGCCAAGCGCGTAACTCTAACCTGCTTTACACTCCGACACAAGAAGAAGCGCGCGGGACGCCCCAAAATTATTTTGTTCCGCCCATGGCGGCGCTGACGCCGTTGTTTTGCCCCGCTCCGTTTTGCGGCGCGCTCTCGCACGGCACGCCCTGCTCGCACGAGCCCGTTACCCGCAGCCATGGCGCGTCGCCCGGCGCTGCGGCCCGTGCCGCCGAGCCGGCCGCACCGGCAGAGCCGGTCGCACCGGCCGCGTTGCCCATGAGCGCGGCGGGCGAGCCCCTAAATTCCACAAAGGGCAGGGTGGAAGCGCCGCTGTTCGCCACATGGGCGTGGTTGCGCCACACCCGGAACTGCATCCACAGCATCGCGGGCGTCAGCATGTTTTGGGGCGGCACGTTTTCCGGCGCGGCCGTCAGCGCCGCGTCAAGGGCGGCCGCCACGTCCGCGCCTTCGGCCGTGCGGCGGGCCATGTCGGCGATGATCCACACGTCGCGCCCGTTTTCCGCCACCGGATACCAGGCCGCGTTCGCTCCGGCTCCGGTCGCGACCAGATCGCGGCAGGCCCGGCAGGAGGGCGAAAAGTAGACCAGCGTTGTGGCCGAGGCCGGCGTGGGGCCGGAGGGCGTTGTGAGCGCCCAGGGGCCGACCGCGCTGTGGATCAGAACAGCGATGACCAGCAGAAAAACGAACGCCCACACGCCGGCCAGAACCGAGCGCCGGCGGGGCGGCCGCCCGCCGCCCGCTCCGGCTTCGCGCCGGGCCCGGCGAAAGGCCAGATAGGTCAGGGCCAGCAGCAGGCCGATCAAAAGGCAGTACAGGCACGGCGCCGTCCACAGCATGACCAGCAGCAGGCCGCAATCCAGCAGCAGGCCGAGGCCCGCGCAGAGCGTGCCAAGGCCCGCCGCGCCCACGGCCGCCAGCACCAGCAGCAGGCCGAAGCCGGCCACGCCCAGCCACCACAGCGATACGCCCGCCAGCCTGAAATCCTGAAAAAGCGAGCAGCCGGTGGTGACGCAGCCGCTTTCCGGCGCGCCGGCCGTCAGATTCCAGATCGCGAACAAAAGCCCGGCGAGCGCCAGCAAAAACGGCGAAAAAAGAAAGCGTCGAGGCCGCGAGATCATGAACGTACTCCTCCACCTTACAGCTTCGCCCCAATTTTTTCCCGCCCCCTGCCGCCGGAACATTCCGCTTTTCGCGGCCGGTTTTGGCGAGAAATAACACCTGAAATTCTTAGCGTAGGGCCGCGGCGGCGTAAAGCTTTTTTCAGGGAGGGGCCGTCCGCCCGGCCGTCCGCCCGGCCGTTCGGGCATCCGTCAGGCCGCTCTCATGGCGCTAGGCACGGGAGCGCTTTTGTGCTAAGCGCGTATAACACGCACGCGAGGAGACCCATGCTTCCCTACCCGCATATCGATCCCGTCGCGCTGTCCATCGGCCCGCTGCGCCTGCACTGGTACGGACTGATGTATATCGCGGCGTTTCTCATGGGCTGGCTGCTCGGCCGCTACCGCGCCTCCCGGCCCGGTTCGGGCTGGACGACCGAACAGGTGGACGATCTGGCCACCTGGGTCATGCTCGGCATCATCCTGGGCGCCCGGCTCGGCTATATCGCCTTTTACGATCTGGACGCCTATCTGGCCGATCCGGCGGAGATTTTCCGGGTCTGGAACGGGGGCATGTCGTTCCACGGCGGCCTGATCGGCGTGCTGCTCGTGGCGCTGGGCTGGAAAATCCGCCACAAAAAACGCTTTTTGGACGTAACCGACTTTCTGGCGCCGCTGGTGCCGCTCGGCCTTTTTTTCGGCCGCATCGGCAACTTCATCAACGGCGAGCTGTGGGGCAAGGAATCGGCCGTGCCCTGGGCCATGATTTTTCCCAACGCCGGGCCCGCGCCGCGCCACCCCACCCAGCTTTACGAAGCCGGGCTGGAAGGCCTGCTGCTTTTTGCCGTGCTGTGGATGTTTTCGCGCAAGCCCCGGCCGCTGGGCGCGGTGTCGGGCCTTTTTGCCGTGGCTTACGCCCTGGCCCGCATCGGGGTGGAGTTTTTCCGCGTGCCCGACATCCAGTACGGCTACCTGTACCTGGGCTGGGTGACCATGGGCCAGATCCTTAGCCTGCCCCTGCTGGGGCTGGGCCTGCTGCTGCTGGCTTACGCCTGCAAAGAGCGCCGCAATCCCTCGCGGGAGCGGGTGGTGCTGCCCGACGGCGACGTGGTGTGGATCAAGCGCAAATAGGTTCTGGTTCCCTTTACTCGCGCTGCACGCCTGCCGCTTTTCAGCCCTCATCCCCGTCTTGCAGGGGCCATTCCGCCACGTCAAACGGCACGGCGCCGCGCATGGCGTCCAGCGCGGCGCGCACGTCGCGCTCCTGATGGGGCGAAAAAAGCAGTTTGAGCAGGGACGGATCGCCGGGCCTGTTCGCCGTTCGGGAATGCAGAACGGTGAACAGGGCGAGGTTGTCGTGCGCCTCGAGCAAAAAGCGGAAGAGGGCCACCTGGGCGGGGGCGATGCGCACAAGCAGCTTGGCGGATCGCCGGGCGGGTGGCAGGCGGACGGGCTTGCGCCGCCGCGGGGGCGGAGCGGGGGGGGCCATGTTAGAGCAGTTCAACCTTGAAATGGTACATGGCGAGACACAGTGTCCTGTCACGCAGGTTTCACGTCTCCGCCGTCGTTTAACGCCGTGAGTGCATCGCGGCTACTCCGGCTTCGCGGCGGAACATCGCTGCGCTCAGTTCCGTGAGCATTTTCAAGATGAAAATGCTCTACTTCATGCGGTAGGTGATGCGGCCGCGCGTGAGATCGTAAGGCGAAAGCTCCACCTTGACGCGGTCGCCGGGGAGGATGCGGATGTAAAACTTGCGCATTTTGCCGGAAATATGCGCCAGCACGATATGCCCGTTTTCCAGCTGGACACGGAACATGGCGTTGGGCAGCGCTTCTTCGACAACGCCGTCGACTTCAATGGCATCTTCTTTCGGCATACTTCCTCCAAAATACAAGCGAAAAGCATTTCACAAGTTGTGGGCACTGTCAAGGCAAAGAACGGCAGGCCGCAAGGGGCGCGCCATTGCGCCGCCCGTTGCGCGGAGCCTCGCGCCACGGCTCTTGCGCGTTTTCAGGCCGTCACGCCTTTTTGCCGTCCCAGCCCACATAGGGGTGCGCGGCCAGTTCCACGTTGAGATAGCGCGAAACGCGGCTGACTTCCTCGCCCAGCCAGTCCGGCCGGGCAAAGGGCTGGTCTTCGCTTTCCAGCTCCACTTCCGCCACAACAAGGCCCTGGTTCGCGCCCGCAAATTCGTCCACTTCCCACAGCAGGCCGCCAAAAAGAATGGCGTGGCGGCGCTTTTCGATAATTTCGCCGGGGGCCAGGCTGTCGAGCATGGCCGCGCCCTCGTCGAGCGGAATGGGGTATTCGAACTCCGAGCGGGCCAGGCCGTCCGGGTTGGAGCGGATTTTGACGGTCAAAAAGGCCTGATCGCCCGCCACGCGGACGCGCACCACGCGATCCCGCGTGCGTGCGACATAGCCCTGGCGGATGAGGGTGCCCTCGGCCTGGCCGCGCCAGCCGTCGCCCGCCACCAGAAATTTGCGCTCGATTTCCTGTTTCATGCTGTGCCCGGCGTGCGGGGCGCGCCTGCGCGCCCGTGTTTGAGGGTGGTGGTGGCTTGAAATGCAAAAAGCCGGAAAGCCGGCCTTTTGCCGGCCGCCCGAAGCGGCCGGAGGAGACGGCGGGGAGGGCGCGCCCTCCCCGCTCCCCGCTTATTCGTTTTCTTCAAACTTCTGCTTGAGCAGGTCGCCCAGGGTCTGGCCCATGTCGGAGGAACCGGTGTGGTAATCCTTGGGCTTGCGGCGCTCTTCGTCTTCCTTGATCTGCTTGACGGAGAGGCCGAGGCGGCGTTCGTCGGCGCTGACGTGGATGATCTTGGCCTGCACCACGTCGCCTTCCTTGTACAGTTCGGCCGGCGACTTCACCTTTTTGCCCAGCTCGGTCACGTGGATCAGGCCTTCGATGCCTTCTTCCACTTCGACAAAGAGGCCGAAGTCGGTCACGTTGGTGACGGTGCCGCTGATGACGTTGCCCACGGGGTAGCGGGAGGGCACGGTCATCCAGGGATCTTCGGAAAGCTGCTTCATGCCCAGGGTGAACTTTTCGTTTTCCTGGTCAACGGTCAGCACGCGGGCCTGCACCACGTCGCCCACTTTGTAAAGCTCGTTGGGGTGGCGCAGCTTCTTGGTCCAGGAGATGTCGGACACATGGATGAGGCCGTCGATGCCGTCTTCAATGCCGATGAACATGCCGAATTCCGTGATGTTTTTAACCACGCCTTCCAGCACGGTGCCTTCGGGGAAGCGCTCGCCCACCAGTTCCCACGGGTTGGGCTTGACCTGCTTCATGCCGAGGGAGATGCGCTTTTTCTCGCTGTCCACGCCAAGGATGACCACGTCCACTTCATCGCCCTGATGCACCATCTGGGAGGGGTGGCGCAGCTTGCGCGTCCAGGACATTTCGGAAATGTGCACCAGGCCCTCGACGCCGGACTCCAGCTCCACAAACACGCCGTAGTCCACCAGGTTGGTGACCTTGCCGGTGTGGCGCGAGGCTTCGGGGAAGCGGGAGGTGATGTCCTGCCAGGGGTCGGCCACAAGCTGCTTGAGGCCGAGCGAGACTTTCTGGTTGTCGCGGTCGAAGGAGAGCACCTTGAGTTCCAGTTCCTGGCCCATGGTGACCATTTCGCGCGGGTGGCGGATGCGCTTCCACGACATGTCGGTGATGTGCAGCAGGCCGTCGAGGCCGCCCAGATCGACAAACACGCCGTATTCGGTGATGTTTTTGGCCTTGCCCTTGACGATCTGGCCTTCGGCCAGCGTCTGGAGCAGGGCGCCGCGCTTGGTGTCGCGCTCTTCCTCAAGCAGGACGCGGCGCGAGACGATGACGTTGCTGCGGCGGCGGTTGATTTTGAGCACGCGGAATTCAAAGGTCTGGCCCACGAGGGCGTCCATGTCGGGCACGGGCCGCAGATCAACGTGCGAGCCGGGCAAAAACGCTTCCACGCCGCCGAGATCCACGGTATAACCGCCCTTGATGCGCCGGGTGATCATGCCCTTGATGACGCCGCCCTTGTCCAGCACGTCTTCCAGCTGGTCAAACAGCTGCATACGCTTGGCCTTGTCGAACGACAGCGTGATGGTTCCGTCCACTTCGTTCTTGCGGGCCACGTACACGTCCACGCGGTCGCCCACCTGGACGGTCATATTTCCTTGCGCGTCAAGAAATTCGGAAGCGGGAATCTGTCCTTCGGACTTGAAATTAACGTCCACCAGGACGTTATCACCGTCCACGCGCACGATTTCGCCCTTCACGATGGAGCCTTCTTCCAGCTCGCCCATGTCGGGAGAGAGGTAGTTCTCCAGTGCGCTTTCAAAATTCAGTTCCGCATCCATTTGGTTTTCCATGGTTTCTTTGGCACTCGCCATAGTGGCCCTCCAGCCTCGACACTGATTTCCGCCCTTAGCATAAGGCGGGGTGTTTTCTTTAACAAATAACAAGCGCAAACACAAGCCCTCGGGCCGCGTGCCGACGCGCAAAAGCGCGTCCCGCGCGGCGGGTTTCACGCCCCGGCGTGCGCCCTGGGCCGCGATCTTGCGCGCGCCCCATCCCGCGCTGGATCTCGCGGGAAAAATCATGTAAGAAAGACAAGGGAGATTGTTATGAAATACCTTGTGCTCGAGGATTTTTCCGGTCAGCCCGTGTGTTTTTTGTTCCCCCGCCGCGTGGATCATGTGGAACTGCGTGATCAACTGCCCTACGGCAAGGTGATTTCCGCCGGTTTTGCCGAAATGGAAAACGGCGTGTTCCGCTGCTCGGGCGGCTCCAACGATCTGGGCGTCGCCGCCCGGCCCGCGGAAGACGCGGCGCTGCTGGCCGAAGCCCTGCGCGTGCGCTCCCCGGCCTGACCGTGCTTTCCTGCCCCGCGCTTTTGATCAGCGGCGCGTGCAGCGGCTGCGGCAAAACCACGGCCGCCCTCGCCCTCATGGCCGCCTGGGCGCGCCGGGGCCTTGCGGTGCGGCCGTTCAAGACCGGGCCGGATTTTCTCGACCCCGCGCTGCACGCCGCCGTGTGCGGCGCACCTTCGTATAATCTGGATGCCTGGATGCATGTAGGGATGCATATGGGGATGCATGTAGGAATGCACGCCCCGGCGACCCCGAACGGCGTTCCCGACGCGGCCGGGGCCTTGCGCGCGCAGTTCGCCCGCGCGCTCGCGCCGGGCTCCGCGCCAGATTCCTCACCGGGCATCGCCGTCATCGAAGGGGCCATGGGCCTTTTTGACGGCCTGTTCCCCGGCGCATCTTCCGTTTCCGGCAGCACGGCCAGTGCTGCGGACGTGGCCGCGCTGCTGGGCCTGCCGGTGCTGCTGATCATCGACGCGCGCGGGGCGGGAGCCACCGCCGCCGCCGTGGCCCTGGGCCTGGCCCGCTTCCGGCCCGACATCGCCGTGATCGGCGCGTTGTGCGCGCAGAGCAGCAGCGCCCGCCACGAGGCCATGCTGCGCGCCGCCTTTCGCGACGCCGGCGTCCCGCTTTTCGGCTTTTTGCCCCGTGACCCGGCGCTGGCCATCCCCTCGCGCCACCTCGGCCTGCTTTCTCCGGCGGAGGCGCTTGGCCCGGAACGCATCGCCGCCCTGGCCCGCAGCGCGGAGGAGCACATTGATCTGGACGGCCTGCTGCGCGCCGCCGCGTTGGCCGCGCCGCGCTTCCCCGCATCGTCTTTTCCCGATCCGCCAACGCGCCGCGTGCCCATCGCGCTGGCGCGGGACGAAGCCTTTTCGTTCTGGTACCCGGAGCATACCGCGCTGCTGGAGGCCGCCGGGGCCGTCATCCTGCCGTTTTCGCCCCTGCGCGACAGCGCCCCGCCCCCGGGAGCGCGCGGCCTGATCCTGCCCGGCGGCTACCCCGAGCTGCACGCCGAATGCCTCAGCGCCAACCGCTCCATGCGCGAGGCCGTCCGCGCTTTCCGCCGCCCCGTGTACGCCGAATGCGGCGGCTATCTTTATCTGATGGAAGAACTGGAGCGGGACGGCCGCATATTTCCGTTCTGCGGGAGTCTGCCCCTGGCGGCCCGCATGGAGCCCTCCCGCGCGGCGCTTGGCTACCGCGAGCTGAACGGCCGGGCCGGGCCGTGGCAGGGGCTGGCCCTGCGCGGGCACGAATTCCACTACGGCCGCGTTGTCCGCCGGCCCGCCGATCTGCCTCCGCTCTGGGACGCGGCCACGCCCAGCGAGCCGCCCCAGGCTGAAGGCGCGGCCCTTGGCAACGTGTTTGGCTCCTTTGTCCACGCCAGTTTTCTTTCCCATCCCCAAGCCGCGTCCCGCTTTGTGGACGCCTGCGCGAGCGCCGAATGAACCTTTCCGCTGATTGTGCCGATCCCGCCCTGCTGGCTCCCGCCGCTATTGAAGCCCGCTCTTTCGCCATCATCGACGCCGAAGTGCCGGAACCCAGGCCCTTTGCCGGGGCGGCCTGGAGCGTCGCCCGCCGCCTGATCCACACCAGCGGCGACACAACGCTGGCCGCCTCCCTTTCGTTGCCGGACGGGGCGATCCGGAGCGGCGTGGCCGCCCTGCGGGCCGGGGCCCCGGTGTTCACCGACACGCGCATGGCCGCGGCGGGCATCCCTGTCCGCCGGCTTGCGCCATTCGGCTCTTCCGTCGTCTGCCTGCTTGATCTGCCCGGTGCGGCCCCGCACGATCCGCACAGCGCCATCACGCGCGCCCGCGCCGCCATGCTGGCCGCCGCGCCGCTGCTGCCCGGCTCGCTGCTGGCCGTGGGCAACGCGCCTACCGCGCTGTTCACGCTGCTGGAACTGGTGCGCCAGGGGCTGACGCCTCCGGCCCTTGTTATCGGGATGCCCGTGGGCTTTGTGAACGCGGCGGAAGCCAAGGAGGCGCTGGCCCAAAGCGGCTTGCCCGCGCTTATCCTGCATGGCCGGAAGGGCGGCTCGAACCTTGCCGCCGCGGCCGTGAACGCGCTGACGATTCTGGCGGGGGAGGGGAGGGAAGAGGGAGAGAAGAGGTCGCCTGCGGCGACTGGCGAGCTTCGCTCGCGGTAAATAAGGAAGGCGTTTGCCCGGATGTGCCCGCTGAGGGGAGTCCTCGTAGCTAGTAAGTCTTAACCTTCCAGACGACGCGCGGTTCTTACAGAACACGCGCTCTCGGGGCCGAAGGAAGGATGTCCTCTCCACGCGCGCCTCGCTCTGCTCTCGATTTCCGTAAGGCTCGCTTCGCTTGCCTAACGGAAACGGCCCTTCGGGCCGCCCGTCGGGT
>JAVBMS010000071.1:0-20794 GCA_031552135.1 Mailhella sp.
ATTAAAAGAAGAACTGCTGGCCGCGCTGCCGCCGGAAACGCCCGTCATCTGCGCGCACCGCGTCGGCTGGCCGGATCAGGAAATACTCCGGCTCCCTCTGGGCGAGCTGGAGCGGGCCAAAGCCTTCACGCGGCAGACCGTGTTTCTGGTCATGCCCGGCGGCGGGGGCGGCGAGTCGCGCCTGTACAGCGCGGACTTTCGCCACGGCTTCCGGCCCTAGGGCTCATTTTATCCATTGGGGCTGCCGCCCCAAACCCCGCCTGGGGGGATGATCCCCCCAGACCCCTCAATTCGGCAAAAGTTTTGCTGCGCAAAACGTTTGCCGTACTGGGGGTGCAGGGGAGTCACTCCCCTGCCAGGGGGCTTGGGGGACAGAGTCCCCCAAGGTATTACTTCGCCCGCACGGGAATGCGCCGCGTCGCGCCGTCGCAGGGCACGCGCAAAACCAGCACGCCGTCGCGGATGGACGCCGTCACGGCGCGCCCCTCGCACGGTTCGGGCAGCGCCACGCGGGCGCTGTATTCGCAATCAACAAACTCCAGGCCTTCCACATTGCAGGCGCGCCACCGCCTGCGCGCCTCCTCCCAGCAGGAGGAAAGCGCCCGGATGCCGATCTCGTTGCCCGACACGTCCACGCCGGCGTCCTCGCCGCGCACGCCCGGCACGTTGAACAGCACCTCAAAGCCGCCCTGGCCTGTCTCCAGAATATCGATCGCGGGGCGCACGCGCTGCCGCCTCGGCAGGCGCTCCTCGCCCGGCCGCGCGTCCCGGTCATCGGCTACGGCCAGCGAAATACACGCGCCGGGGGTGATGTCCAGCGCGATATTCAAAACGCCCGAGCCCCATTCCAGCTGCGCCTCGCCCTCCACAGGGCAGGGCAGGGGAATGTGGCGGCGAAAGCCGCCGCTGTGCCGTTCCTGCCGGATAAAAACGCCGGACGGGGCGGAAACGTGCCCTTCCAGAACAAGCGTTGTCCCGCGCGGCGCGACGATCACCGATTCCTTGTCCGCGCCCGGCAACAAAACCTGAAGGTAGACGGCGCGCCGATCCCGGCAGATATTGACGGGCGGAAACGGCATAACCTCCAGAACGTCCATGCCGCTTTCCTGCATAAGTATTTGATCCACCAGCAGGGGGAAATTATGAAAGGGGCTGAAGTCGGCCATAGTCTCTCCCAAGTTTGGAGCGTCCACTCGCAGGAATATAGGTTTGACGCATAAGGTCAATGCCATGATTGACATTTTTCACCGCCGCCCCTAGCATTTTGGAATGAATAATTTTTTTATCGACTTACATGTGCATACCAACGCTTCCGACGGCACGGACGCCCCCGCGGAGGTGGTGCGCGAGGCCGCGCGCCTCGGCCTGGCGGCGCTGGCCGTCACGGATCACGACACGCTGGAAGGCCTGCCCGAAGCGGAAGCCGCAGCCGAAAACACGGGCCTGGAATTGATCCGGGGCTGCGAAATCAGCACCAACGACGTTTTTGGCGAAGTCCATATCCTGGGCCTGTGGCTGCCCCGGCAAGCCGCGCGCCTCGCGCCGCTGCTCGCCGAACTGGCGCGCATCCGCGAACTGCGGGACGAGCGCAACCGCCGCATGGTGGACAGGCTGCGCTCTCTCGGCATCCCGGCCGACTACGACGCCGTCCGCGCCCTGGCCGGGCGCGCCATGCCCGGACGCCCGCACTTTGCCGCCTATCTGGTGCGCATCGGCGCGGCCGACAACCTCAAGGACGCCTATATCCGCTTTCTGCGCGACGGCGGCGCCGCCTACGTGCCCCGCCAAAGCCTCGCGCCAGAAGAAGCGGTAGCCCTGCTGGCCGGCACGGGAGCCACGGTCTGCCTCGCGCACCCCGGCCTGTGCCGCTGCGATTCGCAAACGCTGGAAAACCTGCTCCTGCGCCTGATGCCCCACGGCCTCACCGCGCTGGAAGCCTACCACAGCGAACACAGCCCCACCGACGAACGCTGGTGCGCCGACATGGCCGCGCGGCACCAGCTGATGCTCAGCGGCGGCTCCGACTACCACGGCGGAGCCAAACCCGACGTCGCGCTCGGACGGGGCAAGGGCGGACTGCGCGTGACGCGCCATGTGCTGGAAAAACTCAAAGAAGGACGGGAAGCGCGCGGACTGCCGTTATAAAGAATTGGGGAGGCTCCGCCTCCCCAAACCCCTCCGGCAGGGGACATGTCCCCTGCACCCCCTTTACGCAACAAATCCGCGCCTTGCGCGGATTTGTTGCGATAATGCGGGTCAAGGGGCCTCAGGCCCCCCGCTTTTCCATCATTTTACATTTAACAGGTTCTGAAACCTGCGCATATTGAGGTGACACAAGGCCACGCCAAGGGCGTCGGTGGTGTCGGCCGGCCAGCCTTCGGTTTTTTGGTTGAGCAGGCGGCCGACCATAAAGGCCACCTGGGCTTTTTCGGCCCGGCCCGCGCCCACCAGCGATTTTTTGACCAGGGTGGGCTCGTAGTCGAAAACCGGCAGGCGATAGGCCGCGCACGCGGCCACGGCCACGCCGCGCGCCTGGCCCAGTTTGAGGGCGCTGGCGGCGTTTTTGGCCGAGAATATCTGCTCCACGGCGGCCTCGGCGGGCTTCCACTTGTCCAGCACGCCGCACAGGCTGTAATAGATGGAGGCCAGGCGCTCGGCAAAGCTTTCGCCCTTGGGGCGGATTGCGCCGCAGGCCACCAGCGCCAGCACGCCCGAGGCGTCGCTGACCACGCCCCAGCCGGTCACGGTGGAACCGGGGTCGATGCCGATCACAAGGCTCACAGCGCCTCCTGCGGGCGGGCAAAAAGAAAGGCGGAGCGCATTGCGCCCCGCCGCGGCGGTTTATTCTTCCTCAAAATCGTCGGGCAGTTCAAAGTTGAAGTAGACGTTTTGCACGTCGTCGTTGTCTTCCAGCGCGTCGTTGAGGCGCAGCAGCTTGCGTCCGGTTTCGGCGTCCACGGCGATGGTGGTTTTGGGGATCATGGCCAGCGCGGCGGAGTCCATGACCACACTCGCGTTTTCCAGCGCTTCGCGCACGGCGTTGAAGTCGCCCATGGTGGTGTGGATTTCCCAGAACTCGTCGGCGTCCTGCACGTCGTCGGCGCCGGCGTCCAGCGCGTAGCCCATGACGGCGTCCTCGTCGGCGTAGGTGGCCTTGGGCAGGGTGATGACGCCCTGGCGGTCGAACATCCAGGCCACGGAGCCGGATTCGCCCATGGAGCCGCCGTGCTTGGAGAAGATGTGCCGGATTTCGGCCACGGTGCGATTCTTGTTGTCGGTGGCGGTTTCCACGATCACGGCGACGCCGCCCTGGCCGTAGCCCTCGTAGGTGATTTCCTGCAAGTCGCCGCCGGCGTCCTGGCCCGTGCCTTTGCGGATGGCGCTTTCAATCCTGTCCTTGGGCAGGTTCACAGCCTTGGCCGCCGCTATGGCGGCTCGCAAACGGGCGTTGCCGGCAGGGTCGCCGCCGTTTTTCGCGGCGATGATGATTTCCTTGGCGGCTTTGGTGAACGCCTTGCCCCGCTTGGCGTCCTGCGCGCCCTTGCGAAGCTTGATATTGGCCCATTTGCTGTGTCCTGACATGATTTATGCCTCCGCTTGTCCCGACGCCTTGTCCGGGCTGTCCGGGCGTCCCTTGAAACCCTGGCCGATCTGGAAAATTTCCTTGCTTTCGGCGCGCGAGCTTTTGGGCTTGAACGTTTTGACCGAGGCGAAACGCGCCTTCAGCGCGCTTGCCAGCTCCTGAAAATCCGGCCCCATAAAAATTTTGGCGATGAACGAACCGCCCGGCTTCAGCCAGCGATCCGCCACATCCACCGCTTCCAGGCACAATTCAAGCGAACGCGCCTGATCCGTAAACTTCGTGCCTGTGGTGAAAGGCGCCATGTCGCTCATCACCACGTCAAACGGGCCGCGCGCGTCCAGCTCCGCCTCAAAGGCGGCGGAACGCTCAAACACGTTCTCGCGCGCGAACAGCACGTTCGGCGGAAAATGCGTTGCCGTGTCCTGCAGGTCGCAAGCCAGCACCCGGCCCGCCGGCCCCACCTTTTCCGCCGCGTACAAACTCCACGAGCCCGGCGCGGCCCCCAGATCAAGCACCGCCATGCCGGGCCGGAAAAGACGGAATCTTGCGTCCATCTCTTTCAGCTTGTACACTGACCGCGCGGGATAATTCTCCTGCTTGGCCTTAAGAAAATAATGATCGCGGTACGTCTTCATAACGGATCGAAAGACATATCCTATTCCCTCGCCGGAGCCAAGAGGCAATATGGGCACCCCGCGCCGCATCCGCATCGCCGACAGCCTGGGCCGGACGCGCACGCTGGCCTCCGGGCCGGACGCCTACGAACGCCTGGCCGGCCCCGCCGCCTCCGGCTCTTCCGTCCTGATTCTGGGCCTGGGGCCGTCGCCCGGCGATCTCGCCCCGCTAATCGAAGCGGCGGATCCCGTGGCCTATGCGGAATGCCCGGACTTTGAGCGCGCCCTGCCCGCGCCGCCGGCAATCCCCGTACACTGGCAGCGGATCGCCCCGGATGAAATTGCCGCCTTTGTGCGCGAGCGCAGGCCCGCCGTGTGGAGCTACCGCCAGGCCGCGAGGCTTTTTCCCGAATTCTGGGGGCCGCTTATGGCCGGGCTCTCCGCCCCGGCCGGCGCGGAGCGGCGTCCGGCCTCGCGCGCGGTGATCGTGCCGGGCTCGGAGCGCGATCTGCTGCATCAGGAAATTGTGGCCGCCCTGCGCGCCGAGGGTTTTGAGCCGCTGCCCTTCCCCCGGGCGGGCGATCTGCCGCGCATGCTGGAGCGCGAGGCCCCCGCGTTCTTTCTCTCCGTCAACTTGCGCGGCCTGGATCCCGAAGGCGAAACCTTCCATCTGCTGGAAGCGGCGGGCGTGCCCGTGGCCGTCTGGTTTGCGGACAACCCCTGGCATATCCTCTCGGCCCTGCGCCAGCCCTGGTGGAAGCGGGCCGCGCTCTTTGTCACCGACGCCAGCTTCCTGCCCGGCCTGGCCGCCCACGGCGCGCGCAACGCGCACCATCTGCCGCTGGCGGCCTCGGCGCTGTTCGCCCCGCCGCAAACGCCGCCCGGCTTCCCGCCCGGCGTGCGCTTTTTCTTTGCCGGGCGCTCGGCCTTTCCGGATCGCGAGCGCTTTTTCGCCGCCGCGCGGCCGCCCGACGCCCTGACGGCCGAAGCCGCAAATCTGCCGCCCGGCGCGGCGCACTTCCACTGGTGGGTGGAGCGCCTCGGCCTGGCCAAACTCTGGCCCGGAGCGGACGCGCGCGTGGCGGGCGCGGGGGCCGAAGCCGCCTCCCTGCGCTGGCGAACGCTCTGGCTGCAAGGCGCGGCCAAAGCCGGGCTGCTGATCGCCGGCGACAACGGCTGGCGCGCCCTGCCCGGCCCCGGCGCGCGGCTGATCCCCCCGGTGGACTATTATGGCGAGCTGCCCGGCCTCTACCGCGCCGCGCCCTACACGCTGAACGCCACCAGCCTGCTTTTGCCCGGCGGCCTGACCCAGCGCCATTTTGACGTCTGGCGGGCGGGCGGCTTTTTGCTGACCCCGCGCGATCGCGGGCTCGACATCTTTCCGGCCGGGCTGGCCGACGCCATTGCCGTGGACAGCCCGGACGAACTTTGCGCACGCGCGGACGAACTGGACGCCCGGCCCGCGTACAAGAAAGAAATCCGCGCGGCCTGGCAGGACGAACTGCGCCGCGCCCACACATACCGCCACCGCATACGATCCATCGTAAAAATGCTTGGCGTGGGCGAAAAGAGCGCTTGACCTTTTCCTGTGAATTTACTAAAAGGAATTATTCCTGATAAGGAAATCATTGTTTCCAACAGGTCAATCACAGAGGATGGAAAAGCGGCTTCGCGCCGTCAAATTGCGGATGCAGGAACGGCGGACGCGGGCATCGCACAAACATTACTACGGAGGCTGCCATGACCAAACAACTCGAAGTTTACAAGTGTATGCATTGCGGCAACATCGTGGAGGTTGTCCACGGCGGCGGCGCGCCCCTTGTGTGCTGCGGCGAGAATATGAAACTGATGCAGGAAGGCACGAGCGACGGCGCGAAGGAAAAGCACGTTCCGGTGATCGAGCGGACGGCCGACGGCTTCAAGGTGTCGGTTGGCGCTGTGGCGCATCCCATGGAAGACGCCCATTATATCGAATGGATCGAGCTTTTGGCCGACGGCCGCAGCTACACCAAATTTCTGCATCCGGGCGAAAGCCCCGTCGCGGAATTCTGCGTTGCGGCCAAGGACGTTGTTGCGCGCGAATACTGCAATTTGCACGGACACTGGAAAGCGGAAGCCTGACCCCCAACCTTTCTTTCTGACGAGGAGACATTCATGAACCAAAAGTACGAATGCGGCGTTTGCGGCTATGTGTATGATCCGGCCGAAGGCGATTCGATGGGCGGCGTGGCCCCCGGCACCCCCTTCGACAAGCTGCCCGACGACTGGGTTTGTCCCGTATGCGGCGCGCCCAAATCCCAGTTTAACCCTGTTTGACCGCAAGCCCGGAAGCCTTCGGGCTTCCGGGCTTTTTTCCCTGTCCGAGCCGGCGAGGAGCCCGATATGAATCCTGTCCTACTGAAGCCCGATATTTACTGGGTTGGCGTCGTGGATCACAACCTGCACGATTTCCACCACTACACGCGATCGCCCCAGGGCAGCACCTACAACGCCTACCTGGTAAAAGACGAAAAAACCGTGTTGTTTGACACGGTAAGCGCCGGCTTTTACGAAGATTTTGTCAACAATATCGCTGAAATCGCCGACCCGGCCTCCATCGACTACCTTGTGTGCAACCATTTGGAGCAAGACCATGCGGGCGTGCTGCCGCGCATGGTGGAACTGTGCAAGCCCGAAAAGATCTTCTGCTCCGTCATGGGCGAAAAATCCATGCGCGGGCAGTTCAACACCGAGGGCTGGCCCGTTCAGGTCGTCAAGGACGGCGAACGCCTGAACATCGGCCGCCGCAACATCACGTTTCTGGAAACGCGCATGTTGCACTGGCCGGACAGCATGGTTTCGTACCTTGAAGAAGATCGCATCCTGATCTGCAACGATATTTTTGGCCAGAACATCGCCTCGTGGAGCCGTTTTGCCGACGAATGCGCGCGCCCCGTCATGTCGCGCGCGCTGAAGGACTATTACGCCAACATTGTGCTGCCCTACTCCCCCATGGTGCTGAAGGCGCTGGACCGCATCGCTTCGCTGGGCCTTGCCTTTGACATGCTGGCCCCGGATCACGGGCTGATTTTCCGCACCCCGGACGATATCGACTTCGTCCTGCAAAGCTACCGCGCCTTTGCCGAGCAAAAACCCAAACTCCAGGCCGTCATCGCCTACGAAACCATCTGGGGCGCCACCGAAAAAATGGCCCACGCCGTCGCGCGCGGCCTGGACGACGAAGCAACGCCCTCCGTGCTCATCGACCTGCGCCAGCACCATTGCAGCGCGGTCATGAACGCGCTGATGGACGGCAACGCCCTGGTGCTGGGCTCGGCCACGCGCAACAACATGCCCATGGTGGGCATGGCGGGCCTTGTGGCGCACGTCGGGGGCCTGAAACCTCAAAACCTGGTAGGGGCGGCCTTTGGCTCCTACGGATGGTCGGGCGAAGCCCCGCGCATCCTGGCTGACGAACTGGCCGCCATGAAGGTGGAGCTTGCGGGCGAGCCCGTGCGCGCCGCCTACGGCCCTTCGGCCGATGACGAGGCGAAATGCCGGGCGCTGGGCCGCGACGTGGCCCGCGCGCTCAAGGCGAAAATCGCCGCGTTTTCCTGACGAAAAAGCCCTTCCGGCGCTCCCCGGCCTCTCTCCCCGAGGCCATTGGAACGGAGCGCGCGAGGCCTCCGAGGCCCTGACCGGAGGGAGCGGGGAATGGCCCCGCAAACGCTGACAAAAGCGTTTTTCTCCTCATTCTACCCGAGGGTTCGTTATGGACGTTGTCCTGCTTTCACGGCTGCAATTCGCCGTGGCCGTCTTCTTCCACTTCATTTTCGTGCCCCTGACGCTGGGCCTGGCTGTGCTGCTTGCGGTGATGGAAACCCAGTACGTCCGTACCGGCGAGGAAACCTACAAACGCATGGCCCGCTTCTGGGGCAAACTCTTCCTCATCAACTTCACGCTCGGGGTGGTCACGGGCATCACGCTCGAATTCCAGTTCGGCACCAACTGGGCCCGCTATTCGGCCTTTGTGGGCGATATTTTCGGCTCGCTGCTGGCCATTGAAGCCACGGCGGCCTTTTTTCTCGAATCCACCTTCATTGCGGTGTGGGCCTTCGGCTGGAACAAGGTAAGCAAAAAAGTCCACTGTTTCGCCATATGGGCCGTGGCCTTCGCCACCAACCTTTCGGCCGTGTGGATCATCCTGGCCAACGGCTTCATGCAGAACCCCGTGGGCTATGTGCTGCGCAACGGCCGGGCCGAGCTTGCCGATTTCGGGGCCGTGCTCGCCAACCCCTACGCCTGGGGCCAGTATTTCCACACCATCACCTCGGCCTGGATGCTCGCGGGCTTCTTTGTGCTGGGCATTTCAAGCTGGCACCTGATCCGCGGCAGCCACGCCGATCTCTTTAAAAAGTCCGTGCGCATCGCCGCGCCCTTCACGCTGGTCATGGCCATCCTCGTCCTGGTGGCGGGCCACCAGCAGGGCATGATTGTGGCCGAACACCAGCCGGCCAAGCTGGCGGCCATGGAATCGCACTGGGAAACCTCGGCCCCCGCGCCCATGTACCTTTTGACCTGGCCCGACGAGCAAAAGCGCGAAAACAGCGTGCAGGCGCTGGGCGTGCCCGGCATACTGAGCTTTATGGCCTACGGCGACTTCAACGCCGAAGTGAAGGGCCTTAACGAATTCGGCAACGACATCCCGCCGGTTCTGCTCAGTTTCCTTTCGTTCCGGCTTATGGTGGCGCTGGGCGGGCTCTTTTTGCTGCTCTCGGCCTGGGCCTGGATCAAGCGGAACGATCTCGCCTCCTCGCCCCTGCTCTCCAAACTGCTGACCTGGCTCATCCCCCTGCCGTACATCGCCATCATGGCGGGCTGGATGCTGGCCGAGGTGGGCCGCCAGCCCTGGATAGTCCACGGCCTCATGCGCACGGCGGACGCGGTTTCGCCGGTGCCGCCCTCCTCCGTGGCCATCTCGCTGCTGGCCTTCCTTGTTGTCTATACGGCCCTGGGCATTCTGGACATCTACCTGCTGATCAAGTACGCCCGCAAAGGCCCCCAGACGCCACCCCTTCCTGAAAACGCGGGAGCTTGACCATGCTTGTCGCAACCTGGTTTTTTCTCTGGACACTGCTGTGGGCCGTGTACTTCATCCTTGACGGCTTTGACTTCGGCATGGGCATGCTGATGCCCTTTCTGGCCAAAAACGATACGGAAAAACGCGTCATCTACAATGCGTCCGGCCCCTACTGGGACGGCAACGAAGTGTGGCTGATCACGGCGGGCGGCGTGACATTCGCGGCCTTCCCGCTGGCCTACGCCACGCTGTTCAGCGCGCTGTACGCGCCGCTGCTCATTTTGCTGTTCGCGCTCATTTTCCGCGCCGTGGCCTTTGAATTCCGCAACAAGTCCCAGTCCGCCTCCTGGCGCATGGTGTGGGACGTGTGCCTCACACTCGGCAACTTTTTGCCCGCGCTGCTTCTGGGCGTGGCCTTCGCCAACCTGTTCAAGGGCCTGCCGATCGACGGCAGCCAGGTGTACCACGGCACAATCCTCACCCTGCTCAATCCTTACGGTCTGGCCGGGGGCCTGCTCTTTGTGGTGATGTTTGCCTACCATGGCGCGCTGTGGCTGGAGCTCAAGTCCACCGACGCCCTGCGCGAACGCGCCCGCCACGCCGCCCTTGCGCTGTGGCCCGTGCTGCTGGTTCTCCTGCTCGTCTTCCTGGTTCTGACGGGCACAAACACCAACACCTTCGTCACCGGCCCCACGATCATCTACGCGCCCCTGACGCTTGCGGTCATCGGCCTTGTCGGCTCGCGGCTGTGCCTTGCCAACAGGGCCATGCTGCCGGCCTGGCTGCTCAGCGCCCTCTTTATCCTGGGCGCGACGTTCTTCGGCGTGCTTGGCATGTTCCCCAACATCATCATTTCCAGCCTCGACCCGGCGTACAGCATCACGGTGCTCAACGGCGCCTCCAGCCCGCTGACCCTCACGATCATGCTGGGCGTGACCCTGGCCTGCGTGCCCATTGTCATCGCCTACCAGGCCTGGGTGTATTACACGTTCTCGTACCGCGTGACGCCCGAAGAACTGGGCTCCGACCACGCGTATTAACCTTCCGCCTTCCTCCCGACAAAAGCGGGCCGCTCCTCCCAACGGAAGAGCGGCCCGCGCGTTTAAGGCCTTCAGAACCCGCGCTTACTTGCAGGCGGGGCGGAAGTCGGGGTCTTCCATGATCTGGTAGATGACCGCGCCCTCGGCGGTTTTGGGGATGGGCCAGCCGGTCATGTAGCAGTAGGTGGGCACCAGGTCGGTGAGCCAGCAGACGCGATCCATGCTCACGCCCTTTCTGACGCCGCACTTGGGCCCGTAGAAGACGCACAGCGGCTTGAGCGTGCCGATGCCGTATTCGGACGTGGGCAGTATGGCGCCGTGCTGGAAGCTGTATTCCGGCCACAGGGCGTACACCACGTCGCCCGTGGCGTCGCCCCAGTGCCCCAGGATCATGGCTTCCTTCTTGGGCAGGGCCAGGGCGAAGGGCCGCTTGCCGGTTTTGGGATGCACATAGGTCATCAGGGCGTCCACAATTTCGCGCTGCGTTTTTTCGTAATCTTCCGGCTCCACGATGCCGTTGGGATCGCGGCCCTTGAGGTTGACGTAGACAAAGCAGGTGCGCGACGGAATGGTGCGCGACTTTTTGACGTCGATAACCTTGGTGTAGTTGAACGCCGAGGTCTCACGCAGGTTTTCCGGCAGGCTTTCCAGATACTTGGGCGCTTCGCCCGCGTTGAACACGGCCAGACCCGCTTTTTCCAGCACGTCGTTCATGTTGACGGCCGGGCCGTCGGGCGTGGCGCCGTGGTCGGAAATGAGCGTGATCAGCGTGTTGTCGTCCATCAGCTTCAGGAGGCGGCCCAGGTAGCGGTCGGCGTACTGGTAGAGCTTGGCGTGGCATTCCCAGGCTTTGGCGTGGGCCGCGGGGCTGGTGCAGGTGGCGGGGTCGAGCTCGGTCATCAGGGCGTGGTAGATGTAGTCGGTGGGATGGGCGTGGGTAAAGAACGTGTCCCATTTGCCGTCGCCGAGCAGGGCTTCGGCCGCATCGCCCAGCCAGTCGTAGTGGACTTCGATGATGCGCATCCAGTCGTCAAGATCAAACCAGCCGAGCGAAAGGTTCCACATGCCCACGTTGTTGGTGGCCACGTTGTCGCCCGTGTTGAGCCTGGCGGCTTCGGACGGCGGATAGCACCAGTATTCGCCGTCTTTGTTCAGGCCCGACGTGATGTAAAGCTTCAGATTTTCCGCCTCGTCGTCCATGCTGACAAGCAGGGCTTTCTGGCGCAGCGTCTTGGAGCCGCCGTCCGCCAGCAGGCCCGTGGAATCGAACGCGGGGCTCCACTGGCCGCTTTTGACGCTGAAAAAGGCGTTGTTGAAATCTTTGCCGGGCGAGAGGGTCAGCGTATCGTAGCCCTTGCCGCCCAGGTCGCGCACCAGAATATGCCAGGTCGCCGGTTTGGTATCGTAAATGGAGTTGGCAAAGGGCATTTCAAAGGTGGCGTCCAGCGGATCGTCGCCCATGTCGGGCACGTTGCTCCAGCCGGAGGCCGGGGCGAACTTCACCCGGACGGACGTGCCGGGGTAAATGTCGGTGCTGACCAGCACGTCGTCGCAGAACGTGAAGTAGTTGAGCCTGTCGTGCGCGTAGGGGATGCCCTTGATTTCCGAGGCCAGGTGCGTGTCCATGAACACGCCGGGCGTGAGGCCCGAACCGCCCACCACCACGCTGTTTTTCAGGCGCTTGTGCGCATTGAAGGACGAGGGATAGTTGAAAATGATATTGCGTTTGCCGGCGCGTTCCGCGGCTTCCCAAAAAGATTCCGACGCCACGTGGGTGTAGTTGAACATGGAGTGCGAATTCTTGTAGGTGGGGTCGAGGCCGGGAATCTGGCGGTTGAAGTCCGTGATGCCGTTGGTGCCCTGCCAGGCGCCGGTGGACATGACCGTCCAGTTGGGGGGCGTGATGGTGGGCAGGGGGGCGAGGCAATTTTCCGCCACAACGCCGTTTTCGATCACTTGTTTGAAGTTGGGGCAAATG
Source organism: Mailhella sp. (assembly GCA_031552135.1). Classification (GTDB taxonomy): domain Bacteria; phylum Desulfobacterota; class Desulfovibrionia; order Desulfovibrionales; family Desulfovibrionaceae; genus Mailhella. The sequence goes on from JAVBMS010000071.1 coordinate 12,275, forward strand.
CCCTCCGCTATATGCTTGCGAACCAGGGGAATAATGGCGCAGTCAAAACCGAGAAGCGCTACTTTTTGAGGCGTATTCATTTGGCATACCTTCCTTTGCGCGTTTTTATCCGGCAAACTGAATGGACGCGGGAAAATCCCCCTAAAACCTTCCTCCTTTTCCAATAAACACGTTTGCAAGATTGCGGGGTGACAAAAAGGCCTCCGGCGCAACGCGCCGGAGGCCGGGAGCACACTATTTTTTGAGCGCTGCGGGCATATAGTCCAGCAGCGGCTTGGGGCCGGGCTCGGCCTTGACCACCGGATGCAGGCTCAGCGGATCCATCAGCAGCATCATGGAAGCGTCTTCCAGCGCCACGGGGTTTTCGGGCCGCAACTGCACCGTCAGCGCGCCGGGCTTGTCCAGCAGCGTTTCCACAGCCGCCGCCAGGCCGATGCCGTTATCCATGCCGCCCAGCAGGGGCAGCATTTCCGTGCGGATTTGCCCCAGCAAGTCTTCGGGCGTGGTGTTTTCCGCCAGGGCGGCAAGCGCCAGGGCGAGGGCGGCCAGGCCGCTGTCGCGGTAGGTGCTGTCGAACGAGGAAAGCAGGCAGAAGCGATCCTTGCTGAAGCCGTCGTCCAGCATATCGCTCAGCTTGTCCACGTCGAGCAAAAATTCCACCTTGCTCGCCAGGCTGCCCAGCGTCTGCACGCCGTTTGTCCACTCCGCGCTGGAAGCGCCGGAAGCGGCGGGCCGCAGCGCGACGTCGTAGAGGCCGTCGAGCAGCAGGCCGCCGGGCGCAAAGGCCTTCACCGTGGCGGCGTAAGGTTCGGGCAGCAGAGCCTCCGGAATGCGCACGCCCTGGATATGCAGCCCGAGCCGGAACGGATCGCCCAGCGCCAGGGTGTGCTCCAGGTTTTCGATGCGGATTTCGCCGCCGCTCTCTTCCGGTACAACAAAGCTGCTACCCTTGAAAGCCATGCGGCTGTAGGGGGCCTTTTCGCTGTATTCACGCTTCAGGATGGCCAGAAGATCTTCGCCGACCCGCGCCTGCGCTTCGTCCGACAGTTGCGGCGCGGCGATCAGCGCCGGATAGAGCGCGACGCATTCCACCATACCCTTGGGCGAGGGGAACAGCAGGTTGTCCATTTCCACGCGATCCAGGGCGGCTTTGCGCGCGCCGTTCACGCCCACTTCCATCTTGTCCATATACAGGGACAGCGTGCGGCCCGCCATCGGATCGGTCAGCGATCCGGCCGGGGCCAGCAGGCCCAGCGACGCCGTGGAAACCGTCAGCAGGCCCACATTGGGCTCGTTGCTCACGGTCTTGTAGTCCGTATAGACCATGCTCTCCACACTGTAATAATACATTTCAGCCCAAAACGCTTCGCTGAGGCCATTCTTCCGATATTCCGCGATCAGGCTGCCGAGGTTTTCGTACCAGTTTTTCATGGTCAGCGACGCGGCGGAAATCTCCGTCGCCGTTATCAGGGGCTTGCCGTCCGGCCCATCAACCGTCACCGAGGTTGTCCCCGTGATGCCGGTGGCCAAAACGTCGCTCGCCACCAGCGCGGGCCGGGTTCCGGCGGCAACGGGCTTCAGGCAGTCGGGGTTGAAGTCCGTCAGCACCATGGAATCAATGTGTTCCGCGATTTTGATCGACTCAAACGTCGCATCAAAAGAAACCCCGGTCAGGGTCAGCTTTTTGCTGAACAGCGCGTAGTCCACGCCTTCCGCCTTCAGCGGCGTTTGGGCCAGCGTGTCGCGCACGGCCTGTTCCGTGCCCGCCTCCATCTGTCCCACAACAAAATACGCGCCAGCGGCGACAAGAAAACCGGCAATCCCGGCAATCAGGCTTTTAGACTTCATAAACTCTCCCGTAAATATTGAATTAATAATTGTCCTAGCATGGCGCTCCGGCCAAGGCAACCTTGACAGCGGGGCGGGGGCTGGCTATGGACAGGGCAAGGCGCCTTTATGGCTCGGCCCGCGTGAGCGCGGCCGAAAGGGAATCCCGTGCGAAACGGGAGCGGACCCGCCGCCGTGAGCCCCTGTGCGATTCCGCATGACGGAATCGGCCGTTTTCATCAGCCACTGGCTTTGCCGGGAAGGCGAAAACGGACGGGCGAAGCCGGAAGACCTGCCTGCGTGACCAAGCCCCCACGGCAACGGGATTTTGCCGGCTTGATGGTGTCGCGCCCCAGCCGGACAAATACGTGCCCGCCTTTTCCCGAAGGCGGGCTTTTATGTTTCGCCGCGCTTTTTGTAAGGATAGTATGAGCCGAACCCTCCCGCGCCTTGCCTGGCCGCTGCTGCTCCTGGCCTGGGCAGTCTCCGTCCCGCTGGCCTGCTTTTTCGGCCCGGCGGGCCTGCACCCGGCGGAAACCTGGCGCGCGCTGCTGGCCCTGATCGGCCTCGGCAACGCGCCGGAGGCCCATCTGCTCGTGGTGGGCGAGATCCGCCTGGCCCGCGCGGCCCTGGCCCTGATCGTGGGCGGCGGGCTGGCGCTCGCGGGCGTGGCCCTGCAAGGCGTGCTGCACAATGCCCTGGCCGAGCCGTTTTTGCTGGGCGTCTCTTCCGGCGCGGCGCTGGGCGCGGCCCTGGCCCTGGCCTCCGGCGCGGCCCTGCCCGGGCTGGCCGCCGTCACCGGCCGCTGGGGCGTGGCCCAGGGCGCGATGTGCGGCGCGCTGCTGGCCCTGGGGCTCACGCTGCTGCTTGGCAGCGGCGGCGGCAAAGAACGCCTGATCCTGGCCGGGGTGGCGGTGTCCACGCTGTTCGGCGCGGGCGTCTCGCTGGTCAAGGCGCTGGATGAGGAATCCGTCTCGGGCATTGTGTTCTGGATCATGGGCAGTTTTCAGGGCCGGGGCTGGGAAGACGCGCCCGTGGCCCTCGCGCCCATGCTGCCGGGCCTGCTTCTGCTGCTGCCCTGCTGGCGCGCCCTCGACGCGCTGGCCACCGGCGACGCCGACGCCGGCCGCCTGGGCGTCAACGTGCGGCGCGTGCGCCTTGCCGCGCTGCTGGGCGCGGGCTGCATCACGGCGGGCTGCGTGGCGGTGGCGGGCATTATCGGCTTTGTCGGCCTCGTGGCCCCGCATATCGTGCGGCGCGCCGTCGGCCCCTGGCACGGGCCGCTGTTTCTGGCGGCCTGGCTTGGCGGCGGCCTTTTCCTGCTCTGGGCCGACGTGATCGCCCGCTGCCTGCTGCCCGGCGGGCTGGAACTGCCGGTGGGCGTCATCACCTCGCTGATCGGGGGGCCCTTCCTCGCTCTCGCGCTGCGCACGGGGAAAAACGCATGAGCGCCCCCCTGTCCTGCCGCGATCTCAGCGCGGGCTACCGGGGCCGCGCCGTGCTGCGCGGCGTGGGGCTGGACGTGCGGCCCGGCGAAATCTGCGCGCTGATCGGCCCCAACGGCAGCGGCAAAAGCACGCTGCTGCGCTGCCTGTGCGGCGAAATCCGCCCGTTTTCCGGCAGCGTGCTGCTGGACGGCGCGCCCCTGAACGGCCTGCCGCCCAAAGCCCGCGCCCGGCGCATCGCGGTGCTGCCCCAGCGCCCCGCCCTGCCCTCCGGCGGCGTCAACGCGGCGGATCTCGTTCTTTTGGGGCGCTACGCGCATTTGCCCTGGCACGGGCTGGTCACGGCGCGCGACCGGGCCATCGCGCGCGACGCGCTGGAAGCCGTGGACGCGCTGGCCCTGGCCGGGCGCGACGTGGCCACGCTTTCCGGCGGCGAATTGCAGCGCGTGTTTCTGGCCCGCGCGCTGGCCCAGGAGGCGGATATTTTGCTGCTGGACGAACCGGCCGGGGCCATGGATCCCGCCCACTTGGCCGATCTCTTCCGCCTGCTGACCCGGCGCGCCGCCGGGGGGGCCGCCGTGCTGGCCGTGCTGCACGACGTCAACGCGGCCGCGCTGTTCTGCGGGCGCGTGCTCGGCCTGCGGGAAGGGCGCATCGTGTTCGACGAGCGCCCCGCCAACCTGACAACCCACAACCTGAGCGGTTTGTATGACATTGCCTTCCATGCCTTCGCGCACCCGCTGGCGGCTGTTCCGCAGTTTTGCCTGCGCGACCCTGCTGATTCCGGCGATTCTGGCGCTGCTGGCGCCCGCTGAATCCCGCGCGGATTCCCTCGCGGCGGAGGCGCAACCCCGCCGGATCGTGGCGCTGTACGGCGCCATCAGCGATATATTGCTGGACATGGGCCTTGGCGACCGGCTGGCGGCGCGCACCCTGGCCGACACCCGGCCGGAGCTTGCGCACCTGCCCGCCATCGGCACGCACATGCGGCCGAACCTGGAACTGATCGCGGCGCTCCAGCCCGATCTGGTGCTGCAATTCCAGGGGCGGGGCGAGGCGCAGGAGCAGCTGGAGCAAATCCGGGCGCTCGGCATCCGGGCCGAAATGCTGGAGGGCGCGTCGCTGCCGGACATGCTGGACATGATCGACCGGCTTGGCGAACTGACCGGCGAACGGGAAAGGGCGGCCGGATTGCGCGCCTCGCTGGAACAGCGCCTGGCCGCGGTGGCCGAGCGCCGGGCCGGCAAACCCAGGCCCCGGATCTTTTTTGAAATCCGCTCGCCCCTGCTGCTCGCCGCCGGAACAGGCTCCCTGCCCGCCTCGATCATCGAAGCGGCCGGGGCCCAAAACGCCGTGCAACTGCCGGATCGCATCGCGCGGCTGAACGAGGAAGAGCTGATCCGCCTGAATCCCGATATTTACCTTGTCCAGCAGGGCCCCATGAATCCCGGGCCCGTGCCGCCGGCCGAACGGCCGCGCTGCCGCGTGCTGGACGCCGTGCGCCAGGGCCGCGTGCTGACGGTGGACGAGGCCATGTTTTCCCGCCCCGCGCCGGACGCCGTGCGCGCCGTGGAACTTTTGGCCGATTATCTCGACGCCCTGCCCGGCGAAGCGCAAAGCCCCCTCGCCGCCCGGCCCCAAACCGCAACCGATCCCAAGGAACAAACCCCATGAATCATGAAGCCAGCGGCGTTCTCTACGGCGTGGGCGTAGGCCCCGGCGACCCGGATCTGCTCACGCTGCGCGCGGTGGAATGCCTGCGCCGGGCCGACATCATCCTCGCGGCGGCCTCGCCGCGCAACGAGCACTCCCTCGCGCTCTCCATCGCCCGGCCCCACCTGCGCGACGACGCCAACGTCCTGCGCCTCGATTTTCCCATGACGCGCGACAAAGCCACGCTGCGCGAGGCCTGGAGCAAAAACGCCGCCCTAACGGCCAACGAGCTGCGCGCGGGCAAAAACGCCGTGTTCCTCACGCTGGGCGACCCGCTGATTTACAGCACGTTCGGCTATCTGTTGCGCGCCGTCAGAACGCTGATGCCCGGCGTGCGCGTGGACATTGTGCCCGGCGTCACGTCGTTCCAGGCGGCGGCCGCCGCCACGCAATCCATTTTGTGCGAAGGCGAGGAAAGCCTGCACATCCTGCCCGGCATTCTGGACAAAAACGCCCTCGGCGAACACCTGGACAAAAACGGCAACGCCGTCATCCTCAAGGCGTACCGCAATTTTCCGGCGATCAGGGCCTGCCTGGAGGAACACGGGCGGGACGACGCCCTGCTCGTCTCGCGCCTGGGCCTGGAAGGCGAGCGCATCCGCCCCCTCCGCGCCCTGCACGAAGCGGGGGAAGCGGGGGAAGCGGCGGAAACGCCGCCCTACCTCTCGCTGGTGCTGGCCGGGCGCAAACGCTGAACAGCGCCATGCAGGGGGACGCTGTCCCCCTCACCCCCTGGCAGGGGAGTGACTCCCCTGCACCGCCATTGGTAGAACTGAGCCCCGGCCTTTGCCGGGGCTTTTTATTTGTCCGGCCTTTGTATAGTATCCTGACATCTCTAGAGAGCCAGGAGGCCGCATATGTCTGCTCAAGCCAGGGAAGACCGTATCCGCATCGCTTTTGAAGACTTTGTCCAAAGCGATCCGGGCAACCGCCTGCGGCCCCAGGAAGGCAGCCTGCGCATATACGATGCGCCCCTGCTGGGTTTTGCCTCGGCCGCTGACCCCCTGTTCGAGAAATTCAAACAGCCGGACATCATCGGCGACATCTTCATGGGCCCCGGCGAATGGCTGCCCGGCGCCAAATCCATTGTAAGCTTCTATCTTCCTAACGCCAAGGCCATCAGAGACAGCAACCGCAAAATGGTCGTGCCCTCCCTGGAATGGGTGGGCGCGCGCATTGAGGGCCAGGCCTTTGTCATGGCCGCCTGCCGGTTTTTGGCCGGGTTCATGGAATCCCTGGGCGGGCAAATTCTCATTCCGGCCTCAGACAAGCGTTTCCGCGTGGCCAAGGTGGTATCCAACTGGTCCGAGCGGCATGCGGCCTTTGCGGCCGGCCTCGGCACCTTTGGCCTGCACAAGGGGCTCATCACCAAAAAGGGCACGGCCGGGCGTTTCGGCAGTGTCATCACCACTTTGGAGCTTGTGCCTTCAACGCGGGAATACGAAAGCCAGTTTGAATATTGCCCGTTTTTGATGCGCAACAAGTGCGGGGCCTGCATCAAGCGCTGCCACGTGGATTCCATCACCACGGCGGGCAAGGACAAGATGATCTGCAGCGACTTTCTCGACAACGTGAACATGCCCATGTTCTCCACCCCCGAGCAGAGGCGCTACGGCTGCGGCAAGTGCAACATCAGCGTGCCGTGCGAGGCGGGCATCCCGAATATTCCGTAAACCGCTTCTTAGCCGGAGCAGCTACGTAAAAGTAAAACTATAATAAGATGATAGATAAGCGGCGATCTCATGTTAGACTCCTGCGGGTCTGACAAAAATAGCATTTTTTCCGCGCCGGGCATCGGGCGCACTATTTGCGGCGCGCCTTGAAACCATATTCGCCTGCTGGTATGCCTGAAACTCTGCCCTAAGAGTAAAGAGTCTCATTCTTAAGGAGGGTTTTGTGGCCTTTGCAGATCCAACAGTCTCTATTCAGCAAGCGTTCACGCATTTTGTGGCAACAGATCCGCGCAACACCCTGCCCCCGGCTCTGGGGGGAGGGCGCATTTTTGATGCCCCCCTTATGGGCATTGCACGGGCGTACGACCCGTTTTTTAAGGCGTTCAAAAACCCGGAAATCATAGGGCCTATTTTTAAAACCCCCCGGGAATGGCTGGCTGACGCAAGCCATGTTTTCTCCTATTTTCTGCCCTTTACCAAAGAGATTCGGGAAAGCAATCGGGAGGGTTGGAACCCCTCCCCGGAGTGGGTGAGCGGCCGCATTGAGGGGGAGTCTTTTAACCAGGCCGCGCGCGCCTTTCTCATTGATGTCATGCAAGAGGATCTGGGGGCCAAAGCCCTTGCTCCGGGCCTGGACTGGCGCTACAGCCTGGGCCACCTTGTTTCCAACTGGTCGGAACGGCATGTGGCTTTTGTGGCCGGGCTCGGCACCTTCGGCCTGCACAGAGGGCTGATTACCGAAAAGGGCACGGCCGGCAGGTTCGGCAGCGTTATCACCGACCTTCACTTACGGCCCAGCCAGCGGCCTTATGAGGGTATTCACGACTATTGCCCGTTCCTGACCAGCGGGCAATGCGGGGTGTGCATATCGCGCTGCCTCATCAACAGCATTACGCCGGACGGCAAAGACAACGGAACCTGCTGCGAGCATATAGAAAACAGGCTGATTCCCATGTGCTCAACCCCTGACCAGGTGCGCTTCGGGTGCGGTAAATGCAATGTGGGTGTACCCTGTGAGGCGGGTATTCCTTTTGTGGAATAAGGCGTGCCTTCTGCGGCTAGATAAAAGGCCGGCAGCCCGTAAGGGCTGCCGGCCGGTTTTTTGGGTTGGCGTTTATTCAGCCCGTCGGGGCTGCTTTCCGGGGCCGCCCAGCCAGCGGTTCATCAACTGCTGTTCGGGTTGGCCGAAAGGCATGCGGGCCGTGCCGCACAATTCAAGGGCGCGCTGGTAGTATGTTTGGCGTACCCTTTCCCTATCCGGGCTGTCCCCTTCTTTGAATTTAGCCTCGGCCGGCCAGGCGGCGTTGACCACAAAGGCGATCTGGCTTTGGTCAATGGGCAGGCTTTCCTCCTCGCAGCGGTCTTCAATGGAACGCAAGGCCTTTGCCCTGGAAATGCGCTTATTTTGAAGCTCGTCAGCGATGAAGGAAAACAGTTGGCCGTAATAATCCGGCCGCAAGAGGGGCATGTCTGTCAGGCGGTGCACCTTGACGGCAAATTTGTAAAGCTCCGGGTCGGACTGGGGCATGGTGCCGAGGGTGCCGCTGTCCACCGGGCGCTCGTGTCTGGTGGGGTCGAACACATACCCCTGTTTGACCCGCGAAATTTCCAGGGGCTCCAAGTCCAGGCATTGCAGAAGCTCCCGCAGGGTGCCCGCGCCGAACCAGTCCGGGCTGGACTCCATTTCCCTCTGAATAACCTGGGATACAGAGGGCAGAGGAACCGGCACGCCGGATTCCATTGTCAGTTGCTTGATGATCTCCACCAGGCGGGAGCGTTTATGGCCGGGCAGATTCAGGCTTGGCCCCCGGCTTGGGGCCGGCTCGGCTTCATCATCGGTTTTTGCGTTCCCGGCGGCAGTG
>JAVBMS010000058.1:0-6718 GCA_031552135.1 Mailhella sp.
GAACTGAGCGTAGCGAGGTTCCGCCGCGAAGCCAGCGTAGCCGCGATTCACTCGCGGCGTAAAGCGCTGGCGGAGGCGTGAAACTGAAGCGGCAGAACATCGTGTCCCGGCTGTGCACTATTTCAAGAGTAAAATGCTCTAGCTTGTTCAGCCGGTTTTGCCGGCTGAACGCGTTTTCGGCCCCCTGCGGCCCTGCGCGCGGCGCGGGGCAACGCCGTCCGCGATTCCTCCCTTCACCAAAACAAGGCGGCCGCGAGGCGCCAAACGCTCCTCGCGGCCGCCGGGGGCAAGCCCCCGTCAGGTTCCGTCAGTCAGCGGATTACTCTTCGTCCTCGCCCCACTTGATGAAGCCGGGCTTGACGTCCACCATCGCGTTGACGATGAGTTCGACAAGGCCGCCGTACTGGAAGCTGTTCTTTTCCATCAGCTCGTTCTTTTCAAGCAGTTCGCGGATCTGGCCCTTGCAGTTGGAGCAGGGGGCGCAGACGTACTTCTTGGTTTCGGGGCCGAGGCAGTCCTTGAAGGCGTCGCAGATCTGCTCCATCTTCTTGCGGCCGGTGATGTTCATGCGCCAGTTTTCGATGTTGTTCCTGGTCATGATGGCAAAGCCGGAACCGCCGCCGCAGCAGTAGTTGTTGACGCCGCACTGGGCCATTTCGCGCCACTGGGGGGCAACGGCGTCCAGCACTTCGCGCTGGGGCTTGACGATGCCCATCAGGCGCACCACATTGCAGGGGTCGTGCAGCACAACGGGGAAGTTGTTGCGGCTGGGGTCGAGCTTGAGCTTGCCGCCGAGCACGATGTCGCGCAGCAGCGGGAAGCAGCTTACGCGCGGGGTGTTGAGCTCCTGCGGGAGGATGCGGTCGGCGATGACGGTGAGGGCCTTGTGGGCGTGGCCGCATTCGCCGAGCACGATGCGCTTGACGCCGAGCTTTTTGGCGGCCTGGGCGTGCATGATGGCGATACGCGCGGCCTGGGCGTCGTCGTAGAACACGCCGTAGTTCACCGAATCGTAGCCCGCCAGTTCGCTGCTCAGCGTCCAGGAGAGGCCGGCGGCCTGGAAGATCATGGAGAAGGCGGCGATGTTTTCGGGCCAGGCCAGCATTTCGCCGGCGTTATGCACCAGCAGGATGTCCGCGCCCTCCACGTCCCAGGGCGTGGTGAATTCGTAGCCGGTGGATTCGGTGTAGTCCTCGTCGATAAACTCCACGGTTTCCTTGACCACTTCGGGCGTCATGCCGGTGGAGGAGCCCGCCTTCATCTGGAGCATGGTGCCCTTGTCGTGCAGTTCGCGGGGGCTGAAGCCGAGTTCCTGGCTGAACAGCTTGCGGATTTCGCGGGCGATGAGGCCGTTGTCCACGCCGATGGGACAGACCTGGGCGCAGCGGCGGCACAGGTTGCAGCGGTAGGCCATTTCGCCGAGGCGGGCCACGGTCTTCCAGTTCAGCTTGGTGTCGCCGTAGCGCCATTTGGCGAAGGGCTCTTTTTTGATGTACTGCTTGTAGATGCGGCGGAAGATTTCCGACCGGAAGTTGGGGCGGTACAGTTCGTGCTCGTTGGAGGCCTCAAAGAGGTGGCAGGCTTCGGCGCAGGAGTTGCACTGGGCGCAGTAGTCCATGCTGGTGTCGAGCATGGCCAGGCACGTCCAGTTGTTTTCGGGCGTAAAGAGCTTGCGCATGCCGTCAAGGAACTTGTTGACCAGCTCTTCTTCTTCCTGCGGCGTTTTGGGCTTGGGAATATTGAGCACGTTCACTTCGTCCAGCAGACAGCACATATCGGCCTTCTGGGCGTCGGTAAACGGCGTCCAGGGGAATTCCTCGTAGTCCACGGGCAATTTTTTCAGAGAGCTGACATCCACCGTGGTCAACTGACCTTCTTCGGTGGAAAAATCGTCAAAGGAAGGGTTTTCTTTCATCTTGGTTACTCCTTATCCTGCGCCGGATTGGTGGTGGCCACTTCGCCCCAGTTTTTCTTGCCGTCGCCCTTGATATGCGGGGCTTTCCAGCTGACGGGCATCCCGAGCGTCTGCGCCATTTTGGCCTGGATGGCCGGGCTGTCCTGCGTGGGCTGGTCGCCCCAGCGGATGTCGTGGTAGGTGAAATACTTCATGAAGGCGTGGCCCATGAAGCTGAAGGGCACCCACACAAAGATAAAACAGCTCAGCAAAAGGTAAAGGGCGTAAAGCGCGCTGATCGGAATGGGCGTAAAGGTGAACATGCCCGCGAAGAAAGCCACGCTGTAGCTCATGGAAGCCGAACCGTACGCAAGAACAAGGAGAAGGCCAAGCGCGGAAAAAGCGGCGAACAGCGCCAGATTGAAAAAATGCTCCGGCATGCTGAATTTTTTGAGATCCGGCTTGGACATGCGGCGCTGGAACAGGCCCAGGCTGCCGAACAACACCCCGGCAAAGCCCGCGATGTTGCAAATAAAGCCCAGATAGAAACACAGGTTGAAAAACGCGCCGGCGTAACCGCCCAACTGCATGAGCGCGCAGAGGATGGTCAGGCCCAGCGAGCCGATCAACAGGTACAGGCCGATGTGGAAGGGGTAGGTGCGGAACCACAGTTCCTTGTTATGGCTGTGCGTGGCGTGCAGGAACAGGGCCTCCATCAGAAAACCCTTGATCGCGCCCACGGTGGAGCTTTTTTGTTTTTGCTGCCACCAGCCCGTATCTTCCATGTAGCTGCCGCCGTATTCCGCGCGGCCGTGGGTCTCGTGCGCCACGGGGTACAGTTCCCAGCGCAGGTGGACGGGTTTTTTCAGGTAACCGAGGATCTTCATCACAATAATCGCGGCACAGGCGATGAAGGCCCCGTAGGCCAAAATGTACAAAAGCACGCTCATAGCTGACTCCTCTCACGTTGTCCGCCGACTTCCCGGCGGCAGCATGGCCCCCGGCCCTCCCGAAATGGGAAGGAATCCCAACGCTATATCACGCGCGCTAAAAAGACAAGCACATCTCTCATGCCGCGTGGCCGCGTGATCTACGCTTTTTCCTTGCCTGTTCGCCGCGCGGATGCGATAGAGAAAAATACCGCGCCGGGCGGTTTGGCAGGCCGCGCGTTTTTGGCGGAACGCCCCCCGACGCCCAAGCCAGGAGATTTTTCATGACGCCCCTGTCGCCCCTGTCGCCCCTGCCGGCCACGCTGGAAACGGCCCCCATCGACACCTCGCTGTTCGATCTGTTCAAAAGCGGCCCCGGCCCTTCCAGCTCGCACACCATGGGCCCCATGAAGGCCGGGCTCGACTTCATGCGCCACTGCGCCCGGCAGCACGATCTGCCCGCCGGCGATCTGCGTTTTCGCGTCCGGCTTTTCGGCTCGCTCAGCGCCACGGGCGCGGGCCACGGCACCAACGCCGCCGTGCTGGCCGGGCTGCTCGGCCACGAGCCGGCCCACTGCCCGCCCGGCCTGCTCAAAAGCCTGGCCGCCGACCGCCACGCCGACCACAGCGTGGCCGCCGGGCCGCGCGTGTTCCACGCCGGCCTGCCCGACGTCATCCACGACAGCGTGGCCCACAGCTTCCCTTACAGCAATACCCTGATCATCAGCCTGCACGACGCCGCCGGCAACACGCTGCAAGAAAAGGAATACTACTCCGTGGGCGGCGGTTTTGTGCAGGAAAAAGGCGGCCAGGAGCCGGAGCGCGGCCGCCCCGTCCACCAGTACAGCACCATGCGCGACCTGAAGCGCATCCTGCGCGTGACCGGCCTCACCCTGCACGAAGTCATGCTGGAAAACGAAAGCGCGATCACCGGCGTGGGCCGCGCCGAAATCCTCGACCGGCTCCATGTTCTGCTTGAAACCATGATGGACAGCGTGCGGCGCGGCCTGGAGGCCGAAGGCCCCCTGCCCGGCACGCTGGGCGTGCAGCGCAAGGCCCGCGCGCTTCTGGCCAGCGCGCGCAACATGCCGCTGCGCAGCGACCGCTTTCTCACCAACATCAACGCCTACGCCATGGCCACGGCCGAAGAAAACGCCGACGGCGGCGTGATCGTCACCGCGCCCACCTGCGGCGCTTCGGGCGTGATGCCCGCCCTGCTCTACGCCATGCGCCACGACCTCACCGTGGGCGACCGCGCCCTGCGCGAAGGCCTGCTGGCCGCCGGGGCCGTGGCTTTTCTCGCCAAGCGCAACGCCGCCATCGCCGGAGCCGAAGTGGGCTGCCAGGGCGAAATCGGCGTGGCCTCGGCCATGGGCGCGGCCATGCTGGCCCACGCGCGCGGGGCGGACGCCCAGACCACCGAAAACGCGGCCGAAATCGCCCTTGAGCACCACCTGGGCCTCACCTGCGACCCGGTGGGCGGCTATGTGCAGATTCCCTGCATCGAGCGCAACGCCATGGGCGCGGTCAAGGCCTACAACGCCTTTTTGCTGGCCACAACCGAAAACCCCTACCACCACCGCGTGTCACTCGATTCGGCCATCGCGGCCATGGACGAAACCGGCCGCGAAATGAACGCCAAGTTCAAGGAAACCGCCCTGGGCGGCCTGGCCGTCAGCATGGTGAACTGCTGAGCGGAAGGGGCGGCCCCTATGTTCCCATGTTCACATGCTTATAGATCAACAAAACGGGGAGGTCGCGGCCTCCCCGTTTTGTTTGGGTTTTCTGAAGGCGTTTCCTGGCGGAAACGCTTCCCGCCTCTACTTGCTCATCAGGCGCACCAGGCGCAGAAGCTGATTGGTGAAGCCCGCCTCGTTGTCGTACCAGATGATCAGTTTAAGCAGGCGCTTGTCCATGACGGTGGTGCAGAGCGAATCGACCACGCCGCCGTAGGTGGAGCCAAGGTAGTCCACGGAAACCAGCGGCTCTTCGCTATAGCCCATGTTGGCCTTGAGGCGGCCCTGGGACGCGGCCTTGAGCGCGGCGTTGACGCTGGCGGCGTCGGCGTCTTTTTCCAGTTCGCAGGTCAGGTCAACCAGCGAGACGTTGGGCGTGGGCACGCGCACGGCCATGCCGTCCAGCTTGCCCTTGAGCGCGGGGTAAACCAGGGCCGTGGCCTTGGCCGCGCCGGTGCTGGTGGGGATCATGGACATGGCGGCCGCGCGCGAGCGGCGGGCGTCCTTGTGCGAGCCGTCAAGGATGCGCTGGCTCATGGTATAGGAGTGAATGGTGGTCATCAGGCCGTGCTTGATGCCAAAGGTTTCGTGCACGATCATGGCGGCCGGAGCCAGACAGTTGGTGGTGCACGACGCGGCCGAAACCACGGTATGTTTGGCCGGGTCGTACACGCTGTCGTTGACGCCCATGACGATGGTGGCGTCGGCGTCGGCGGCCGGGGCGCTCATGAGGACTTTTTTCGCGCCGCGCGCCAGATGCTGGGCCAGGGCGGCGCGGTCTTTCAGCGTGCCCGTGGTTTCCACCACAAGATCAACGTTGTGGTCGGCCCAGTTCCACTCGCCGGTTTTCTGGCGGGTGACCGGGATGAGGCGGCCGTTGACCATGATGCCGCCCTCCGCCGCGCTGACCGGGAAGGGAAAGTGGCCGTGCACGGAGTCGTACTTGAGCATGTGGGCCAGGGCCGCGTTGTCGGCGCGGGCGTTGATCGCGCCGATGACAACGTCGTCCGCGTCCGCGAGAAGGCGAATGAGGTAGCGGCCGATGCGGCCGAAGCCGTTGATCCCGATTCTGCTGGCAGTGCTGGACATGAATACTCCTTGTGGATGGGCGGGGACGTTACGCTTTGCCTGAACAACCCAGAACGTTCTTGATCTTGTGCTGCACCATAAGTTTGACGGCCTCGCGCGCGGGCTTAAGGTAGGAGCGCGGGTCGAACTCTTCCGGGTGCTCGGCCAGAAAGCGGCGGATATTGGCCGTCATGGCCAGGCGGATGTCGGAATCGATGTTGATTTTGCACACGCCCGACGAGGCGGCGCGGCGCAGCATGTCTTCGGGCACGCCCTGCGCGCCGCCAAGCTTGCCGCCAAACTGGTTGGCCATGGCCACAAATTCCTGCGGCACGCTGGAAGCGCCGTGCAGCACCAGCGGATAGCCGGGCAAAAGCGCGGAAATTTTTTCCAGCCGCTCAAAGTCCAGCCTGGCCCCGCCCTTGAACTTGTACGCGCCGTGGCTGGTGCCTATGGCCACGGCCAGCGAATCGCAGCCGGTGCGCTGCACAAACTCCACGGCCTGATCCGGGTCGGTGTACACGCTGTGCTCGGCCGAAACATGCTCCTCCACGCCCGCAAGCTGGCCAAGCTCGGCCTCCACCCACACGCCGCAGCCGTGCGCGTATTCCACCACGCGCTTGGTGACTGTGATATTATCCTCAAACGACAGGTGCGAGCCGTCGATCATCACCGAAGTGAAGCCGCCGTCAATGCAGGCCTTGCACAAATCAAAGTCCGGGCCGTGATCCAGATGCACCACCACGGGCAAATCGCTTTCCAGAAGCGCGGCTTCCACCAGTTTCATAATGTAGTTCTGGCCCGCGTACTTGCGCGCTCCGGCCGAAACCTGGAGAATCAGCGGGGCGCGTTCCTCCGCGCCGGCCTGCATGATGCCTTGCACTATTTCCATATTGTTCACGTTGAACGCGCCAACGGCGTAGCCTTCTTTGTAGGCGCGCTCAAACATGGCTTTGGGGCTTGTCATGGGCATGGGAAGCCTCCTCGCGGCTTGCAGGGGTGTAAAAAAATCGGCATCCCCATGCTAACCCCCCAACACGCTTTTTGCAATGCGCCGGATTGACAAAGCGCCCCGCGCGGGCGATCGTGGC
>JAVBMS010000095.1:0-12362 GCA_031552135.1 Mailhella sp.
GCCAAAAACGCGGGCATCCGCGTGAACGGCATCGCCATCGACACCGACGACCGTGGCCAGGCCACGATTTCCGGCGCGGTGATGAACGTCATGCTCGACCCCGCGTTCACCGCGCGCTGGAAAACCGCCGCTGTGGACGCAAACGGCGCGTCGGTGTGGGTGACGCTGGACGGGCCGCTCTTGATCGGGCTTTCGCGCGCGCTCACGCGCTATACCGAAGACTGCTTTGCCGTGGAGGCGGCCAAACAGATGGAGGTGGCGGCGCTGGGCGGCGTGGGCGAAATCGACGCCTGGCTGGCGGAAAATCTGGACGCGGGCTGGCCGGAACGGGAGCGGACACTGTAGCGGAAAGGAAGGCGGGGACTAACGCATCACCGCGACAGATTGTCCTGCAAACGCCGGATGCAGGCGTCGCGCGCGGCGGCAAGATACGGCCGGTCAACAGCGGCAAGCGCCTGGAGCGTTTTGGCTCCATAGGCCTGAATAAAGGACTCTTCCGCCTCAATAAATGGAAGGGAACATACCGCCAACAGGGAGACATGCGCATCCGTTTCCAGCGCAAGCACCGCTTCCGGGTTGCGCGGCAAGCCGTAGGCCAGGGAGACGATAAAATCCGTGGTCGCCCCGGCGTCGGTTCCGGGGAGGACATAGGCCCCCGCAACGGCGATCCAACCCGCGTCCCCTTCCGCGATGTTGTCCATGATCATGTTTCAGTTGACCGCGTTGCGTTCGTGCAAACCTTGCACCACGGCCGGGGCGCTGTACGCATAATAGGCCTGGCGCACTTCCTCCGGCGTGACCGGCGTGGAAAAATGGGGCGTGGAAACATGCGGCGGGGGCGTCCCGCAGGATACGGCGCAGACACAGGCGAAACACAGCGAGGCGAGCCGTAGCGCACAGGTGTTGACCATGTTCCTTCCTTCGTGTTGAGTACGTTCCGAAACGTTCCACCCTGACGCAACGCCCCGCAAGAATCGCGTCTTGCGGGGCGTTTGTGTGCGGGGGTTGGTGGGCTCTGCAGGGATCGAACCTGCGACCTGCCGGTTATGAGCCGGTGGCTCTACCAACTGAGCTAAGAGCCCGCCCGGGTGTTATGGCGCGAAAATCCGCGCCGCGCAATCCAAAATTACAGCCCGAACTGGGCCAGCAGGGCGTCGATGTCGCCCTGATCCGCGCCGTCGCCGGGGCCCTTGAGTTCGGAACCCACCACCTTTTGCGTGATGTCCGCCACGGTGGCCTTGGCGTTTTCTTCAATATCCTCAAGGCGCTGGCCGGGCTTTTCTTCGTACGCCTTGATCATGAGGCCCGAAGAAACATACAGCTCCAGCACCGTGGACTCAATGCGGCGTATGGCCGAGTCCACCTTCTTGATGCGCTGGCCGGCGAGATCCTGAAAGCTCATGACCGTCATCATCGCGACCAGATCCTCGCCCAGCGCGGCGTTGGACGCGATCAGCCGCTCCCATTCCCCGTCCGTGGCGTTGCCCCGGCGGGCCTTTTGCAGCAGATCGGCGGATTCGGCCTGAAGATCCAGGTGCTTTTCCACCACGGCCATGATGGCGTTGGCCGCGTCTTCTGTCTGGCGCAGCACGGCGCTGAGCTGCTCGGAAGCGTCGTGGAAAAGCTGATCCGCGGCGGCCTTGTCCAGTTCCAGCCCGCCCGCGGCCTGTTCCATGCTCTGCGCCGCGCTGGCTTCCTTGTAGATGCGGCGCAGGCCGCCGCGCATGTCCTTGCTGATGCGGCGGTAAAACTCGCTTTCCAGCAGGGCCTGGGTCAGCGATTCGGTAAGCTGCCGCTCCAGGGTTGCGGCCAGAACATCGCGCAGATTGTTGGTGAGCTGTTCCGTCACCTCGCGCATGATCTCCCGGAAGGGATCGTCCGTTGGCGCCATAAGGTTTCTCCGCGCTGTTTATTGAACGTCAAAGTCGCTGTGCAGGGCGTGCACGGGACAGACCGTGGTGCAAAGCGTGCACACGCTGCATTTTTCCTCATGAAAGACCAGGCGGCGTTCCTCGTTCATACTCAGGGCCGAGGTGGGGCACAGCGCGGTGCACATGCCGCATTCCACGCAGCGCTCCTCGTCCCGACGGATGCACTGGGCCACGGGCGTCACTTCCACGCCCCGGTTGCGCAGGTAATCCACGGCGCGCTTGCAGGTGGGCGCGTCGCCCAGCAGTTCGAGAATCAAAAAACCTTCGCGCCGAGCGGAAATCTGGGCGCGGGTGATGTTAAAATCCAGGCCGAACAGGCTGTGCAGCCGGCAGACCACCGGCTCGGTGCTGATGCCCGCCGGAAAACGCAAACGAATATTGGTGCCCATGACGCTTTCCCGTGGAGAGCAGGCTCTCCCTTACTTGAGGTTCGCAAGCTCCTGCTTGGCGCGCGTGGCTTCCGGGGCCTTGGGATACTTTTGGATCAGCTGGTTCAGGCGCTCGCGCGCGGCGTCCTTTTTGCCGAGCTGGGCGAAGCTGAGGCCCTGCTTGAGATAGGCCGACGGCGCCTTGCTGTTGTTGGGATAGCTGGAAATTACCTTTTCGTAGGCCAGGGCGGCGGCGGCGTAGTTTTTGAGCTGGTAGCTGGATTCGCCCTGCCAGAACCAGCTGTTGGCCGTCAGGTTGTGCTGGGGATAGGTGGTGGTGAAGTCGCTGAAGGCCTTGAGCGCCTGCTGGTAATTGCGGCCGTTGAAGGCGTTCATGCCGGTGTCGTACAGCACCTGGGCGGTGTCGGCCTGGGCGGCCGGACGCGCGGGCGCGGCGGGCGGCGCGGTGACCGGGGCGGGAGGCGCGGCGGTTACCGGGGCCGAGGGCATGCCCACGCCCGGCAGGGGCGCGGCGGTTCCGGGGGGAACGGCGCCGGGGCTGTCGAGCTGGAGATCCATGGCCAGCTGGGTTTCAATAAGGCGCAGGGCGCGGTCGTGCCGGGCCAGCATGTCGCTCATGGCCTGGGCGCCGCCGGCCTGGGAGAAGGCGTGGCTCAGGTTTTCCACCTCGCCGCGCAGGGTGGCCACTTCCTGCCGCAGTGTCTGCACCTGCGACCAGGTGTCGGCCTGAGCGGGCTGCACGCCGGAAAGCTGGGAGTTGAGCCGCTGGAGAACCTGCTCGTGCTGGGTCACCTGCGCGCGCAGGGCCTCGGTTTCGCTGTTGGGCAGGCAGCCCGGCAGAAGCGCGAACGCGCACAGGAAAAGCAGGGGCAGGCCGCGTTTTGTCGTGCGGGTTTTCATGTCAAACCTCGTTGTTTCACACAGGGTGGTCGTTGTCCGCCGGCGCGGAGGCGGCCGGCGCTTGTGGTTCGCAGGGAGGCTGGCGGCGGCTGTGCCGCATGCCAAAGGCAAGATACGCCAAAGCTCCCGCCAGGGGAAGAAAAATGCAAACAGCCAGCCAGAGATATTTTTCGGTTTCCGACCGGAAAAAACGGTGCATCACATGCCAGATGCAGGCCAGGTTGGGCAGGATGGGCAGCGCCAGCAGCGCGAACTGCGCGGCGGAAAGGTCGGCGAATGTCATGAGCGTGTCTTCCTGCCGGAGGGCCAGAGGGTAAGGGCCACCAGGGCCGCGCCGGCGCAGATGGCGATGTCGGCCACGTTGAAGGCGGGCCAGTGCCACGAGCCCACGTAGACGTCCAGAAAATCCGTAACCGCGCGCAGCCGCACGCGATCCACGAGGTTGCCCACGGCCCCGCCGAGGATCAGGCCAAAACCCCAGAACAGCGGGCGGTTGGGTTCGGACTGCCTGACCAGGTGGAAAATGATGGCGCAGGCCAGCGCCACGGCCCCGCCGAACAACCAGACCTGCCAGTCGATGTCCGAACGGTTGAGGAAGCCGAAAGCCGCGCCCCGGTTTTGGACATGGACGATGTCGAAAAAGCCGGGGATCACGGCAAAACCGTGGTTGAGCGGCAAAAACGCCGTCACCGCGGCCTTGCTGGCCTGATCAAGCGCCAGGCACACGAGGGCCAGGCCCAGGATCAGGGCGTAGCGGCGATCTTTGGGAGCATCCGTGGGCATCAGTCTTTTTCCCGCGCAAGGGCCCGCAACACGGCGGCGCAGCGCGGGCAGGCCGTGGGATGGGCCGGGTCCGCGCCCAGTTCGTCCGAATGGATCCAGCAGCGCTCGCACTTGGCGCCGCCGGCTTTTTCCACGCCCACGGCCAGGCCGGGCATGTCGCCCAGCACGGCGTCCACGGGCGCTTCGCGGCGGTGGGCCAGCGCAAGGCGCGACACGATGCACGCTTCGCGCATGTCCGCGCCGCTGGCGTCCACGGCCTTGCGCAGGTCGTCGTCCAGGTAGAGCGTGACGCTGGTGTCGAGCGAGTGCCCCACCGTGCCCGCCTTGCGCAGGGGCTCGATGGCCTTGGTCACTTCGGCGCGGACGGCCAGCACGGTTTCCCAGGCTTCGCGGCATTTGGCGTCGGCCACGGCGCGGCTGAGGTCGATGTGGGGCATGGCCAGCACCGTGGGCACAAACTTGCCGTCCTTGCCCTTGAGGCGCAGATCCTCGGGGATGTGGCGGAACGCCTCTTCCGCCGTGAAGGTGAGTATGGGCGCCATGTCGCGCAGCAGGATCAGCAGAATAACGTACATGGCCGACTGGGCCGAGCGGCGCTCGGGGCTGTCCGGCAGGGAGGAATAGAGGCGATCCTTGAGCGCGTCGAGGTAGAAGGCCGAGAGATCCGTGGCGCACAGGCCGTGCAGCGTGTGGTAGACCTTGTGGAATTCAAAGTCGGTGTAGGCGGCTTCCATTTTCTGGTGCGCGGCGGCCAGGATGTCGAGCGCGTAGCGGTCGAGCGGCCGCATGTTTTTGACGGGCACCAGGGTTTCGAGCGTCAGGTCGTGGATATTGCCGAGCAGGTAGCGGCAGGTGTTGCGGATGCGGCGGTAGGCGTCCACCAGGCGGCTCATGATTTCGTCGGAATAGCGGATGTCCTCGCGGTAATCCACGGACGCGACCCACAGGCGCAGCAGTTCGGCCCCGTATTTGTCGATCACTTCCTGCGGGGCCACCACGTTGCCGAGCGACTTGGACTGCTTGCGGCCCTCGCCGTCCACAACGTAGCCGTGGGTGAGCACGGCCTTGTACGGGGCGCGGCCGCGCGTGGCCACCGAAACGAGCAGCGAGCTGTGGAACCAGCCCCGGTGCTGATCCGATCCTTCGAGGTACAGATCAACCGGAAAGCCGCCCTCGGGCCGCTTTTCCATGACCGCGGCGAAGCTGGTGCCGGAGTCGAACCACACGTCGAGGATGTCGCTTTCCTTTTTCCAGCGCGATCCGCCGCAATGCGGGCAGGTGAGGCCGGCGGGCGCGATGTCGGCCAGTTCCGTTTCGTACCAGTAGTCGCAGCCCGTGGGATGCTTGGCGAAACGGCCCGCGATGTCGCGCATCCAGGCGGGGTCGTTCCAGGCCTCGCCGCAGTCCTCGCACAGCAGCGCGAGGATGGGCACGCCCCAGAGTCGCTGGCGCGAAATGCACCAGTCCGGCCGGGTTTCGATCATGTTGTAAATGCGTTCCTCGCCCCAGGCGGGGATCCAGCGCACGTCGCCGCGGATGGCCTTGAGCGCCCGCTCGCGCAGGTGGTTGGCCTCCATGCTGATGAACCACTGCGTGGTGGCCCGGAAAATGACCGGATTTTTGCAGCGCCAGCAGCAGGGGTAGGAATGCGAAATTTTGGCTTCGGCCAGCAAATTGCCCACTTCCTTGAGCCGGGCGATGACCACGGGGTTGGCCTCCCACACGGTCAGGCCGCGCACGAGTTCCACGGCGGGCAGAAAGCGGCCTTCGTCGTCCAGGGGCGAATAGGCCTCCAGCCCGTAGCGCAGGCCGGTTTCGTAGTCTTCCTGGCCGTGGCCGGGCGCGGTGTGCACGGCGCCGGTGCCGGCGTCGAGCGTCACATGCGTGCCCAGCATCAGCAGCGACGAGCGATCATAGAACGGGTGGCGGGCTTCCAGGCGCTCCAGCGCCGCGCCGGGCGCGGTGGCCAGCACGCGCCACGCCTTCCAGCCAAAAATCCCGGCGCATTTCTCAGCCAGATCGGCCGCCAGAATATACTGCCTGCCGTCGTCCTCCACCTCGATCAGGGCGTAGGTGAACTCCGGGTGCAGGGCCACGCCGAGGTTGTCGGGCAGCGTCCAGGGCGTGGTTGTCCAGATCACGACGTGGGCGCGGGCGGGGTCGGCCTCGGCAAAAACGCCCTTCA
This sequence comes from Mailhella sp., assembly GCA_031552135.1. GTDB lineage: Bacteria > Desulfobacterota > Desulfovibrionia > Desulfovibrionales > Desulfovibrionaceae > Mailhella. The sequence continues at coordinate 6,189 of JAVBMS010000095.1, forward strand.
GGCGCGGGTCGGGCAGGGCAAAGCGCACATAGAGCGAGGGCGAGGCGTGGTCGGCGTACTCCACTTCGGCCTCGGCCAGGGCCGTGCGGCAGGAGGTGCACCAGTAAATGGGCTTTTTGTTGCGGGCCACGCCGCCCTTTTCCACAAAATTGGCCAGTTCGGCCGCAGTGACGGCCTCGTAGGCCGGGTCCATGGAAACGTAGGGCTTGTCCCACAGGCCCAGCACGCCCAGACGCTTGAATTCGGCGCGCTGGATGTCGATATATTTGGCCGCGTACTGGCGGCAGAGCCTGCGCACGGCGGCGGGGGGCATGGTCTTTTTCTTTTCGCCCAGCTCCAGCTCCACCTTGTGCTCGATGGGCAGGCCGTGGCAGTCCCAGCCGGGAATGTACGACGTGGTGAAGCCGAGCAGGTTGCGCGACTTGATCACAATGTCCTTGAGCACCTTGTTGAGCGCGGTGCCCAGATGGATATGGCCGTTGGCGTAGGGCGGGCCATCGTGGTAATGGTAGACGCCGTGCGAGCCCGAGGCCGCCAGCATCAGGGAGAAAGCGTCGATCTCCTCCCAGTGTTTGAGCATGTCCGGCTCTTTGCGAACCAGATCGGCCTTCATCGGAAAGGACGTTTCCGGCAAATTGAGCGTCTTTTTGTATTCCGCCATAGCTCCTCCGCGAACGTAAACAAATACTTTGTCGTGCCAGGCGCGCGTTGTCAAGAAAGAGGCGGCGATGCGGGCCACGGGCATCCTCTCACCTGCTTGCGGCGCGGCCCGGCATTGGCTAAACTGAAACACGCTCTCCAACCTGACCCGCAACCGTTGCGATCGTTTCGCATTGTTATGGCCGCCCTTATCTTCACGGTTTTTCTCGCCGTTTTTATTTCCTTCCTGTGTTCCGTTGCCGAAGCCATGCTCTATTCCGTGCCCTGGACGCACATTGAAAAAATGCGCAACGAAGGCTCGCGCAGGGGCGAAATCCTCTACGCCATGCGCACCAACATCGATCAGCCCATTTCCGCCCTGCTCACGCTCAACACCGTGGCCAACACCGCCGGGGCCTCCATTGCGGGCGCGCTGGCCAGCGTGGCGCTGGGGCACGCCAACATGCCGCTTTTCGCCGCCGTGTTCACCGTGCTGATCCTGATAGCGGGCGAAATTCTGCCCAAAACCCTTGGCGTGGCCTACGCCGCGCCCCTGTCCAGCGTGTTTGCCTACCCGCTGCAGGGCCTTTCGCTGATTTTCCGGCCCATCACCTGGCTCAGCGGCCTGATCACCCGGCACATCAACCCTGCCTCCGGCGAGCCCGAAGCCACGGAGGACGACATCCGCGCCATGGCCAGCATCTCGCGCCGCGCCGGAACCATCCAGCCCTACGAGGAAACCGCCATCCGCAATATCCTGGCTCTTGACCAGAAGCATGTGCACGACGTCATGACCCCGCGCACCGTGGTTTTTTCCCTGCCCATGGACACCGCGCTGGAAGACGCCTACCACAACGAAAATTTCTGGCATTTCAGCCGCATCCCCGTGTACGCCGAAGACAACGAAGACGTGGTGGGCATTGTGTCGCGGCGCGACATCGCCCTGCACCGGGGCGACGCCCAGACCACGCTCGGCGACATTATGAGCCCCATCCGCTTCGTGCAGGAATCGCAAACCCTGGACAACGTGCTGACCGAATTCCTGGAATCGCGGCAGCACCTCTTTGCCGTGCTGGACGAGTACGGCGGGCTGGCGGGCGTGATTACGCTTGAGGACGTGCTGGAGGAAATGCTGGGCCGCGAAATTGTGGACGAAACCGACGTTGCCGCCGATCTGCGCGCCCTCGCCCGCCAGCGCCGCGAAAAGGCGATGAAGGGCAGCGTTGCCTGAGAGGGCGCTGAGAGGGCGCTGAGAGGGCGCCGCCCTCTCAGACTCTCCCGGCAGGGGCATGATGCCCCTGCACCCCGCATAATGAATGGACGCCAGCGTCGCCGCTCTTGGCGCGCCTACGCCCGCAGGCCGCACCACGCCCGATGCAGAGACCATTGCCCGCCTGGCAGCAGCCCTCCCACCCCGCGCAACTTCGTCCGCGCCCCAAAGCCCCGCCGCCCGTTTAGCAACAGCCTTTGCGGCCCTTGTGTCCAGCGGTGGACGAAGTGCGGGTGGTTTTGATTTTAATTTTTGCAGCCTAAAAGTATGGACGTATTACGAACTGTTCAGCATTCAGCAATGATAGATTATGTCGTGTCAAACCATAAGCTTATGGCGGTCATTATGCGTTACTCCTCATGGTCATATTTGCGCTCAGCACTCATACTATTTGCTGTTATATTTCAATCGCTAAACACGCAACCGGCACTTGCTTCCACTGTCATAGATAGCGATGCAAAACATGGATACAGCACTGTCACCGACGGGGCTAACCTACAAAAAATAACTAACTATATATTCTGGTATGAATATTCCTACGACAGCAATAAAGTAACGGTAAACAATATTAATGGTATTGATGGTATGTCCGACCATGGATATACCCACGAGTTAAAGTCTGGAGGAGCCATCAGCCTATTTGCGGAGTATGCCACGGCGGAAAATCCCCGGAATGACTTCCTTGATACCGTGCGTGGATGTGAAAAAATCACGGGGAGCGGATTGTTCCGCTATTTTTATATGTGTGATGACAAGATTACGGGCGCTATAGCCTCGGACGTCGGCCTGTATATTGTGACCTACTCTAAAGATGCGTCCCAAAAAGATTGGCGCTGGGATTGGGATGAGTTCCAACTCATCGCGGAAACATTCCGGCTGATCGATGGTGCGGAGTTCAGGGCGCTTTATCGCGCACTATATCCGGGGGTTGCCAACCCGTATAAAAATACCAGCCCGCATGGCGCCTTCAATGCGTGGTAGCTCGGATACAGTAGGGTAATTTCGATTTAATCCGGCACAAATTAATTTATGCAATATCCCTATATAAAGTTTATATTTATTCATTGTATTACAATATTACTACTGCCACGATCTGCATAGGGCTTCTTCACCACTCCACCGGCACCCGCACCTTCTGCCCGGCCTTGTTGGTAAACAGCACATAGCCGTTTTCGCGGCCGTATTCGTACAGCCGCCGGGTGATGTCCACGTCGGCCCGGCAATAGGCCGCTATTTCGGCCAGCCTGCCTTCCTTCCACCAGCGCAGGGCTTGCAGGCCGTCCGCCGTTTTGGGCGCGTCCAGCGTGGCGCGGGCCAGATTGTCGAGCGAAACCCGGTAGCTCAGGCGCGCGCAAATCGTCTCCAGCAGGTCAAGGCCGGGCAGATCGCGCAGATCATAGTCCGCAAAGGGCTGCAACACCTTGTAGTCAAAGCGGAAAATATTGAAGCCCACCACCAGGCCCGCGCGGCGCAGCAGGGCGAACATGGCGGGCAGATCGTCCTGGCTGAAGTTGTGAAAGCGCTCGCCGTCCCAGACCACGGCCACGCTGACGCCCATGCGCTCGGCATGGCCCCAGCCGCCCGATTCTTCGGCCGAGCGCCGCGTTTCCACGTCGAACACCATGACCGGGCCAGAGGGGGCGACAATTTTTCGCGTTCCATCCGTCGCCGCATCCGCCACATCTGGCGCATAGCCTGTTGCCGGTGCGTCAGCACCCTCCTTCGCATCGCCCCCTACTGCGGGGTCAAGGGGCCTCAGGCCCCTTGCGGGGGGCCGGGGGGCGGCGCCCCCCGCTCTTATCTCGCCCTCTTTCAGCAATTCTCCCACCAGGGCCAGCGCGCCGAGTTTGTCGAGCGGGCGGTTGCCGGAGCCGCATTTGGGCGACTGGATGCACGAGGGGCAGCCGCTTTCGCACGGGCAGGCTTCCAGCGTCCGGCGCACCGCGCCGAGCAGGCTTTCGAGCAGATCAAAGGCGCTGCGGGTCAGGCCCGCGCCGCCGGGCATGCCGTCGTAGACGAAGACGGCGGGCGCGCCCGCCTGCGCGTGGAAGGGGATGGAAATGCCGCCAAAATCGTTGCGGTCGGCCAGAATCAGGAGGGGCATGAGGCCGATGGCCACATGTTCGAGCGCGTGGATGGAACCCATGAAGTGTAAAAAGGCGTTTTCCACCACCTCCTGCGCCTCGGCGGGCACGGTGATCCAGAAGCCCTCGGTTTCAAAAACCTGGGGCGGCAGATCGAGCGGCTGGATGTCCAAAAGGCGCATGGAGCCGTTGAGGCGGCGCTCATAGCCGGTGAGCGCCTCGGTGACGCGCAGGCGGCCGAAAAAGACCGGCGCGCGGCCCGCGCGGCCTTCGGCCAGCACTTCCAGAATTTCCGTGGACTTGGACGTGCGCACGCGGGTGTGCCACTTGACGTTTTCGGGCACGGCGCGGGCCAGTTTGGCCCCGAGGTCGAGCGACGCGATGGTGTAGGAGCGGCCCCGGTGCAGGTAGACCGCGCCGGGATGCGTCTCGCGGAAGGCCTGATGCGCGTCCACGCTGCCGATAATTTCGCCGTCGGGGTCTTCAATGCGGAACGACGCGCCGCTGCCGCGCAATTCCACGTCGCGCTGCGGGCGCTTGCGCGCGGCCACCCAGCGGTCGCCCTCGGCCGTGCGCAGCAGCAGGCCCTTGCGCTCCAGCGCGGCCACGGCGCGCTGCGCGGCCGGGCGTTGCATCCAGGCTTCCGTGCCCAGCAGGGGCGATTCGGCCGCCGCGCATTCCAGATGCCGGGCCAGAATGATTTCGTTATCCGGGTTGAGCACGGCGTTTTCGGGCGGCCGCTGGAAAAATTCGGCCGGATTGCGCACCACAAACTGATCGAGCGCGTCCTCGCCCGCCACCAGCACCAGAGCCGAGGCCTGCCCTTTGCGCCCCACCCTGCCCCCGCGCTGCAACATGGACATCACCGTGCCGGGGTAGCCCACCAGAATGCAGACGTCGAGCGAGCCGATGTCGATGCCCAGTTCCAGCGCGCTGGTGCTGACCACGGCCAGCAGTTCGCCCGAGGCCATGCGCGTTTCGATTTCGCGCCGCTCCTCGGGCAGAAAGCCCGCGCGGTACGAACTGATGCGCCCCTTGTACGGCCCGGCCTTGTCCGAGGCCCACAGGCTGATCAGCTCGGTCATGCGCCGCGAGCGGCAATAGACGATGGTGCGCAATTCGCGCGCCAGCGCGGCCTGCAAAAGCCGGATGGCCGTGGTGGAGGGGCTGTCTTCGGGGTTGATGAACACCGTATGCCGCCGGCCCTGAGGCGCGCCCGATTCGCACACCGTGTCCGGCGGGCTTTCAAGGCCCAGCAGATCGCGGCCCAGTTCGCCGGGGTTGCCCACGGTGGCGGTGCACAGCACGCGCGCGGGCCGCGCGCTGTAGCGGGCGCAGATGCGCTCCAGACGGCGCAGCAAAAGCGCGACGTGGCTGCCCAGCAGGCCCCGGTACGTGTGGGCCTCGTCCAGCACCACAAAGGCCAGCGAGGCCAGAAAGGTTGTCCACTGCTCGTGATGCGGCAAAATGCCGAGGTGCAGCATGTCCGGGTTGGTGATCAGCACGCTGGGCGGATCGCGCCGGATTTTGCGGCGGAAGTGATCGCTGGTGTCGCCGTCGTAAATGGCCACGGAGGGCGCTTTGGGAAAGGCGGCCGCGCTGGGCGACGCGGCGCACGCGGCGGCGAAACGCCCGGCCAGGCGCTCGAACGACGCCATTTGATCCCGCGCCAGCGCCTTGAGCGGAAACAAAAAAAGCGCCCTGGCGTCCGGATCGCCCACAAAGCGCTCCAGAAAGGGCAACTGGTAAATCAGCGTCTTGCCGCTGGCCGTGGGCGTGGTGACCACCACGTCGCGCCCGGCGCGCAGGCTGTCCGTGGCCAGGGCCTGATGGCTGTACAGCGCGGGCACCCCGGCGGCGGCCAGCACGGGGCCGGGCCAGGGACGGCGGCCAACGCCCGTGACGGCGGGCACCTCCTCCCGCGCCACATGGCCCGTCACCTGCCGGGCGAAGGCGGGCGCGGCCAGAAGGGCCGCGATATACTCATCCACCGTGCCGCTCATGCTGACGCTCGTGCGGGTTTTGTCGGGGCTCCGCCCCGTGCCCCGGGGGGGGGGGGGGGGTGGGGCCCGCCCCCGCCCGGGCGGGCGGCCGCGCCCCCCGGGGCCGGGGGGGGCCGGGGGGCCGGGGGGGGGGGGGGGCCGGGCGCGGCCCGCGGGGGGGGGGGGGGGGCGCCCCCCC
>JAVBMS010000008.1:0-13837 GCA_031552135.1 Mailhella sp.
AACGCATGTCCAGCGCCCAATGCGTGCGGGGGCGGAAAGGCACGAAAAATGTTCGTTTAACGGCACGGCAAAGCCGTGACCTACTCGCATTTTTCGGGGCTGCCGACTTTGCCGGCAGCCAAGCGGCGGGGGAAACCCCGCCGCTTTTTTATGCGCGGGCGCGCATTGCGGCCCCGGCCGCTGTTGCGCTATGCTGCGCCATCACAATGCTCATTGCCCAAAGGGAGGCGGCATGAACCATACGGCGCAAGCCACGGCGGAAATGCTGGCCGAAATCGCCCTGTTCGCAAGCCTCACCCCGGACGAGCGCGGGCGGCTGGCCAGGGATTGCCGCCTGTGCCGCTTTGCGCCGGGCGACGTGCTGCTGCGCGAGGGCGACCACGCCGCCGGCCTCTACGTTGTGCGCAAGGGCGTGGTCAAAATGATCGGCCTCAGCCCCGAAGGCCGGGAAACCGTGCTGCACCTGGTGCGGCAGGGCAATACCCTGGGCGAGGGCTCGGTGTTTCAGCGCGGCAACTACCCGGCCACGGCCGTGGCCGCCGGGCCGGGCGAAGCGCTTTACGTCGGCGGCGAAGCGCTGATCGCCATGATCCTGGAAAACCCTGATCTCGCCCTGCGCATGCTGGCCGCGCTTTCGCTGCGCCTGCGCATGTTCACCCGCAAGCTGACCAACCAGGCGCGCGGCGGGGCCGAACGCCGCCTGGCCGCCTATTTGCTGCACCGCCGCCAACTGGCCGGCAACGACCCCGTAATCCGGCTCGGCGTCTCGCGCGAAGTGCTGGCCGGGCTGCTCGGCTTTTCGCGCGAAACGCTGTCGCGCAAAATGTCGCGCCTGGTCGAAAGCGGCGCTATCCGCACCCGGGGGCGCGACGTCATCATCGAAAACGAGGCGCTGTTGCGCGTTCTGGCCGAAACAGGCGACTAGAGCATTTTACTCTTGAAATAGTGCACAGCCAAGACACGATGTTCTGCCGCTTAAGTTTCACGCCTCCGCCGGCGCTTGCACTAGCCGTTATGCGACGCAGGAGCATTACGGCTGGCGACAGCATCGATTACGCCGCGAGTGAATCGCGGCTACGCCGGCTTCGCGGCGGAACCTCGCTCCGCTCAGTTCCGCGAGCATTTCAAAGTTGAAATGCTCTAATCCCCCCTCCCGCTCCCTCCCCTGTTATTCCCGCGCGGCCGCAACGCGCAATGCGGAACAAAACGGCTCTTGCCGCACGCTTCCGGGTACGCTGTGAAAAACGATGCAATGCGCTGTGGCAGCCCTGACAGGATAAATTCCTGATAAAAATTATAACAAATAGCATATACCATATTGATTTTAGCGAATTGACAAACACCTATAAGCACAGTATAGACTGCCCCTATAGACATTTCATCGCGAGCGATGGCGTTGCGCAATGCGGACAGGCCCCTGCCTTTCCCGATAGCACGCGCGCGGCAAACGCATGCCAAAATTGTGACGATCCCCCATAAGATGCCAGCTATGCCCGCTTCACGTTCCGCCCCCCCCTCGTGCCCAAGACGCCGCAGGCACGGCCCGGCCCGCCTGTCCCGCCTATCTCGCCTGTCCCACAGGACGCGCGCGGCCCGCCATGGCGGAAACACGGCCCGTATGTCCCCCTCCGTTGCCAGCGCGGAGGGCCATGCCGGCCTGCTCGATCTGCGCAAGCCCGAACACCGCGCCCTGGTGGGCCACCTTAACGAAGCGGCCAACCGCGGCGGCGCGCTGGGCATGAGCCTGTGCAAAACGCGCTTTGCGCTCGCCGTGCTGCGCGACACGTTGCAGCCGGACTCGCCGCGCACGCTGAGCGTGGAAGCGCTTGACCTGATCCTGGCCCTGCTGGAAGAGCTGGACAGGCAGTGCTTTTACTGCATGGAATGCCCGGCTGTGCCCCGGGCGGGCTGACGCTTCACCTTCACGCCGTTTTCCGCCTCGCGCGCCGTTGCGGCGCGCCCCCCTCTTTGCCCCGCCGCTGCCCGGCCGGGGCGAAGCCTCCAGCCTTTACTTGACGCGAGGAGCACGGTAAGGGTAGCGAGGCGTTGGCTTTTTCGCCACACCTCCCGCAGCAACATTATCCAGCGCAGGCCCGGCACGGGCCTGCCCGAGGCCGCTATGAGCGTTTTAAAATTTCCCACCCGCGTCCGCTACGAATACGAGCACGATCCCGAAGCGCGCCTGAAATACGCCCACGGCGTCTGGGGGGGCATCAATCCCCAGCAGGAAATAGAGATCAATTTTTACCTCGAAAGCGACAAAATGCCCCCGTACTCCGAACGCCAGATCGAGCCGGACGGTTCGCTCGGCCACGAATTCGCGCCGTTTGACGAAGAAACGCGCGTGGTCACGCGCCACATCCACACCAAGGTGCTGATCAGCTACCAGACGGCCCGCGCCCTGCTGGAATGGCTGGAAGAAAAAGTCGATGCCCTGGACGCGAGCGAAGAAGAGGAAATTTCCGGCTTTGCCCTCGGCACGGGCAACAACGTCGAGCAATAGGCAACGCCATGCGCCGCCCATCCTCCGTCCCCCCGTCCTCCGTCCCCCCGTCCGAGGCCGCCAACGCCCCGGAAGCTCCCAGCCGCTCGCGCCGCAAGCGCGACAGCACCGCCTTGCAGGCCGTGGGCGAACAACTCGCCGCCCTCTCGCCTTCCGCGCTCGCCACGCTGCCCCTGACCCCGGATCTGGCCGACGCCCTGGCCGCCCTGCCGCGCATGCGCACGCACGAGGCCCGGAGGCGCCAGCTTCAGTACATCGGCCGCCTCATGCGCGAGGCCGAGGAAGAAGGCGCGCTGGAAGCGATTGTGGCGGGCATGGGCCGCTTGTAGCCCACACCCGCCGACATTTCCCGCCGCTTGCGCGGACACGGGCATTTTCAAAGCGAAAATGCCCTATTTTTCCGTCAGCAGCGTTTCCAGCAGCGTGCGCACGCCAAAGCCCGATCCGCCCTTGGCGTTGATGGGCGACTCCGTGTGATCCGTGGCCGCGATGTCCAGATGAACCCAGGGCGTCTCCGGCTTGACAAAGCGCTTCAAAAAACCGGCCGCATGGATGGCCCCGCCTTCGCGCGGGCCGGAATTGACCATGTCGGCCACCTCGCTTTTCAGGGCCTCGCGCGTGGCGTCATCCCACAGGGGCAGCCGCCAGGCGCGCTCGCCCAGGCGCTCGCCCGCCGCGCGCATCCGCTCGGCGCGCGCGTCGTCGTCGCAAAACAGGCCGGCCGCGTCCTTGCCCAGAGCCACCACGCAGGCCCCGGTCAGCGTGGCGATGTCGATCATCAGGGCGGGCTTCCACAATTCCTGCGCGTAAGCCATGGCGTCGGCCAGCACCAGGCGGCCCTCGGCGTCGGTGTTGACGATCTCCACGCTGAGGCCGGACTTGGCAATCACAATATCGCCGGGGCGCGTGGCGTTGCCGCCGGGCATGTTCTCGGTGCAGGGCAGCAGCGCGACAACAGGCCGCGACACGCCCGCGCCGCCCGCATCACCCAGGCTCCCCAACGCCTCCATCACGCCCAGCACGGCGGCCGCGCCCGACATGTCGCCCTTCATTTCCTGCATCCCGGCGGACGGCTTGAGGCTGATGCCGCCGCTGTCAAACGTGATGCCCTTGCCAATCAGCACAAACGGCTCGCGCCCCTCCGTTCCCCCGGGCGTATATTCCATAACCACAAGACGCGGCTCCTGTTTCGCCCCGCGCGCCACAGCCAGCAGCGCGCCAAATCCCAGCTCCGCCATCTCTTCCCGGCCCAGGCTGCGGCAGGACATGCCGTACTTTCCCGCCACCGCGGCCGCGCTCTCCGCCATAAACGACGGCGTGACCACATTGGCCGGGCCGTTGGCCAGATCGCGCGCCAGGCACAAGGCCAGCGCCTCGGCCTCGCCCAGACGGGCGGAATCGCGCAGCGCGTCGGGCACATGACGCTCTTCCAGCAACAGCGAAAACGCGCGCGGATCCGGGCGCTGCCCGCTCTTGTCGCTCAGCCAGCGGTCGTAGCGGTACAGGCCAAGCAACGCGGCCAGCACCGCCTCGCGCGCCAGCGCCGGAGCATCCACCCCCAACGGCCCGGCCAGCCGCGCCAGCGAAGGCAAAGCCAAACCCACATGCTCCCAGCCCCGCTCGCGGCACTGGCGCAACGCCGTGCCCAGCGCATGGCGCACCTGCTTCAGCGTCAGCTCGCCCTCGCCCCCCAGGCCCAACGCCAGCACACGCGGCACGTCCGAGGCGGGCGGGCCGTACAAAACCACGCTTTCGCCCTTCCTGCCCGTCACGTCGCGCCAGGCGGGGCTGATGCCCAGCCACGGCGCGCCTTCGTCCAAACCGGCCATGATCGCCAACGGCTCGTCGCCGGGCAACGCAAACACAATCGCCACGTCCGCCTTCCATGCGGCGGAACCCCCGGCCTGAAAACGAATGTCCATAAAAAATCCTTATGGTAGGGGTTTGTCAGGATTTGGTGAGGCTTCGCCTCCCCAAACCCCTCCAGCAGGGGCATGATGCCCCTGCACCCCCGTTACCCGCGCAGCGCGCTCCGCGCGCTCACGGAAATAGCGGGTCAAGGGGCCTCAGGCCCCTTGCGGGGGTACGGGGGCAGCGCCCCCGTTTCTTACAATCCTACAGCCCGGCGTAACTCAGCGATTTCGCTTGCGGTCAGGGCGCGGGCCGCGCCGGGCGGCATATCGCCCAGGGCCACGGGGCCTTGCCGCACGCGCCTGAGGCGCAGCACAACGAGGCCCAGGTCGCGGCACATGCGGCGGATCTGGCGGTTGAGGCCCTGGCGCAGGGTCATTTCCAGCAGGATGCCCGGAGCGTTGGGAGACGTTTCGGGTATGATGCGCGCATCCACGGGCGCGAGCTTTTCGCCTTCCGCGAGGGTCATGCCCCGGCGCATGGCGGCCAGCGCGGATTCCAGAGCGGCGACCCGGTCGGCCGGTTCGGCCCGGCTGTTTTCGGGCCGGACGCGCGCGAGGTAGACGCGCGGCAGGTGCCAGCGGGGGTGCATGAGGCGGTGGGCGAGTTCGCCGTCGTCGGTCAGCAGCAGCAGGCCTTCGGAAAAATAGTCAAGCCGCCCCACGGGGTAGAGGCGGCGGCCGCGCCAGACGGCGGGCGGCAGGGCGTCGGGCAGGAGATCGAGCACGGTGCGGCGGCCTTCGGGGTCGCTGACGGTGCAGACCACTTCCACGGGCTTGTGCAGCAGAATCCAGCAGGGGGCCTTGGCCGCGCCGCCGGCGAAGTCCACGGGCCTGCCGCGCAGGGCGAGGGTGTCGACGCCCGGCGTTACGCGCGTGGCGGGGTTGGTTTCCACCTTGCCGTTGACGGTGACCTCGCCCGCGAAGATATGGGCGTCGGCGGCGCGGCGCGAGCAGATGCCCGCGTCGGCCAGCGCCTTGTTAAGCCGTATGCCGTCCGCCATAACTGTCCTTGCCGCCTGGCCGTCCTTACCTACCTGGCCGTCAGGCCGAAACGCGTGCCGGAGCGCGAAAACACAACATTTCCTCTTTCCCGTTGGGGATAATGTAGGCTATAGTATGCGCCGTCAAGGAGATTTCGCGCTTGTCCCGCCAGGAAAATAACGGCTGCCGGCGGGCATCCGGCGCGTTTTTTTAAAGCGTATGGCAACCCACATCGAGCTGTCCACTTCCAGCAGCCTTGTTCTGGCAAAGCGCATTCTGGCGTATTTTTTGCCGTACAAGTGGTTTATTCTGCTTTCGTTTGTCTGCCTTGGCGTGGTGGCCGCCTGCACGGCGGGCACGGCCTGGCTGATCCGGCCGGCCATGGACGAGATTTTCATCAATCACAACGACCGCGCCCTGATTCTCGTGCCGCTGGCCTACATTGTGATCACGCTGTTCAAGGGCGCGGCCCGCTACGCCCAGAACATGTCCATGAACTATTCCGGCATGTGCGTGCTGCGCGCCATACGGCTGGAAGTGTTCAGCAAGCTGATCCGCCTGCCCCTGCGCTATTTTGAGCGCGCCGAAACCGGGGCGCTGATGTCACACATCACCAACGACGTGGCTGTGATGCAGCGCAGCCTGCCCGCCTGCATCACGGTGCTGCGCCAGAGCCTGACCATGCTGGCGCTTTTGGGCGTGGTGTTTTACCAGAATTTTGAGCTGGCGCTCTGGGCCGTGGTGGTGCTGCCGGTGGCCGTGCTGCCGGTGGCCTGGTTCAGCCGCAAGCTCCGCCAGTTCGGCCGCCGCAACGCCTCGCTCAACGCTTCCATCACCAGCCTCCTGCAGGAAATGCTGAGCGGCGTGCGCGTGATCAAGGCCTTTGCCTCCGAAGATGCCACCTCCCGCCGCTTTGACGAGGAAAACCTCATGCTCCAGCGCGTGGCCCTGCGCCAGAGCGCCGTGGGCGAGGTTTCGTCGCCGCTCATGGAATTCATCGCCTCGATCGGCGTGGGCATTGTGCTGTGGTACGGCGGGGTGCAGGTGCTGGAAGGGCACAGCACGCCGGGCGCGTTTTTTTCGTTCACCGCCGCGCTGCTGATGCTGTACGATCCGTTCAAGTCGCTCAACGGCGCGATGATGGATTTGCAAAACGCCCTGGCCGGGGCGGAGCGCGTGTTCGGGATGCTGGATTCCACCGACATGCGGGAGGAAAGCGGCGGCTCGCTGATCCTTGACCCCGACGTCGAGCCCTTCCGCGAACTGCGCTTCGACAACGTGACGTTTTCGTACGATCCGCAGCAGCAGCCCGCCCTGCGCAACGCCTCCATCGCCATCCGCGCCGGGGAGCGCGTGGCCCTGGTGGGGCCGAGCGGCGCGGGCAAAACCACGTTTGTCAACCTGATCCCCCGCTTTTACCAGCCCGGCGAAGGCGCGATCTCCTGGAACGGCCGCCCGCTGGAAGAATACGACCTGGCCTCGCTGCGCCGCCATGTGGCCGTGGTGTCGCAGGAGACGTTCCTGTTCAACGTGTCGGTGGCCGCCAACATCGCCTACGGCGAGCCGGACATGCCCGACGAACGCATCCGCGCGGCCGCCCGGGCGGCCAACGCCGCATCCTTCATCGAGGCCATGCCCGAGGGCTACGACTCCTCGCTCGGCGAGCGCGGCACGCGGCTTTCCGGCGGGCAGAAGCAGCGCCTCAGCATCGCGCGGGCCATTGCCAAGGACGCCCCCCTGCTCATTCTGGACGAAGCCACCAGCGCGCTGGACTCGGAATCGGAATTTCTGGTGCAGCAGGCGCTCGACAACCTCATGCGCGGCCGCACCAGCATCGTCATCGCCCACCGGCTCTCCACCGTGCTGGAAGCGGATCGCATCCTGGTCATGGACAACGGCGTCATCGTCGATTCGGGCCGCCACGAGGAACTGCTCGGCCGCTGCGAGCTGTATTCCCGGCTTTACGCCCTGCAATTCCGCACGGAATAGCCATGCCGTCCCGCAAAAAGCGCCTGTCGCCCGCTGTTGTTGTGCCTCTTGTGTTCGCGCTGTACCGCGCGCTGTGCGCCACGCTGCGCATCCGCGAAACAGGGCGCGAAAAACTGGAAGCCGTAAGCGAACGGGGCAAACGCTATGTGTTCTGCCTGTGGCACGACGAGCTGCTGCCCCTGCCGGCCACGAAACGCGGGCTCGATATTGTCACCGTGGTCAGCCCCAGCCGCGACGGCGACATCCTGGCCCCTTTGCTGGGCCGCCTCGGCCTGCGCACGGTGCGCGGCTCCAGCACGCGCGGCGGCGTTTCCGCGCTTTTGGGCGCGGCCAGGCTGATGAAAAACGAAAACGTCCACGGCTGCGTCACCGTGGACGGCCCACAAGGCCCACGCCACAAGGCCAAAAACGGCGTCTTCCTGCTGGCCGGCCGCGCCGACGCCCTCATCGTGCCGGTGCGCATCCTGATGGCCTGCTCGTACAAAGCGCCGTCGTGGGATCGCTTTCAGATCCCGCTGCCGTTCAGCAAGGTGCGCATCGTGTACGGCGAGCCCTGGAAACCCGGCGTGTTGCCGGAAGATGGAACAAGAGGCGGGGAGCCAACCGGCAAAATAGACCTGGACGCCGCGCAGGCCCGGCTGGAAGCCGACCTCGCCCGCCTCGGAGATGCCGGGGAAAGGGAAGCCACGCGCGGGAGGGCCGGGGCATGACCCGGCTGGAGCGCTGGCGCTACGGCCTGCTTTCGGGCGCGGGTTCGCTGCTCGGGCGGCTTGGCTTTGGCGGGCTGGCCGCGCTGGGTTCGCTGCTTGGCAATGCCATGTGGCTGGTTCTGCGCTCGCGCCGCAATTTGGCCGTGCGCAACATCTCCGCCCGCCTGGGCGTGTCCGGGGCCGAAGCCGCGCGCCTGGCCAAAGCCAGCTTTTGCCACTCGGCCCGCTCCTTTGTGGAAATTTTGCTGACCGACCGTTTCGGCATGGATTCACCCCGCCTGCGTCTGGCCCAGCCCGAGCTTATGGCGCGGATGAAGGCCAGCCCCCGCCCCATTGTGGCCGCCACGGCCCACATCGGCTCCTGGGAACTGCTGGCCTCCCTGCTGGGCGATCTGTACGAAGAACCCCGGCCGCGCGTGGTGGTGGTGCGGCGCTACCCCGACCCCGCCGTCCAGGCCTTCATCACTGACCGGCGCGAAGCCCGGGGCGCGCGCATGATCGGCCACCGCACCGTGGCCGCCTCCGTGCTCAAAGCCTTGCGCCGCAACGGCATCGTCGCCTTTTTGGTCGATCACAACGCCCAGCGCAGCGAAGCGCTCTTTCTGCCCTTTCTCGGCGAGGAAGCCGCCGTCAACATGGGCCCCGCCCTGCTTGGCGTGCGCGCCGACGCCCTGATCTGGCCCATTTTTCTGCTGCGCGAAGGCGCGGATTACGTCTGCCACATGGCCGAGCCGCTGGACACGGCGGAACTGGAAGGCTCGCGCGAGGACAAGGTGCGCGTGGCGGCCGAATTTTATACCCGCGCCGTGGAAGATGTTGTGCGCCAATACCCGGAACAGTGGTTCTGGCTGCATAACCGCTGGAAGCAAAGGGCGCGGTGAGGGGCCGCCTCCGGCGGGGCGTAATACCCGATTTTCCATCAGACGTTGAGAGCCAACGCAGGGATAACGCAGGCGGCGGAGAGCGATGATCTCCCCGCCGCTGTTTGTTTGCCCCGTGTGAGTGATCAGTTTTTGGTTTGCGTTGGCGGTTCTTCGTCAGACGGCGGGAGAACGTCCCGCTCCGGCGCAGGCGGCGTGGCCAGGGGCGGTTCGGTGGGCTCGGCCACGCCGGATCTGACCATAATTCCGGCTCGTGCCCTTATTGCGGGTCAAGGGGCCTCAGGCCTCTTGCGGGGGTACGGGGGCGGCGCCCCCGATGCCATACCCCGCTTCGAGGCAATTCAGGCAAAGATGATGATCGCGCCCGACACGGCCTGAAAAACCACCATGGCGCACAGCAGCAGCGCGACAAGGCCGTGGGCCGCCGCCCAGGCCGCGCGGCGGCTCGCTTCCACGCCTCCTCCGTTCAGCTTTGCCCCTGTGAACAGCACGGCCAGCGCCACCGGGATGGCCAGAAAGCCGACGACGATATGCGGCATGGGGCCGGGCCGCACGCCGTACACCACGGCCAGCAGGAACACGGCAACGGCGATGCCCGTCAGCCACAGGATGACGGCCGCCTTGCCCGCCGCCACATGGCGCTTCCAGGCGAAGCGCGGCGGCGTGCGGCCCGTGCGGCGATCCTGAAAGCGCGCCGCGCCAAGCCACAGCGCGTAAGCCCCCAAAATCGCCCCCACAACCTGGATCAGCGGATGCAGCAAAAAGGGATTCAGCATGGCGCCTCCGAAAAAAATGCTTTTGGACGCAGTATGCGTGAAAAAAGCGACGCGCGCATCCTGTTGAGAGCCGAAGCGGGCATAACTATCATGCCGGGCGTTATTTTTTGGCATGACAAGGGGCGGCCAGCGGCCGCCCCTTAGAGCATTTCAACTTTGAAATGCTCACGGAACTGAGCGTAGCGAGGTTCCGCCGCGAAGCCGGCGTAGCCGCGATTCACTCGCGGCGTTATCGATGCTGTCGCTATCCGTAATGCTCCTGCGTCGCATAACGGCTCGCGCAAGCGACGGCGGAGGCGTGAAACTTAAGCACAAGAACATCGTGTCCAAGCAGTGTATCATCTCAATGTTAAACTGCTCTAACAGATGGTGTTGTAAAAATCCGGATCAGCGTTTCAAGTCCACGCGGTACAGCTCCACGCCTTCGGCTTTGGCGGGGTCGGGGCGCACATAGCGCACGGCGGCGGTTTTGCCGTCCACATCCACGGTCACGAAGCCGGAATCGGGAATGAATTTCTCGTAGCCCGTTTCCGCCGTGCCGAATTTCCAGGGCGCGCCCACGGAGCCGGAGCAGATGTAGTGGATGCCGTCCACCGTCATGTCGGTGAACACATGGTCGTGGGCGTAAAAGAAGGCCTGCACGCCGTATTTTTGCATCAGCGCGTGCACTTTGGCCTGTTCGCCCACCTTGGCGGCGAGGCCGCCGCCGCGCCCGTAGCGGCTGTTGATGTCGTCCCCGGCCTGCCCGCCCACGGCGTGGTGGATGAACAGAAACTTCCAGGGCGCTTTGGACTGGGCCAGCGTGCGTTCCAGCCAGGCCATCTGTTCCTTGCCGAGCGTCCATTCGTCCGCCTTGCCGGGGCCGCGCACGATTTCATGATCCGTGGGCGTGTAGCCCGTGACGTTGAGCACGACAAAGAGCGCGTCGCCCCAGGTGTAGGCGTAGTAATCCTGGTTGGGGCTGCCGCCTTCGGGGTAGGTGGCGTTGTCCGGGCCGGGGGCGAAGGTCATGCGCGCCTGCCGGGCCCAGGCGCGGTTCTGGGCCGGATGCCAGCCGTTTTCGCCCTCCCAGTTGCCGTTCAGGACGAACTGGGACGTTTTGCCCTGCAACGCGCCCAAAACCTGCCGGAAGTAGATGTAAAAGACATTGGGGTGATCCTCCTGCGCGCAGGGGCCGCCGTGGGTGGAGCCGATGGTCTGGATATTGTCGCCCATGTGCAGGACAAAATCGGGGCGGGCGAGGGCGGCCGTATCCGCGCTGGAGCGCAGCACGGCGTTGCGTTCGGGGTTGCCGGGATTGATGTGGGCGTCGGCCATGACCGCGAAGCGGAAGGCCTGCCCGGCCGGGCGCTGGGTGACGAAGGCCCCGGCAAACAGGATCGCGTCGCCCGCGTGCAGCTCGTACTCGTAGCGCGTGCCGGGCCGGAGGCCGGTCAGCGCCACGGAGCGCACGCCCTCGCGCAGTTGCGCCATGTTCAGCGCGGACAAATTCACATCCGTGTGCTCCCATTCCGCCGCGCCTTCGGGCCGGTAGCGCAGTTCCGCCGTCAGGGGCGTCTGGGCGGGCACCAGGTTCAGGACGACGCTGTTGGCCGTGGGCCGGGCAACATACGGCGGCACGATCAATTCGACGGCGGGCGCGCCCGCCTGATTCGCCGCCGGAGCGGTCGCGGCGTGGGCGGCCGAAACAAAGGCCAGAACAAGACAAAACGCCAGAAAACATACAACAGGGCCAAAAAGGCGACGCATGAAAATTCTCCCCAAAAAGGTCAGGGCCGTTTGCAAAAAACAGCCATAAAAAGGATGTCCTGCCCGGGCAGCGGCGGCTCCCAAAGGCGCGACTCCAGGCATTGCGCGTCCGGGTGCGCGGTCAGGAAGGCGCTTGCCCGCTCTTCATTCTCCTCCGGCATCAGCGAGCACGTTGCGTAGGCCAGCAGGCCGCCCGGCTCCAGGACGCGCCAGGCGTCGGCCGTCAACGCGCCCTGCAGAGCGATCAAATCATCGCGGCGCTCGGCTGTCAACCGCGCCAAACGGGGCCGCAATTCGGGCACGCGGCCCAGGGTGCCCGTGCCGCCGCACGGCGCGTCCAGCAAAATCAGGGGGAAGCGGCGGCCTTCCGCTTCCAGTTCGGCCGCCATGTCCGCAAGCGCTGCCGCGCGGATGTCCGGCTCCGGCAGGCCCAGCCGCGCGATGTCGGCCCGCAGCGCCTCCAGCCGGAATGCGGAAGGGTCGGAGGCCAGACGCACGTCCAGCCCGCGTTCCAGCAGCGCGCAGGTTTTGCCGCCCCGGCCGCAGCAGGCGTCCCACAGCGGCGCGGCGTCCAGCCCGTGCTCTGCCGCCAGCGCGGCGAAGCGCGCGGCCACGCGCTGGGAGGCCAGGCCCTGACGGCTGATCAGGCCCGCGGCTTCCAGTGGGGGCAGGGCGGAAAATATTTCGGCTGCCGGAGGGTTGGGGAGCGTCAGTTCGCCATGGGCATCGCGCAGGCCGAGCGCGGCCAAGGCCGTACGCGCCTCGTCGCCGCGCCGGAGGTTGACGCGCCAGGCCGGAGCGGGCGCGACGGAAGACGAAAGCGCCAGCGCATGGGCTTTTTCCGCCCCGTAAGTCGCCACCCACGTTTTGGCCACGGCGGGCGGCACCGAGGCTGTCCGCGCGATGGCGGCGACAGCGGCGATGGCATCCGCGTCCGGTGTGGCGAGTGCGGAGGGCGGCAGGGCGGACGATGCGTCGCGCTGGCGCAGCGCTGCCGCGTCGCGATCCACGGCGCGCAGCACGGCATTGGCCAGCCCGCGCAGCTTGCCGAATTTCGCGGCCAGCCCCGCATACTGATGGATGGTGGCGTGCGCGGGCACGCGCAAAAAAAGCAGCTCGTACGCGCCCATCCACAGCAGGATCAGCAAATCCGGCGGCAGGGCTTGCGGCCTGGCCACATACGGCTCCAGCAAAAAACGCAGCCGCGCCTCGTGCCGCAACACGCCGCAGGCCAGTTCGGTGGCAAAGGCGGTATCGCGCGCGTCCAGACGCAGGGCGCTGTTCTGGCGATCAATCAGCGCCGGGAGAGGCGTGTCCGGCGCGCTGGCGTTGTACACGGCGCGCAGCACGGCAAAGGCGGCGCGTCGGCCGGGCGAAGCGCTCATGCGAAGCGCCCGTAAGGAGCGCCCGGCTCCAGGGCTTCGCGCACGCCGCGCAAACGGCCGTTGGCAAAATCGCGCGCGCTCATCGAATCCTTGCCCGCCGGCCGCAGCCGGGTAATGCGGCAAATTTCCCCCCGCCCGCAGGCCACCAGCAGACCGCCGCTTTCGCCCGCGTTTTTGGCGCTTTCCACCGCAAACAGCGTGCCCGCCGCTTCCGCGCTGTGCCCCTCCGCGCGCTCCGCGCCCTCAATGCGCACGGGCAGCGGATCGCGCCCCTCCACCAGCAGCGTGGCCTTGGCCCCCGGCTCCGGCGCAAGCCCGCGCACCCGGTTGACAATGTCCGCCGCGCCCAGGCTCCAGTCGATAACTTCGTCCTCCGGCCCGATCTTGGGCGCGTGCGTGGCCCGCGCGTCATCCTGCGGAATAAAGGCCGCGCGGCCCTCGGCCAACATGCCGAGCGCGCCGGTCATCAAGCGTCCGCCGTGCTCGGCCAGCGCGGCCAGCAGCGTGCCCGCGTTGTCCTCCGGCCGGATGTCGATGGCCTGTTGCAGCAGGATCGGCCCGGTATCCAGCCCGGCTTCCATCTTCATAATCGTCATGCCGGTGATGGCGTCGCCGTTCATCAGCGCGCGCTGGGCCGGAGCCGCGCCGCGCAGCTTGGGCAGCAGCGAGGCGTGCGCGTTGTACGCGCCAAGGCGCGGGATGTCGAGCACGGCCTGCGGCAGCAAAAGGCCGTAGGCCGCCACCACCAGAACGTCAGGGCGGAGGGAGCGGAGTTCGGCCAGAGTTGCCGGATCTTTGAAATTGGCGGGCTGGAGGACAGGAAGATTGAGGCGTTGCGCCAGGATTTTCACTTCCGGGGCTTTAAGCTTTTTCCCCCGGCCCGCCGGACGATCCGGACGCGCGTAAACCGCGATGACCTCGCCGCCCGGCCAGGAGGAGACGTCTTCGAG
>JAVBMS010000042.1:0-19931 GCA_031552135.1 Mailhella sp.
CTCCCGGTTTTGTAGGAAAAACACTGGCAAACCTCGTTTTCCCGTGCTATGCTACCCTGATTGCAATTTTCCGCCCGGACGCCGAGTCTTTCCTGCGCTTCCCGGGAGGAGGACATTTTTGTCCGCCATTCGTATAAAAACTTGGGAGGAACCCCATGGCCACACGCAAAACGACGCTTATCATCAACGGCGCGGAACGCTCGTTCCTGTGCGATCCCGAAGCCGATAGCCTGGCGGAAGCGCTGCGCCGCCTCGGCCTTACCGGCACAAAAATCGGCTGCGGTAAGGGCCAGTGCGGCGCCTGCTCCGTCATTCTCGACGGCAAGGTTGTCCGTTCCTGCGCCCGCAAAATGAAGTCGGTTCCCGACTACGCCAGCGTGACCACCATTGAGGGCCTGGGCACAGCCGACAACCTGCATCCCCTGCAACTGGCCTGGATGGTGTACGGCGGCGTACAGTGCGGCTTCTGTTCACCCGGCTTTATCGTCTCCGCCAAGGGCCTTCTGGACGAGAACCCCAACCCCACCCGCGAAGACGTGCGCGCCTGGTTCCAGAAGCACCGCAACGCCTGCCGCTGCACCGGCTACAAGCCCCTGGTGGACGCGGTCATGGCCGCCGCCAAAGTCCTGCGCGGCGAAATGAGCAAGGAAGACCTGGCCTTCAAGGTGCCGGGCTCCGGCACCATCTACAACAGCCGCTACCCCCGCCCGGCCGCCCTGGCCAAGGTGCTGGGCGCCTGCGACTACGGCGACGACATCGCCCACAAGCTGGACGGCGCGGCCCACCTGGCCGTGGTGCAGGCCGGCGTTTCGCACGCCAGCATCAAGTCCATCGACTTTTCCGAAGCGGAAGCCATGCCCGGCGTCATCAAGGTTATCACCAGCAAGGACGTCAAGGGCATCAACCGCATCACCCTTCCCATCGCCGATCCCCAGGCCCACCCGGCGGCCAAGGGCTTTGAGCGCCCGATCCTGAACGACGCCAAAATCTTCCGCTACGGCGACGTGGTGGCCGTGGTCGCGGCCGACACGCGCGAGCGCGCCCGCGCCGCCGCCGCCAAGGTCAAGGTGGAATACGAAGCCCTGCCCGAATACGAAGCGCTGAGCGCCATGGCCGACGGCGCCATGGAAATCCATCCCGGTGTGCCCAATATCCTGCTCAGCCAGCCCCTCTTCAAGGGCGAACTGGCCGACGGCGTGATCGAAAAAAGCGCCCACGTCGCGGGCGGCAGCTTCTACAGCTCCAGCGAACCGCACCTGGTTATCGAGCCCGACACGGCCCAGGCCTACCTGGACGAGGACGGCGTGCTGGTCATCCAGTGCAAGTCGTTGTATTTGCAGGTTATCATTGGCACCATCGCCCACGGCATCGGTATGCCCATGAACAAGATCCGCGTGATCGAAAACCCCACGGGCGCGAGCTTCGGCAGCACCATGTCGCCCTCCATGGGCGCGCTGGTGGCCGTGTGCACCCTGGCGCTTGAAGGCCGCCCGGTCACGCTGACCATGTCGTACGAAGAGCATCAGCACTTCAGCGGCAAGCGCCTGGCCTCCTACGCCAACGCCCGCATGGCCTGCGACAAGGACGGCAAGCTCACCGCGCTGGAATTTGAAATGGCGTTTGACAAGGGCGGCTATACCGAACTGGCCCCCGTGTTCGCGGAAAAGGGCCTGCGCTTCATGGGCGTGCCCTACGCCATTCCCAACATCACCGGCCTGGCCCATGTGGTCAGCTCCAACCGCTCGTTCGGCACGGCCTATCGCGGCTGCGGCGCGCCGCAGACCACCACCACGTCCGAACAGCTCATGGACATGCTGGCCGAAAAAACGGGCCTCGATCCCTTTGAAATCCGCTATCGCAACGTCTACCGCCCCGGCGACACGTCCAACACCGGCAACACCTTCCGCGTGCATCCCATGCAGGGCCTGATGGACATGATGCGCCCGCGCTACGAAAAAGCCGTGGCTGAAGCCAAAAAGGCCTCCACGCCCGAAAAGCGGCGCGGCGTGGGCATTGTGTGCGGCCATTACAACGCGGCCCCGCAGTACGCCGACCGGGCCGAAGTGGCCCTGGAGCTGAACCCCGACGGCAGCGTCAACCACTACAATACCTGGGAAGATCAGGGCCAGGGCGCGGACATCGGCACGCTGGTGCACACGCACGAAGCCCTGCGTCCGCTCGGCCTGCGCCCGGATCAGATCCACCTGCGCATGAACGACACCGCCTACGGCGTGGTCACCGGCCCGGCCGCGGGCAGCCGCTCGCACTACATGGCCGGCAACGCCACCCTGGACGCCGCCAAGCAGCTCATGGACGCCATGCGCAAGCCCGACGGCACGTTCCGCACCCACGCCGAAATGGTGGCGGAAGGCATCCCCACCAAATACAAGGGCGTGCACACCACCGCCGGCTACACCACCAAGCTCGATCCCAACACGTTCCAGGGCGACCCCTCCGGCGAATACACCTACGCGGTGTATCTGGCCGAAGTGGAAGTGGAAGCGGCCACCGGCAAGGTCAAGGTGCTGGGCATGCACTGCACGGCCGACGTGGGCGTGGTGGGCAACTACCTTGCGGTGGAAGGCCAGGCCTACGGCGGCATGATGCACTCCCTCGGCTTCGCCCTGACCGAAGACTATTCCGACTACAAAAAGCACAGCAACCTGGTGCCCTCCGGCTTCACGTTCATCGAGTCCATGCCGGACGGCGACAACTTCACCGTGGAGTTCCAGGAAACGCCCCGCCCCACCGGCCCGCACGGCTCCAGCGGCGCGGCGGAACTGTTCCAGACTTCCGGGCATACTGCCATCCTGAACGCCATCTACAACGCGTGCGGCGCGCGGATTTACACCCTGCCCGCCACGCCGGAAAAGGTGAAGGCCGCCATGGACGCCAAGGCCAAGGGCCAGCCCCTGGTCAACGGCCCCTACTACATGGGCGGCGACTTCCATGAGCGGATCGCCTACAAGCTCGCCAACCCCGTGGCGGTGGAGCAGAAGTAAGGCCTGAAAAGCGGGGGCTCCGGCGCGCGCCGGGGCCCCCCTGTTCTCATGTTCCCCTGTCCTCATGTTTTCGGGCGGCGCGGCCGGCCGCGCGGCCGCGGGCGCTTTTGTCCCGGGCCGCGCGCCGCGCGGAAAACATGCGCGGCAGGAGCAAAGGCAGAATCGTGGACGAAATTTTCCTCAACAGCTTCAGCGAAAAATGCACGCAGGAAGATCCGCCCGCCTGCGAAACCATGTGCCCCTTGCACGTGGACGCGCGCGGCCTGGCCCGCCTGACGGCCGCCGGCAAATACGCCGAGGCCCGCCGCCTGCTGGAACGCGCTATGCCCCTGGCCTGTCTCTCGGCCCTGCTGTGCGAAGGGCCGTGCATGGCGCACTGCCGCCGGGCCGAGGTGGACGGCGGCGTCAACCTGCCCCTGCTCGAGCGCTTTCTGGCGCAGTCCGCGCCCGCCCAGCCGCCCATGCCCCTGCCGGCCAGCGGCAAAAAAGCGCTGATCCTCGGCGCGGGCCTCTCCTCCCTGGTGGCCGCCTTTGATCTGGGCAAAAAGGGCATCGCCCCTGAAATCCTGCACACGGGCGCGCCGGACGCCGCCATACGCGCCGCCCTGGCCGCGCTGCCGGACGCCGTGCTGCCGGACGCCGTGCTGCCGGAGGCCGTGCAGGGCCGCGCCCTGGCCGAAACCATGGCCCAGCTTGAGCGCGTGCGCGTTACCTGGCGGCGCATGGACGCGCTGACGCCCGAGCTGCTGGCCGTGCCGGCCGGCGTGGCCGGCTCCCCCGATGCTGACGGCGTGGCCGTTTACCTCGGTGCGGACGACCCCGCCGTAGCCCCCCTGCTGCGCGATCTGCCCCGGCCGGATCCGGTCACGCTCGGCGTCGGACAGGAGCGGGTCACGCTCGCTGCCGGACTGCCACGGGTGTTTTGCGGCGGCTTTTCCGCAAACGGCCCGGCAAGCTTCATCCAGCGCATCGCGGACGCCAAGCGCGCTTCCACGTCCGTGGATCGCATTTTCCGGGGCGGCGCGGCCAACTACCAGCGCGACAAAGAGGCCACGCGGCCCAGCCTTTTGTACACCGACCTCGGCGCCGTGGCTCCCGCGCCGCCGATCGCGCCCGCCAACGCCCTCATCCCCACGCCGGAGGAAGCCAGGGCCGAGGCCGGGCGCTGCATCCAGTGCGAATGCCTGGAGTGCGTCAAAAAATGCCCGTATCTGGCCCACTACAAGGGCTACCCCAAAAAATACTTCACGCTGTTCGCCAGCAATCTGGCCCCTCTGGTGCTCAACCCGCGCGCGGCCAACCGCCAGATCAATTCCTGCGCGCAATGCGGCCAGTGCGCCGCCATCTGCCCCAACGGGGCCGACATGGCCGCGTTTTGCGACGCGGCGCGCCGGGAAATGGTGCGCGGCCAATTCATGCCGCCGTCCCACCACGAGTTCGCCCTGCTGGACATGGAACACAGCAATAGCGCCGACATCGCCTTTTTGCGGCCCGATCCCGACACGGGCGAAAGCGCCTGGCTCTTCTTCCCCGGCTGCCGCCTGCCCGCCGCCCTGCCGGAGCAGACCCGCGCCGTGTACGCGCATTTGCGCCGCCATCTCGACGGCGGCGTGGGCCTGCTGTTCCATTGCTGCGGCGCCCCGGCGGCCTGGTCGGGCCGGGAAAAGCTGACCGCGACAACCGCCGCCGCCATCCGCGCGCGCTGGGAAGAAGCGGGAAGCCCCGCGCGCAAGCCCACCGTCATTCTGGCCTGCTCGTCCTGCCTGGCGTTTTTCAAAAAACATCTGCCGGACATTCCCGCGGTTTCGCTGTGGGACAAGCTGGCGGCCTGCCCGCTGCCGCCGGAGGCAAAGGCCGCCAAAACAACGCTGGCCCTGCACGATCCCTGTTCCGCGCGCAACGAGCCCGGCGTCCGGGGCAGCGCCCGCGCCCTGCTGGCCGCCCTAGGGCAGGATGTGGAAGAACTGGCCGTGGGCCGCGAGCTGACCCGCTGCTGCGGCTACGGCGGCCTGGCTTCCGCCGCGAATCCGGCCCTGGGCAAAGCCTATGCCCAAAGCCGCGCGGACGACACCGCCAACCCCCTGCTGGCCTACTGCGCCATGTGCCGCGAAAGCCTGCGCGCCGTGGGCAAGCCCGCCATGCACCTTTTGGAGCTGCTCTTTCCGGGAACGGGCGAGCATTTTGCCGCCCGCGCGCTGGAACGCCCGGCGCTGGGCATTTCCGCCAGGCAGCAGGCCCAGCTCAATTTCCGGCGGGCCATGCTCAAGAGCGTCTGGGACGAGGCCCCGGAGGAGAAAGAAGAGAAAGCCGCAATGGAAAACGCCCGGCTGCGCATGACGCCGGAAACGGAAGACGCCCTGGAAACGCGGCGCATTTTGCGTTCCGACATCCTGGCCGTGCTGGCCCGGGCCGAGGAGGACGGGCCGCTCTTTGTCAACGCAGACCGCGCGCTGGCCAGCCTCCGGCCCCGGCAGGTCACGTTCTGGGTGGAATACACGCGCCACGGCGAGGGCGATTACACCATCCACAACGCCTATTGCCACCGCATGGTCGCGCCGGGCGTTCCGGGCGCGGGCGCGCCCACCCCGGCCACGCAGGAGGGCTCGGCGTCATGACGGAACTCACGCCCAAAAACGAGTGGCGCTGCGCGCGCTGCGGCGAGGCGTTGCGCCCCATGCCCGTCAACCTTGCCTACCTCAAAAGCAACTTCACCGTTGACTTGCCCTGCTGCCCAAGCTGCGGGCAGGTCTTTGTGCCGCCGGATCTGGCCCTGGGCAAAATGCTGGACGTGGAACAGATGCTGGAAGATAAATAACTCCATCACCCGGCGGCAAAACAAAAACGCATTGTTGCTCCTGACTCGTTCTGTATTTCACATATTATATTGTCTGATACAAAAACATTTTTGTTATGGATGTAGCGATATCGCCAGAGCCATCCTCCACTCATTTAACACGGTCGATGTCTTGTGACAAAAAAAATTTTCATTACCTTATTGACACGTCACGTCATAAAAAATACTATTTTATGAACTGTAAAAGAGCTGCGGCGTCTTGCGCCACAGCAATAGCTGACACTTTACAACGGAGGAACCATGATCAGCACAAGCGGACATTTTGTTCCGGTGATGTTTGGGGAAGGCGCGGCCCAGCAAATAGGCGCCAAAGCCAAGGCCATGGGCATGACCAAGGCCTTGATCGTATGCGATGCCGGCGTTAAAAACGCGGGCGTCATCGACCCCATTGCGGAAAATCTCCGCCAGGCGGGCATCGCCGTGTGCGTTTTTGACGGCGTGCTGCCCGATCCGCCGGAGCAGATGGTCAACGAAGCCATCGCCATGGCCGACAAGGAAAAAGTGGACGGCTTTATCGGCGTGGGCGGCGGCAGCTCCATCGACACCGCCAAGGTGACCAACTTCTGCCACAAATACGGCGGCCCGATCAGCAACTGGTACGGCAAGGCCGCCATCCAGCCCGACTACCCGCTGATCGTCGTGCCCACCACCGCCGGCACCGGCAGCGAAATGACCTACGGCGCGGTCATCACCACCGAGTCGCACGTCAAATCCGGCCTGGGCGGCCCCGCCATTTTCGCGGATCTGGCCATTGTCGACCCGCTGCTCTACGTCGGCCTGCCGCTCCGGCCCACGCTGGCCTGCGCGTTTGACGTCTACACCCACGCGGTGGAAGCCATCATCCACCCCCGGCCCAACCCCCTGACCGACGCCTGCGCGGAAAAGGCCGTGCGCCTCGTGCACAAGGCCCTGCCCCGCCTGGTCAAAGACACCAAAGACCTGGAAGCCCGCGCCGACATGGCCGCCGCCGCCACCCTGGCCGGCGCCGCCATCAACTCGACCCTGTGCCACAACTCCCACGCCATCGGCCACTCGCTGGGCGCGGTGTTCCACCTGCCCCACGGCCTGTGCTGCGCGGTCGGCTTCCCCACCCTGATGAAAATGTACGGCGAAAAATATCCGGAGCGCACCCGTCTGGCCGCCGAAGCCATGGGCCTCGACCTTCCGGCGAATCTTTCCCCGGCCGAAATCGGCAAGCGCGTTTCCGCCCATGTGCGGGACTTCATCAAGGCCAGCGGCCTCCAGAACCTCAAGGAAGCCGGCGTGCCCAAGGACAGGCTGGACGAGGCCATCAAACTGATGACCTCCGACATGGTGCAGCGCTCCGTGCCGGAATACTGCCTGACGGAAGAAGAATACCGCGACATCGTGTACGACGCCTACGACGCGTAAGCGCGGTTAACACACACTAAAACAAGCGGCGGCTCACGCCGCCGCAAGCCTCAAAAAAAGGAAACGCTATGATTGCGACAAGTGGCCACCTGGTGACCGTCATGTCCGGCCAGGGCTCCGCCGCCCTGGTGGGCGAAAAGGCCAAAGAACTCGGCATGACCAAGGTCATGCTGGTGTGTGACAAGGGCGTGCGCGGCGCCGGCGTGGTCGATCCCATTGTGGAAAACCTCAAAGCCGCCGGGCTCGGCGTGGTTATTTACGACGGCGTGCTGCCCGATCCGCCGGACACCGTGGTGACGGAAGCCGTGGAACTGGCCGGCAGGGAAAAAGTGGACGGCTTTGTGGCCGTGGGCGGCGGCAGCTCCATGGACACCGCCAAGGCCGCCAACGTGGTGCACAAATACGGCGGCAACATCAACGACTACTTCTACTGGCATCAGAAGGGCTATCCCCTGATCGCCCTGCCCACCACCGCCGGCACCGGCAGCGAAACCACCTACGGCGCGGTCATCAGCAATTCCGTCACCCACAAGAAGGGCGGCGTGTTCGGCAAGGCGGCCTATGTGGATCTGGCCATTGTGGACCCGCTGCTCTATGTGGGCGTGCCCATGTTCTCTTCCGTGGCCGGCGCGTTTGACGCCTACACCCACGCGGTGGAAGCCATCATCCACCACAAGCCGGAACCGATTGCCGAAGCCTACGCGGAAAAGGCCCTGCGCCTGATCCACCGCGCCCTGCCCAAACTGGTGAAAGACCTCAAAGACATCAAGGCCCGCGAAGACATGGCCCTGGCCGCCACCCTGGCCGGCGCGGCCATCAACACCTGCATGTGCCACCACTCGCACGCCATCGGCCATTCCCTGGGCTCGGTCTTCCATCTGCCGCACGGCGCCTGCTGCGCGGTGGGCTTCAAGGATCTGCTCAAAATCTACGCCGAATGGCTGCCGGAACGCACCAGGGTGGCCGCCGCCGCCATGGGCCTCGATTTGCCGGAAAACATCTCCAACAAGGAGTTGGGCGACAAGATCAGCGCGCACTTCCTGGCGTTTGCCAAGTCCGTGGGCCTGCCCAACCTGAAGGAAATGCTGGAAAAAGTCGGCGCGCCCAAGGAAAAGCTGGACGAAGCCATCAAGATGATGCCCGAAGACGTGGCCGCCTTGTCCATGGTCAAGGTTTTCGACCTGCGCGACAAGTACGGCGAGATCACCCGTAACGCCTTCGACGAATAATTCCCGCAAACCCACAAAGCCAAGGGCGCGCCGTGATGCTGATCGCGGCGCGCCCTTGTGCTTTGGAGGAGAGGATGGGGCGGCTCCCGTTAGAGCATTTCAACTTTGAAATGCTCACGGAACTGAGCGTAGCGAGGTTCCGCCGCGAAGCCAGCGTAGCCGCGATTCACTCGCGGCGTAAAGCGCTGGCGGAGGCGTGAAACTTAAGCGGCAGAACGCGGTAGCCGTAGCCGCAAAGCGGCGTACGGATAGCGACAGCATAGATATCGTGTCCCGGCTGTGCACTATTTCAAGAGTAAAATGCTCTAAAGCGAGGAGATTTGCCCGAGCATATTCTGCAAATGTTTGCGCAGCACGACGTTGTAATACAGGTAGAACTCCTCGTAATCCTTATCAAGCAACGCTTTATTCAAAAATATGATATTGTATTGGACGCCGTACTCGTTATCGCGCAAAAACGGCACAAACCCATGTTTGTCCATAAACAGAACAATATCGTTGTCGAGCATCAACTGCGCTGGCCAAAGCCTTTGGCTTTCCACCTCAATATAGACGGAATTAACTTTACCCGCGCGAAAGCTTTCCGACAGCGAATCCAGAACCTCTTTCTGGCTGCCTTCCACATCGATCCACAGCGCGATGCTGCTTTTTTGCGGATAGTTGGCCGCTATCAGCGCATCGCCGCGGATGGCCTGTACCGTCGCCTTGCTTCTTTTCATTTTTCCACCCATCCCGGCATCGCGGATATGCATGGAAGAAAAGCCCGCGGAACGGTCTTCCGCGTAACCCGCATCCTCGTATTCATAAAAACTGACGGTTCCGGAGGAGGAAGAAACCACCGCATGCATATAGTTTATGCCAGCCGCCTGAAAATTTTCGCGTTCGGAATAATAGCGCCAGGTTTTGGGCGAACCTTCCACGGCGCAAACCTCAAGAGCATCCCCATAAAGTTCTTTGACCCGCCGCGAGTAGGTTGCCTCGTGCGCGCCGATTTCCAAACTCAAATCGGTTTTAAGCTTTTCGTGCATCCGTATATAGGTTTCCTGAAGGCAGGCCGTGGATAAAGCGCCCAAGCCCAGGCCATGCAGGGGGGAGACAATTTCCGATATATTGCGATACATCTCGCGAAAACGATCTTCCATCGCCGGCCTCCGGTTTCTTGCCGCGTGCTGCGCGGTGATGCGTGGTCAGGCGGCCCTGAACACGGCACGCCGCCCATAATCAAATGAAAGCAGCCGGGAAGCAAGCGTTTTTGCCGACCAGGCTGGCGCGGGCTTTTAGCCGTAGGAGCGAGCGTCCGCAAAAAGCAGCCGCAAACGGACATCTTGACTTTGTACTAAAAATTAGTACATTGATACCACGAGGCGAAAATGAGCGAGAATTTCTGGCATGTCCGGCTTTCCAAAAGAACAGACAAGAGCCTCGGCAAACTGCCCAGGCCGGTGCTTGCGGCACTGGCCACGCTGATGCGAGACATTGAACTGTCCGGGCCTGTTCGCGGCAACTGGCCCAACTACAGCAAGCTCGGCCCCAACCGTCATCATTGCCACCTACGAAAAGGAAGGCCGACCTATGTGGCGGTTTGGATTGAAACCGAAACCGGATGCGAAGTGGAGGTGACCTATGCAGGCACACACGAAAAAGCCCCCTACTGATGAAGTCCGCATGACCTTTACCGGCCCTGTCGCCATGCTTGGGCAGGCGCTTGAGGCTATGCGCGCTCTCGGCTTTGAAGAAGCAGAGCGGGCGACTGTTAATCATCAGGCCGAGAGTTCGATTCCCTGGCGCGAGTCCAGGTATTTCACCGCGGTGCACGCGGGAACGTATCTTTCCGGCGCCCGCTACCGCGAAAATCTGACTCAGGTCGAACTTGCCGAGCGTAGCGGCATCCCCCGCCGCCATATCTCCGAAATGGAGAACGGCAAGCGGCCCATCGGCAAGGCGAATGCCAAGAAGCTGGCCGAAGTGCTGAATATTGACCCGCGCCTTCTGTTGTCGGTGTAGGCGCTGGGAGGAGGCATCTGCCTGACCAACGCTGAACAGGGGAACGCGAATTGCCGCGGGCCGGCGGCGGGGCCGGCGGCGGGGCCGGATCTGCCAAAACAAAAAAAGGGCTTACGAATTCCTTCGTAAGCCCTTCAAATTTACTGGTGGAGGTGGACAGAATTGAACTGACGGCCTCTTGAATGCCATTCAAGCGCTCTCCCAACTGAGCTACACCCCCAAGCCGGAAGTTATTCATGCCGGAATCGGGCTCAGGCGTCAAGCAAAAAATGCCGATCCGCCTGTTTTGCCCTTAAAAAGCTTCCGCCCGGCCGCGACAAGACGCCCGCGCGGGCAAAAGCAACAGCCACCCGACATCCGGGTGGCTGCTTGTTTTCGCACGCCGTGCCGACGCGCGGTTCCGGTGGCAAGGCGTCAGGCGGCCTCGCCGGTCTGCGCGGCGTCAGGGTTTTCGGGATCGAGCAGGTCGTCCAGAAGATCCGTGAGATCGGGCAATACCGCGGTGTCGCCCGGATCCGTTCCGTCCTGATCGACAATATCCGGCAACTCCGTGAGATCGGCGGGGTCGGCGGAATCGACGGGATCAGCCGGGTCGGCGGGGTCCGTGGGATCGGTGGGATCCGCTATGCCGCCCGAGGGGTCTTCAAGGCCGCCGGCGGGATCTTCAAGGCCATCCGCCGGATCTTCGATGCCGCCGATCGGATCTTCAATACCGTTGGCCGGATCTTCAACGCCGCCCGTAGGGTCTTCGTCCACGGGGTCAGCCGGCGCGTTCAGCCCGTAGCGGGCGAGGAAGATGTCGCGCACAGCCGCATGGTCTTCGCCTTCCGAGGCCCGGAAAGCCTTGCGGTAGTGGCCGAGGCCCCAACCGCCCACAGGCACGCCGGCCTCGTCGGCCATACCCTGAATCAGAGACTTCAGGGCCTGGGTTTCGTTGCGCGGCATACCGCCGGAGCGCTTCGCGCCGGAGGCGTTTTCCTCGCCTGTCGCGGCCGCGCTCAATGCTTTGGCCTCCCCGGAAAGGGAGACCGTGTCCGTGCCGGCGGCGGCAGCGCCCCGGGTTGCATGGTTTTTGCCCCGCGCGGGATCGCGCGAAAGCAGCCATACGGCTTCAACATCGGCGAGAGAAGAATAAGCGGAAATCTTGCTCATGTTGCGCCTCCTGTCAAAAAGCATCGTCCATACACAAAGGGCAGCGGAGCGCCTTCTCGCCGTGCCCGCGCCCATGCGTCAGGCCGAACGCTCCGCCGCGCTCCCCTAAAAACCTGATCGCGGGGGAGCTTCGCGCGAGCGATACGCCATGCGGAAAATTTTTCCTGAAATATCGCTGCGCCTGAAGAGAAGCATATTGCGTGCCAAAAAGGCGGCTGCCGCGGGCGAAGCGTGAGGAGCTCCCGGGCTTGTCATCATTCGCTGCACAGTGTCATGTTTTTCTGCATTAATTGGCAGAACATGCACACGCGGGCAGCATATAGCACATAACAATATGATATAAATACATATTTATTTGGCACAAGACTTGCTTTAGATGCCACAGCAAGACCCCGCGACACAACACCCGCAAGCCTTTTAACATTAACATGGACGTATGGAGGCGAACATGATGACAAAACGCATCCTTTCAGCCGCGCTGGCGCTGGCTTTGTCCGTGCCGTGCGCTTCCTGGGCGCTGGAGATCAATTTTCAATCCGTCTACCCCTCGGTGCAGACGCAGAACGTCAAAACGTTCGCGCCGTGGGCGGCGTCGTTCGCCGAGGCGACCAAGGGCCAGCTTGTGGTGCATTTTTTCGCCAACGGCGGGCTGGTGGAGCATAGCAACGCGGACAACGCCCTGCGCACCGGCGGGCTCGACATCACCATCCTCGGCCCCGGCACCTTCCCCAAGCTGTACCCGCACGCCTACCTGAGCAACCTGCCGTTTTTGTCGAAAAACGCCCGCCACGCTATGGCCGTGTCGTACGCCCTGTATGAGCAGGTGCCGGAAGTCAAAAAGGAGCTGGATGCCGCGGGCGAGGTGTTGTGCCTTTGGAACGGCGCCAGCTACGCCATCGCCTCCACCAAGGCTCCCATCTCCAGCCCGGCGGATCTGAAGGGCCGCCGCGTCCTGATCGTCAACCCCGCCGACTCCACGATGATCGAAGCGTGGGGCGGCGTGCCCGTCTATGTGGCCAGCAGTGACGCCTATGTGGGGTTGCAGCGCGGCATGGGCGAGGCGTTTTACTGCGCCGTTCCGTTCCACCGTGGCCTGCGCATCATGGAGGTGGCCAAGTACGTCACCCAACTGCCCTCGACCTCGCCCATGCTGTTCCTGGCCGTCAACCGCACCGTTTGGGACGAGGATCTGGACGACGCCCAGCGCGCCCTGTTCAAAAGCAGCACCGGCCGGCCTATGGCCGAACTTCTGGCCGCCTCGCTGGATCAGGACGTGGAAAGCGTTCTGGGCCTGTACGAGAAGGCCGGGGCCAAAGTCATCCATCTGAGCGACGAGCAGCTCGGCGTGTTCCACAAGGCCCTGCAACCCCTCATAGAAGGCTACTGGGTGAAAAGCGCGGCCGAAAACGGCCTGGGAAGCGAGTCCAAAGCCTGGATCGACAGATTCTATCAGATCGCCGCCTCCGTGCCCGCGCCCGAGTAACCGGCGGCCTCGACAATTTCCGCGGGAGCGGGCGCGTTACAACGTGTCCGCTCCCGCATTTTTTGCGCTGCGTTCTTTTTGTTTTTTTTGGCGATACCGGACGGTGTGAGGGTGGACGCCGAGAATTTCCGCCGCGCCGCCCTTGCCATGCACCTTGTTGCGGGTATGGCGCAACACCCAGTCGATGTACCGCTCCTCCAGGCGCTCCAGCGTGGGCAATGTGTCCATGCGCTCCCACGGTTCGCCGGCACGAGCCTTCTCCCCGCGCGCGGCAGGAACCGGCACGGGAGACGGCGAGGACGCGAAAAGCCTGGCCGCATCCAGCTCAAAGCTGACCGGCCGCGCGATGGTGTCGTCCGCCGAATGCGTGACCAGCGCCCTTTCGGTGACGTGCGCCAGCTCGCGGACATTGCCGGGCCAGGCATGATGTTGCAGCCTGCGCAATTCGGACGCCTTGACGATCGGCAGCCGCGCCAGGTTGAGCCGTTTGGTGAAAAAGGCGAGATAGTGGCGCGCCAAAACGGGAATGTCGCGCGGGCGCTCCCGGAGCGGCGGGATGAACACCGGGTACACGCTGAGCCGGTACCACAGATCCGCCCGGAACGTGCCGGCGGCCACCATATCGGGCAGATTCCGGTTGGTGGCGGCGATGATGCGGATATCCACAGGTACGGCGTGCGATCCGCCGATACGCTGGATCTCCTTGCGATCCAGCACGCGCAACAGACTGCCCTGGGCCTCCGGCGAAAGTTCGCCCACTTCATCCAGCAAAATGGCTCCACCGTGCGCGCTTTCAAAATACCCGGCGGTTCTGGCGGCGGCTCCGGTAAACGCGCCCTTCTCGTGGCCGAACAGGGCGCTGGCCAAAAGCGACTCGGGCAGCGCCGCGCAGTTGACCTTGATGAACGGCCCGGATTTGCGCGGCGAGTTTTCGTGTATAAAATCGGCCACAACTTCTTTGCCGACGCCGGTTTCGCCGCTGATCAGCATCGTGGTGTCGGAGCGCGCCACGTTGCGGATTTTTTCGAGTATTGCCGCCATATCAGGACACTGCGTCAGCGCATCGCCCGCGTTGCCGTGATGCGAACCGGAAACCGCGCGCGACGGTATGAACAGCGAGCCCTCCACCACGGCCCCAAGCGGCTCCACCAACGCTCGCAGCCATGCCTGCCGCTCCTGCGTGAAGTAATCGCGCGTATCGGCCCAAAACATGGCGTAATAAAGCGCCTGCCCCTCCAGCAAAAACGGCAGACCGAGCTGGGAGTGGTGCCGGGCCAACGGCGAAGCGCTGCCCGGCGGCGCGCCGTTCCATAAATCCGGAATGCTGTGCGCTTCGTCCCATCGCTCGGGAAACGACGGTACAAACGCCGTGTACCCGCCCCCTTCGGCGCGCGAAACCCGCGTGTTGTCGTGCGACGACGACCCCAGCAACAAACCGTGCGGGGCGTGACGGATCAAACAAACGCAGGTGATACGGCTTATGGCGGCCAACGGAGCGGCCGCTTCCAGCATGGCGTCCAGCGCGAGCGAAAAACCGCCCCGCGTATAGGCCGCCGCCACACCGCGCCCCAACGCGCGCGCAGCGGAAATAGCAGCGTGATCCATGCAGCGATCCTTTGTTAATAATCTCCTATTTTTGTATAGCATTTTATAAAATTTGTGAATTACCCCAGCATGATGCCATTTAATATGTTGATATTATTCAGCATCGATATGGCACATGATTTGCTTTGATCCGTCCGTCCGCACCCCGACCAGGGCCGGATACAGCGCGGAGGAGCAACGGGCGCGCACCCTCCGGCGCCTTCCGCGTCAACACGCAAACCATTCAAGGAGAATCGCATGGATATCCGCAACGCCATTGTCATTATGTTCGACAGTTTGCAGCGCACCTACCTCGGCTGCTACGGCAACGGCTGGATCAAGACGCCCAACATGGATCGTCTGGCGCGCGAGGGCGTGCTGTTTGAAAACTACTACGTGGAGGGCCTGCCCACGGTGCCCTGCCGCCGGGCCATGCACACAGGGCGCTACACCCTGCCCGAATCCGGCTGGTCGCCGCTCAAAATGTCGGACACCACCATCGCCGATCTGTGCTGGGGCCGCCCCATCGACACGGCGCTGATCTTCGACTGCCCCATGTACCGGCTGCCCAAATTCGGCTACACGCGCGGTTTTGACAAAGTGCATTTCACGCACGGCCACGAGCTGGATCACTTCTTTTACACGGCCGATCCGCTCTACCATCTGAAGCCCGAAGACTACATCGAGGATCACATCGACCAGACCGTGGATCAGGTCTACGGGCAGGCCGTTGCCGCCCCGCTCAAGGAGGAAATTGGCGGCTACCTGCGCCAGATGCAGTACTGGACGAGCGAGGAAGACCATTACGTCGCCAAAACCGTCAAAAAGGCTGTGGAGTATCTGGAAGGCGTTGACCGCAACAAGCAGTTCTTTTTGTGGATCGACAGCTTTGATCCGCACGAGCCCTGGAACCCGCCCTCGGTCTACGTGCCCGGCGTGGAAAGCATGTACAACCCCGGCTACCAGGGCAAGGATCAGTTTTTGCCGGTCATCGGCGCGGTCAAGGACGTGTTTACCGAGAAAGAACTCCACCACGTCCGCATGTTGTACGCCGAATGCGTCACCATGTGCGACAACTGGCTCGGCTATCTGATGCGGGCCGTCCGGCGTCTGGGGCTGGAAGACAACACGCTGCTCATGATGGTGTCCGACCACGGCGAGCCCATGGGCAACGGCGAACACGGCCACGGCATCATGCGCAAATGCCGCCCCTGGCCCTACGAAGAACTGGTGCACGCGCCCATGCTGCTGCGCGCGCCGGGCATCACGGCGGGCCGGCGCATCGCGGCCTTTGTGCAGTCGTGCGACGTCGCGCCCACGGTGTGCGACTGGCTGGGCATCGGCGCGCATCCCGGCATGAACGGCAAATCGCTGCTGCCCCTGTGCCGGGGCGAAGCGCAAAAAGTCCGCGACTTCGCCGTGGCCGGCTACTTTAAATATTCCTGGGCCATCTACACCGAAGAATGGTCGTACATCCACTGGATCAAGGACACGTCCAACGTGTCGGCGGCCGAACAGGGCGACTTCTATCAGGTGGACGGCGGCGTCATCCTGAAGGACGACCATGCGGGAGTGGGCGCCAAATCGGAAACCGCGGCCAGGATGCAGGAGGCGGCCTCGCTGGACGGCGAGGAACAGTGGACATGCACCCCCGGCTCCCTGGCCGACGTGCCGGAAAAAGACGAACTGTACGACCGTCGCAGCGATCCCTTCCAGCTCAACAACATCGCGGCAAAGCATCCGGACGTGTGCAAAACGCTGCTGGTGCGCCTGCAGACGTTCATGACCGATCTCGGGCAATCATAACCGCCTCCCTTAAACGCTCCGCGCCGCCTTTTCGTTACAAAAAAGGCGGCGCGTTTGTTTAAGCCGGGCTGGGGACGAACCCGGCACGGCCAGTCGGGGGCGGCTAGCCGAGAATATCCTTAAGATCCTGATCCGGCGTGGTGACCGGCTTGATGCCCCACTGTTCCACCAGCACGTTGAGGATGTCCGGCGTAATGAAGGCCGGCAGGCTGGGGCCGAGGCGGATGTTCTTGATGCCGAGCGCCAGCAGGGTCAGCAGAATGGCCACGGCCTTCTGCTCGTACCAGGACAGGATGAGCGAGAGCGGCAGATCGTTCACGCCCACGCCCAGCGCTTCGGCCAGGGCCAGGGCCACCTGCACGGCGGCGTAAGCGTCGTTGCACTGGCCCACGTCCAAAAGGCGCGGGAAGGGGCCGAGCGTGCCCAGATCCTTGTCGAAAAAGCGGAACTTGCCGCAGGCCAGAGTGAGGATCAGCGTATCCTGCGGCGTTTTTTCCACAAACTCGGTGTAGTAGTTGCGGCCGGGCTTGGCGCCGTCGCAGCCGCCCACCAGGAAGATATGGCGCAGCGCGCCGCTCCTGGCCGCTTCGATCACGGCCGGGGCGGCATCCAGCAGGGTCTGGCGGCCAAAGCCCACCGTAATGGTCTGGCCGGGCGCGTCGTCCGTAAAGCCGGGCAGTTCCTGCGCCTTTTTGATCACGGCCGAGAAATCCTGATCCTTGCAATGCACCAGGCCGGGCCAGCCCACGATGCCGGACGTGAACACCTTGTCGCTGTATGAGCCGGGGTTCTGGATGCAGTTGGTGGTGAACAGCACCGCGCCGGGGAAGTCGGGCAGTTCTTTCTGCTGATTCTGCCAGGCCGTGCCGTAGTGCCCCGCCAGGTGCGGGAAGGCCTTCAGCGCGGGGTAGGCGTGGGTGGGCAGCATTTCGCCGTGCGTGTAAACATTGATGCCCGTGCCCTCGGTCTGCTTGAGCAGGGCGTAAAGGTCGGGCAGATCGTGGCCGGAAACCAGAATGGCCTTGCCCTTGCGGTGGCCCAGCGAAACCGGCGTGGGAACGGGATGGCCAAAGCGGCCGGTATTGCCCGCCTCCAGCAGTTCCATGGCGCGCAGGTTGGCCTTGCCGCAGCGCAGGATCAGCTCAAGCCAGTCGTTCAGCGTGCGCTCCTTGTCCGGTTTGCCGTCCTTGCCCGGCATACCGGCGGCCAGCGCTTCGTACACAAAGGCGTTCAGTTCGGGGTCGCGCTGGCCCAGAATGGCGGCGTGATCGGCATACGCGGCCACGCCCTTGAGGCCGTACAGCAGAATTTCCATGGCCGAGCGCACGTTGGCGTCGGCGTGGAATTCGGGCACGCCCGCGCCTTCGGCCATCAGCTCTTCCAGGCTGGTTTTGGCCGCCAGTTCGCACTGATCCACGGTGCAGCCCAGTTTGGCGGCCAGGGCGCGGCGGCGGCTCACGGCTTCGGCCGCAATGGCTTTGAGGCATTCGGGGTCAAAATTGACGTTGGTCAGCGTACTGAACAGCGCGCGCACCACAAAGTCGTCCAGATCCTGATCCACAATGCCCTTGCTCCGGGCTTTGAGCGCGGTGCGGGCCAAAAGCCGCAGGGCCAGAACGATGTGATCCTGAATATCCGACACTTCCGGAGACTTGCCGCACACGCCGCGCACGGTGCACGCCTCGCCTCGCGCTGTTTGCTCACATTGATGACAGAACATGGGAACCTCCCGGTTGACGATTGATGGAGAGATATTCTCCATTGTCGCAAAAAAAACCGTGATCCGGATCACAAAAGCGCATGATTGTTTTGCTGAGAGAGGGAATTCTATAGAAAAAATCAATTAAATAAGGGGCAAAAACTTTTTTTCATTTTTTTTGCGGCCAGAATGTCCCAAAACGGTCAAGCCGGTAAACTTTGAAAATTACTATGAGCAATTTCAGCAGGTTTTAAATGCGCGCCCAGGTGAAAAGCGCGATTTTTGCCGTTTTTTTAATATGTCAAGGCGTCTTTCGGTCACTTAAACCCCCCGATTAAGTCACCGGATTACGGGACGGGTCAAAACCGGTGGTAGGCTCCGCGCAAACAGGAGCAACCATGGAAACGACACCGACGCCCCGCGCCGCCCGCCTCGCCGCGCACGAGGAGTACCAGAAAGCCGTTACAGACGAAGAGATCCGCCACCTCGCGGCCACGGATCTCTTCTATCTGATGGTGCACATCCTCGGCCGCGCCGACATGGACAACGACTGGTGCTTCGCCCGCTGCCGCGAAGTGCGCGCGCAGCCCGACGGCTACCTCGATTTGTGGGCGCGCGAGCATTACAAGTCGAGCATCATCACCATCGGCCTGACCATGCAGGACGTGCTGAACGATCCGGAAGTGACGGTCGGCATTTTTTCGCACACGCGGCCCATCGCCAAATCGTTTTTGCGCCAGATCAAGCGCGAGTGGGAGAACAACGCCCGCCTGCGCGAGCTGTTTCCGCACATCGCGCCGCCGCAGGGCAAAAACTCGCGCTCGTGGTCGGAAGACAGCGGCCTGGTGGTGGCCCGCGCCTCCAATCCCAAGGAGGCCACCATCGAAGCCTGGGGCCTGGTGGACGGCCAGCCCACGGGCAAGCATTTTTCGCTGCTGGTGTACGACGACGTGGTCACGCTCGACTCGGTGAGCAGCCCGGAGATGATCGCCAAGGTTACGGAGGCGTGGGCGCTTTCGCTCAACCTTGGCACGCACGGCGGCAAGCGGCGGCACATCGGCACGCGCTACCACTTCAACGACACTTACCGCGCCATCATGGAGCGCGGCGCGGCCCTGCCCCGCGTGTACCCGGCCCTGCGCGCGGACGGCAAGCCCGCCTTCCTCGCCCGCAAGCTGCTCGACCAGAAGCGGCGCGACATGGGCTCCTACGTCTTCGGCTGCCAGATGCTGCAAAACCCGGTGGCCGATTCCGTCATGGGCTTCAAGCGCGCCTGGTTCCGCACCTGCGACGCCGACGTGGACTGGCGCGGCATGAACCGCTACATCCTGGCCGATCCGGCCAGCTCCAAAAAAAAGGGCAGCGACTACACGGCCATGTGGGTTGTGGGCCTGGGCAGCGACAAAAACTACTACGTGCTCGACGGCGTGCGCGACCGCCTCAACCTCACCGAGCGCGCGGCCGCCCTCTTCCGCCTGCACCGGCGCTACGAGCCGCTGGCCGTGGGTTACGAGCGCTACGGCCAGCAGGCCGACATCGAGCACATCCAGGAATGCATGGGCCGCGAGGGTTACCACTTCGCCATCACGGCGCTGGGCGGGGCCACGGCCAAGGAAGACCGCATCCGCCGGCTGATCCCGCTGTTCGAGAACGGCCGCGTGCTGTTCCGCGCCCGGATTTCCGTTCTGGACTGCGAGGGCCGCGCCCGCGACCTCACCAGCGAGTT
>JAVBMS010000098.1:0-10690 GCA_031552135.1 Mailhella sp.
CCCCATCTGGCGCGGAAACGGCACTTTAACCCGGCCGATGAGAATTTGTCAAGGCGCGTGGGCCGCTTTCCACGCCCGGGCATTGACAGGCGCAAGGCCCTGAGGATAGAAACAGGCATGGGAACCGGGCGGCGGCGACGCCGCCAACCCCGCCAGATCCGAAAGGAAGCAACGGTAACGGTTGTCGTCGGGTGTCCGGTTCCCCAAAAGCGCGAGTCTTCTCGCGCTTTTTTTGGGCCCGCCTTACAGCAGGACGATCCGGAACGCCTCGCCTTCCACCAGCTCGTAGGGATGCAGGTCGGACAGCGTATCGTTCGACCAGCGCCCGAAGTCCGCGTGAAAAGTTTCCTCGTACGCGCAGGCGTTCCGGAAGCAGGTTTTCTGCAAGATGACGGAACAGGCGAGGTGCAGCGTCCGGTGTGGCCGGGCGCAGGCCACGGCAAGCGCCCAGTGGTTGAAGTCGCGCATCAGGCCGGAGTCGCCGCGATAATGCAGCGCCAGCACGCTGTGGCGGGTAATCAGCTCTTCCGCCCTGCCCGCGATGTCGCCCGCCAACGCCATAACGTCGAAGCGCTCCGGGCCCAGGGCGTTCAGCACGCGCAGGGCGTTGCCGCGAATAGCCGCGCTGTCGCCGGCCAGCCCGCCGCCGGTTCCGGTATTGCCGCTGAGAAAATCCCGCGGGCAATCCACTTGCGCCAAAGCGGCGCACACCCGGTAAAAGTCGGGCTCCCTGCCGGTCAGCGCCCAATAGGCGTTGACCACG
This sequence comes from Mailhella sp., assembly GCA_031552135.1. Classification (GTDB taxonomy): domain Bacteria; phylum Desulfobacterota; class Desulfovibrionia; order Desulfovibrionales; family Desulfovibrionaceae; genus Mailhella. Next base: position 764 of record JAVBMS010000098.1, read on the forward strand.
CTGTATAAGAAACAGGCGCCGTCCAGATCGCCCTGCGCGTAAATGTGCCTGTCCACTCCGCCAAGCAAAATTTTCATGAGGCCTCCGGCGCTGGATTTCGCGCTTTAGAAAGCGTACCATGCGCCCTTGTCCCGTACAGGGCGGCCCGCCCGCCGTCAATGCTCTGAAGGAGATCGCCATGCGCAGCCACAAGATGACCCAAGGAAACGAAAAAGCCCCGCACCGCTCGCTTTTGCGCGCTCTCGGCCTGACCGGCGAGGAAATGAAGCGCCCCATGATCGGCGTGGTCAACGCGGCCAACGAAATCGTGCCGGGTCACCTGCATCTGGATCGCATCGCCGAGGCGGTCAAGGCGGGCGTGCGCATGGCCGGCGGCGTTCCTTTTGAATTTCCGGCCATTGCGGTGTGCGACGGTCTGGCCATGAACCACGCGGGCATGCGCTATTCGCTGCCCTCGCGCGAGCTGATAGCCGATTCCGTGGAAATCATGGCCATGGCCCACCCCTTTGACGGCCTGGTGCTGATCCCCAACTGCGACAAATGCGTGCCCGGCATGCTGATGGCGGCCCTGCGCCTGAATATTCCGGCCCTGGTGGTCAGCGGCGGCCCCATGCTGGCCGGCGAAGGCAACAGCGACCTGACGGCGGTGTTTGAAGCGGTGGGCAAGGCGCAAATTGGCGCGATCAGCGTGGAAGAGCTGGAGGAACTGGCGGGCCGCGCCTGTCCGGGCTGCGGCTCCTGTTCGGGCATGTTCACGGCCAACACCATGAACTGCATGGCCGAGGCCATGGGCATGGCGCTGCCGGGCAACGGCACCATTCCGGCGGTTGCGGCCGAGCGCATCCGCCTGGCCAAAATGGCGGGCATGCAGATCATGCGGCTTGTGGAAAGCAGCCTGCTCCCGCGCGACATCGTCACCGAAAAAGCCGTGCGCAACGCCGTGGCCGTGGACATGGCCCTGGGCGGCAGCACCAACACCGTGCTGCATTTGCCCGCCATTTTCGCCGAAGCCGGCCTGTCGCTGACCCTGGACATTTTTGACGAAATCAGCCGCGTCACGCCCAACCTGTGCAAGCTGGCCCCGGCGGGCGCGCATCATATCGAGGATCTGCACCGCGCCGGCGGCATCCCCGCCGTGCTGGCCGAGCTGGCGCGCAAGGATCTGGTGGACGTGACGGCCCGCACCGTCACCGGGCAGACGGTGGAGGAAAACCTGCGCGACGCCAAGGCCCGCATCCGCGACACGGCGGTCATCCACACGCTGGAAGAACCCTGCTCGCCCGAAGGCGGCATCGCCATTTTGCGGGGCAATCTGGCGCCGGAAGGGGCCGTGGTCAAGCAGAGCGCGGTGGCCAGGGAAATGCTGCGCCGCGACGCTGTGGCCAGGGTGTTCGAAAGCGAGGCCGATGCCATGACGGCCATCCTGGGCGGCACAATCAAGCCGGGCGACGCGGTGGTCATCCGCTACGAGGGGCCGCGCGGCGGGCCGGGGATGCCGGAAATGCTCAGCCCCACGTCGACTATTGCCGGCATGGGGCTGGATAAAGATGTGGCGTTGATCACGGACGGCCGCTTCAGCGGCGCGACCCGCGGGGCCTCCATCGGGCATGTTTCCCCGGAAGCGGCGGAGGGCGGCCCCATTGCGCTGGTGCGCGACGGCGACGTGATCCGCATCGACATTCCAGGCAGAACGCTGAACCTCCTTGTCGACGAGCCGACGCTTGCGAAGCGCCGGGCCGAACAGCCGATTGCACCCGAAAAACCGATGACGCCGATGCTGAAGCGTTACGCCCGCGTGGTCACGTCGGCCGCCTCGGGGGCCATCGTCACGTCGTAAGGCTGCGCCAAGCCACAGGTCGGGCAGATCTGCGCGGCCTGCCGCGCGGCAACAGCCGGCGTGCCGTAAAACGCGCCGGGGGTGACGTGCGGCACGTCGCCCGGGCGGGGCGTCAGGCTGAAGCCAAGTTTGCCGGCCATATATTCCAGGGGTTTGATGTCCCCGGTATGCGCCATGATTTGCAACAGGGTCTCCGCTCCGAGCTTGGCGCCGGAATCGTAGGGGTTCACTTCACGCAGCAGCGTGGAGTACGGTTTGCCGATGGCTTTCGCCAGATCTTTGGCGGGGGTTGGATTGTCCAGCACCAAATTATGGATCAACGTTGACAGTTCGGAAACCATGGGGAACCTCCAAGGTTAAGGACTAATTCCGGCCGGGCCGGAAGCGAAGGCGAACCTCGTATCAGCCACCTATCAACTTGTTGATACCCGGATATCGTCTACCATATATTTCGTCAATGATCGGGGGCTAAAAAATAGCGTCCGCTCAAACTATTATCATACGACGTCTAATCCTTTCCCCTTGAAAATCATGAATATTTAAATCGGCATATACTCGACATATCAGAGGATAGTTCTAGAAAATAGCTCGCATTATCCTCAAATGCGCCCCACGCGGCGCATCCCGGCCGCCCTCCCCACCGGCGGAGTTTTACGCTGAAGCGTCACAATCAGGCGAACCACCTGATTTTTGTCCGTTTGTCGCCCGCGCCCGCCAGGCCCCGCCGTATGCGGCAATTCCTATATAAATCATCCTATATTGAATAGGCGCCACCCCGCCCGCCTTGGGCGGACGCGCGCTAACGCTGTGCCCGTGCTGGCTTTGCCGACGCCGCCCGGCGTTAGAGCATTTTACTCTTGAAATAGTGCACAGCCAAGACACGATATCTATGCTGTCGCTATCCGTACGCCGCTTTGCGGCTACGGCTACCGCGTTCTGCCGCTTAAGTTTCACGCCTCCGCCGGCGCTTGCGCTAGCCGTTATGCGACGCAGGCGCATTACGGATAGCGACAGCATCGATAACGCCGCGAGTGAATCGCGGCTACGCCGGCTTCGCGGCGGAACCTCGCTCCGCTCAGTTCCGCGAGCATTTCAAAGTTGAAATGCTCTAGGTGCGCGGGCGTGGCAGCCGAAGCCGGAGCGCGAGGCTTGCGGCGGAAACGGAGCGCCGCCCAACCATACGCGGCGCATTGGCCTGAAGATTGCAAAGGTTTGGCCGATATGCCAAAAAGATGGCAGCGTTTGCACGCGCCGAATTTGCGGAGGAAAACCCATGTGTTTTGCGCGATTCCTGTGCGGCCGCACAATGCGGCGACTGGCGGCGGCGGCGCTTATGGCGGCTTTTGCCGCCGGGCTTGCCGCTTGCGCCCCCACGCGCATTACGGGCATGGGAACGGACGCCGGCGAGAGCGGCAGCGTGCTTGGCGCGCGCGTGGCGCGCACGGCGGTGACGCAGATCGGCAAACCCTACCGCTCGGGCGGAGCATCTCCGGCCAAGGGCTTTGACTGCTCCGGCCTGATCTACTGGGCCTTTGCGCAAAACGGGATCAGCGTGCCGCGCATCACCACGGATCAGGCCCATACCGGAACCGACGTGCCGCGCCACAGGCTACAGCCGGGCGATATCGTGGTATTCCGCGCGCCGTCCGGCCCCAACGGCCTGCACACGGGCATTTACACGGGGCAGGGCAAGTTTGTCCACAGCCCCAACCGCAAGGCGTCCGTCCGGCAGGACAATCTGGACGAACCCCACTGGGCCAAAACATACAAAGCCGCGCGTCGCCCCGTTTCTTTGCAGGCCGGGCGTTGATTGCCCGGCCGCCTTGTACGGAACGCCGCGCGGCGTATCGCGTCATGTCGCTCTTCGTTAGGGCCTAACGGCCGGAATATCTCTCCTTGGGACGCGCGGAATGAGGCCGCCCTTCCATCGGCATGCGGCGCGCGCCTTCCCTGGAGGAATGCGCGCTCGCGCCGGAGGGCACCAGCTTATAGCCTAATGTCATGGCCATATATTCAAGGGGTTCAACATTGCCCGTCTGCTGCATGATCAGCAGCAGGGTGTCCGCGCCCAGCTTTGCCCCCGTATCGTAGGGGTTTACCTCACGCAACAGCGTGGAGTAAGGCTTCTGAACGGCGGCAGCCAGATCGCGCGCGGACATGGGGCCTTCCAAGACCAGATTGTGCATCACCTTGTAAAGTTCGGGTACCATGATATGCTCCTTAATGTGGGGGGGGAACGAAGCATTCCGTTGGGAAGGACATTAACGCTGAGTATAAGGCTACCGGCCCACCGTCCTCGTGTCAAGTTGAACCGCTCACGAAGCATTTGTTATCTGTTTGATTTACAATACTATTTTTGCATTCCTCTTGCGTGTGCGCTAAAAACCTTTCTCATATCAGGCGATTACTCACAACATTGAAATAATAATATAAAACATATTAGCCACTGTATTTATTAAGTATTTTTGTCACTCGTTAGACATGCCGCGCGTGATAATTCCCCCAAGCCCGGCCCCTCCCCGTCCTCCGGCGCGACGTCAATGCGCCATGCCGGGCCTTTCTCCCGCCAAAATCCCGCCCGCTCCGCCCCTTCCGCGCGTTCGCCAGGCCCCCGCCGCGACGGCGCGGATTTTTCTTCTTTTCCCTGTTTTAGTTATACCAGCGCGTATTTTCCGCAACGGCCGGCAATCAGGCCGTGCGGCAGGATGATAACGCCCCCCGCGCGTCCCTGCATCGCAAACTATGCCGTTTGACCAAGATACGCCGCCTGCGTAGACCATAGACCAAAGCGTGTCATGCCGCTCCGGCGGCCGTGGGAACAGACGCCCGCGGCGTTTTATCATGTATTTTTTCAAGGACGATGACGTATGTCCGTGCAACATTCCCCCAATGCCTCCCTGCCCGCGGAGGGCGACAATGTGTACCCGTATGGCAGGCGCTACGCATGGTATGTGCTGCTTTTGCTCGCGCTGCTGTATGTTTTTGACTTTTTCGACCGCATGGTGGTGGCCTCGCTTTTCAGCGACCTGAACCGCGATCTGGGCGTCACGCCCGGCCAGTTCGGGCTTTTGACCGGCATTGTCAACATTTCCATCGCGGTTCTGGCCTTTCCCTCGGCCCTGCTGGTTGACCGCTGGAGCCGCAAGGGCATGGTGGGCACGATGGTGCTGGTCTGGGGAGCCGCCAGCCTGGCGTGCTCCATTGCCGGATCGTTCTGGCATCTCTTGTTTCTGCGCTTTGTTGTGGGCGCGGGCGAGGCCGGATACGGCCCCGGCGCCAGCACCATCGTGCAGGGCGTGTTTCCGGCCAACCGGCGTTCCAGCGCGCTGGGCCTGCTCCAGAGCGCGGGCCCCATTGGCCTGGTGCTGGGCATGATGGTGGGCGGCATTGTGGCCCAGCGTTGGGGCTGGCGGCACGCCTTCGGCCTGGTGGCCATACCGGGCGCTTTGATCGCGATCCTGGTCTTCTTCTTTAAAGAGCCGCCCCGCGCGCCCGTGACCAAGGTCAACAAAGAAACCGGCCAGACGGAAAACGTGCCGCTGATCAGCATTCTTAAAAAGATTCTGCGCACCCGTTCGCTCATGCTGATCTTTGTCGGCATGGCGCTGGCCCTGGCCTTTTACGCCGTGGTCGGCGTCTGGGTGCCCAGCTTTTTCCGCTATACGGAAGGACTCGGCCAGGAGGCCGCGGGCTTCAAGGGCGCCGGCATCATGATCGCGGGCGCTATCGGCACAGTGTTCGGCGGCCTGGTGGCCGACAAGATCGCCAGGAAAAACCGCTGCTATCCCCTGCGCTACGCCGCGTTCTGCATGTTCGCCACCACAACCTGCTTCCTGCTGGGCCTGAAGGCGCTGCCGCGCGACATGCTCTATCCCTGCCTGCTCGCGGGGGGCTTTTTCCTCAACAATATTCTCGCTATCACCTATAATTCCGTGCTCCAGGCCTCGCACGAGGGCATACGCGCCACGGCGCTGGGCTGCCTTATCGTGGTGCAGAACATTTTCGGCATGGCGGTGGGCGCGTCGCTTTCGGGCTATATAGCGGGCTTTTTTGGCAAAATGTACCAACAGACGCCGGAATACCTGGCCGCGCTCGCCCAAAGCGCCGATGCCGCCAACAACGCCATGCTGGCCTACGGGATTGAAAACGCCTTTGTGGTCATGGCGGTGGCCCCGCTGATCGCGGGCGTGGCCTTCGCCCTGGCCGGGCGCTGCTTCAACACCGACTGCGAAGGCGCGGAATGTTTTGAATAATGGCCTCCGGCGGCCGGGGCTTTGCCCCGGACCCCACCGGGGGAAATGATTTCCCCCGGCCCCCTCGCCTGGGGTGCAAGTTATTCAAAATGAGTCCGCGCTTGTCTGCTCGGCGGGAACGGCGCGCTCCAGTTCGGCCAGCGCGTCTTCCAGGCGGTCGCTTGCCTCGTTGGCGCGCGTGGGCTGCCAGTCGGCCAGGGCGGCTTCGAGTTCTTTTTTGAGCGCGGAAACGCGGCGTATGCCGTCGGCCAGGGCCGCGCGCACGGGGGCCGGCCAGCCGCCGAACTCGGCCGCGTCGGGCAGGGCGTCGGCCAGTTCCAGCACGCCGCGCTTGCCGCCCACGGGCGACCAGGCGTCGGCCCCGGGCCAGACCAGCGCGTAAAGCCGCGGCCAGGCGCGGGGCACGTCGTCTTCGTTGTACGTCCAGGCGCGCACCTGAATTTGCAGAATCCGGCCCATGCTATTCCACTTCTTCCCAGTCCGCCTGCACGCGGGCGACCACGTCCTCGATCTGCGCGCGCTGATCCGGCGGGCACACGCCGATAAGCGGGGCTCCGGCGTCCACGTTCTGGTTGGGCTGAAAGTACACGGCGTAGATGATGCCTTCGGGCCCGGCGTAGGGCACGATCACCTCGCGCTTCATGCGCGAAGCGATGAAAAGCTCCATGCCGTGCTGCACGGAAACGGCGCGCGGCCCGGAAATTTTGACCTTTTTGTCCACGTCGGGCACAAAATAGTATTTGGCCCGCTCGGGCGCGACAAAGAGGCTGAGGCTCTGGCGCAGCAGGATGCGCACGACTTCACGGGCGGAAAGGTAGTGGCGCAGAACGCCCAGTTCCGTCCCGGCCTCAACAAAGGTTCCTTCCAGCTCCGCGCGCAGTTCGCGCACCACGCCCTTGTCCTCGGCGAGGACGGGCTTGGGGTTTTTCTCGCGTGTGACCGTGGCGAGCTTGGTTCCGGGCGTTTCCTTCCACTGGCCGTGCGGGCCGATCACCTTGTCGCCGGGCTTGAGGCCCGCAAACGCGACCACGCCGGTATGCGGCGCCAGGATGGGCATTTCGGTATAGGGTTCGGCCTTAATGGATTCCAGCAGGCTGCTTATATCGCGCATCGTTCACTCCCAAGGAGAGCCCCGGGCGGGGCTTCCTCGTCATTGCCTATCGGTAGTACAGGTTGCGGCCGCCCATGGTGAGGAGGGCCTGGCGCAGGTTGGCGCGCACGTCGCGCCGATCCCAGACGCCCTGGATGTGCCCCCGCGAAAGGGCCTTGTAGCAGTTGTGGTAGTCGGGCGCCATGTCGATGTTGGTGGTGTTCTTGATGACGCCGGGCCCCGCGAAGCCGATATTGGACGAGCGGATGGCGAACTGGTAGGACGAGCAGCCCAGAAAGCTGGCCACCGGGCCGCCGTAGGAATTGGTGTCGTAAATGACAAGGTAGAGGCCGCCGGCCTCAACGTAACGCTGCACGGCCACGGTGCAGCGCGGCATCTGCATGAGGCCGTGCGTGCCCTCCTGAATGCGGATGCCCGCCGTGCCGTGGCAGTAGACGATGAAGGGATAGCGCTTGCTGCGCGCGCGCTCGGCTGCGGCCACAAACTTGCTGCCTTCGGCCGCGCCCACCGAGCCGCCCCGGAACGAGCCGGCCAGAATGGCCACCACGGCCTGCGTGCCGTCCACGCGGGCTTCAAAGGTCAGGCAGGCGCTCTTGAGGCCGGTTTTTTCGCGCGCTTCGGCCAGGCGCTTGTCCATCTCGGGAAAATTCAGCGGATTGCCCGACTCCAGCTCGCTGTTGAATTCGAACAGCGATCCCCTGTCAAAGCAGTTCTGCAACAGCCACTGGTATTCCATGGGGAAGTGGTGCCCGCATGTGGTGCACACGCCCGCAAACTCGTTATACAGATCGGGCGCCCACAAATCGAGGCAGCCGTGGCTCGCGGCGTTGGTGCAGGTGATGGTGCGATCTTCGGCGGCCTTGGGGCTGATCCAGGCCCAGTCGCCGCGCTCGGCGGCCTTGTCCCAGACGGACAGCGTGGTCAGCTCTTCCTTGGCGGCGGCCGACGAACTGAAGCTGCGGCGCAGATGCCGCCAGGGCGAGGTAAGGCGCAGCTTGAGCAACGCCCATTCCGACCCGACTTCTTCCAGCGCGTTGGCCACGGAGCGGCGCTTCTTGTGGTAGAGGTCGTAAATCAGGCGGTTGTAAAGCTCCCACCAGCGCTCGGCCCAGGCGTCGGAAATCCGGCCCGCGAAGGAGCGCTTGTCGAGGCAGGCCCCGCGCGAAGCTTTGAGGAAGCGGGTCTGGCGCTTTTCCACCAGGCGGCGGCGCGCTTTTTTGGAAAGCTCCCAGCGCACGAACACTTCGTCGAGATTGATTTCGCGATCCCGCAGGCGTTTCATGGCCCTGCCGCGCAGGGGCGCGAAGCCGCTGACGCCAAGCACGGCCTCGTCCGTGGCGCGGATGATCTCCTGCCGGACGGTGCGGAAAAATTCGAAGTGGTGCGGCCGCGCGCCCAGCACGGGTTCCTGGATCACGCGATCGATATAGCCGAAGGCCAGGTTGTCGTCGGCGGTGAGGCGCAGGTTCATGGCGCAGCGTTCCACAAGCTCGGGCTCGGCGCGCTGGCCCCGGCGCAGGCGGCCTTCGATGGCGGCCGCGCCTTCGGGCGAAATGACGGAATAATAGCCGTGCGAGAACATAAGACGGCGGTCGGCCAGCGAAATGGCTTCGGCCCCGCCGGAGCCGCCCTCGGAAAACACCGCCACCACGGGCACCTGCAAGCCGGCCATTTCGTAAATGTTGCGGGCAATCTGCTGGGCCGCGCCGGGGTAGTCCTCCACCGGATCGCCGCCGGGAGTGAACACATAGGCGTGGACGGGAATGCCCTCCACCTCGGCCACCTGCATGTAGTGCTGGGCCTTGGCGTTGCCCCAGGGCTTGGCCGCGCCGCCGTTGCGGAACTCTTCGCCGTGCCCCTTTTCGTGGCCGATGACCATGACGGACTGGTGATAGACCTTTTTGCCGCTGCGCCGCGTGATGTAGGCGCGGGCGATGAGCATGGCGGGGTCGTTGGTGTGCTCGTCCTGTCCGCCGATTTCGGTGTAGTTGTCGTAGACGTTTTCCAGAATGTCGCGCAGGCAGATGCGTTGCGGATGCCGGACAATGCGCACTTTGTCCATGGGCGTCAACTCGGCTTCGAGCTTGCGTTCCATGAAGGCGAACAATTCTTCGAGTGTGGTCAGTTCGGAGGTGGGCAAGACGGCCTGGCCGTTGGTGATCCGGCGGTAAAACTCCTTCAGGCGCGTATCAAGCAGATCCACCACGTCGTCGTGCTTGCCGGCGCAGACGTCGCGGATGTAGGTCAGGCGCTCCGCCAGGTGGTGCGATCGTTTTTCAATGTCCTTCATACTCTGTCCGTTTCCCTATCTCAAAAGCGCAACAGGCGTTCGGTGTTGGCTTTGAGGAAGTTGATATTGGAACGCAGGGGATCGCCGGCGGCGTTCTGGCCGGTCAGGGCGAGCCCGCTCAGGAATTCCAGGCCCCGGGCTTTGACCTGCTCGAGATTTTCGCCCCAGATGATGGCCAGCGCCAGGTTGGGGTCGAACTCGGTGGGAATGTCGTAGGCCACGTCCGTGGGCACGTGGGTATGCATGGTGAGCCAGGGTTGCTCGGCCCAGGCGAATTTTTCGATGCGGCCGACCCAGGGCGTGAAGTTGTGTTCGGGATCTTCGGCGATGAGCCGGTATTCGATGCCCACGCCGGAAAAAGTGATGTCGTCCTGGGCGTAGCCGAGCGGCTCGCCAAGGCCGATGCGGATCTGCTCGGCAATGAGATCCACCTTTT
>JAVBMS010000023.1:0-19401 GCA_031552135.1 Mailhella sp.
CTGGTTGTGCGCGTGCCCTGCGACGGCGCGCCGCGGCGCAGTCCCGTGCGGGCGAAGTAATACCTTGGGGGCCTCTGTCCCCCAAGCCCCCTGGCAGGGGAGTGACTCCCCTGCACCCCCCTTACGGCAAAAGTTTTGCGCAGCAAAACTTTTGCCGAATTGAGGGGTCTGGGGGGATCATCCCCCCAGGCGGGGTTTGGGGCGGCAGCCCCAATGGATAAAATGATCCCTAGGGCCGGAAGCCGTGGCGAAAGTCCGCGCTGTACAGGCGCGACTCGCCGCCCCCGCCGCCGGGCATGACCAGAAACACGGTCTGCCGCGTGAAGGCTTTGGCCCGCTCCAGCTCGCCCAGAGGGAGCCGGAGTATCTCCTGATCCGGCCAGCCGACGCGGTGCGCGCAGATGACGGGCGTTTCCGGCGGCAGCGCGGCCAGCAGTTCTTCTTTTAATATTTCGACCTGTGCGGCGGAGAGGTAGATCGCCAGCGTGGTCTTGCGGGCCGCGAGTTCGCGCAGCCGTTCGTTGGCCGGCACGGGCGTGCGGCCTTCGTTGCGGGTGATGATCAGGCTCTGGCTGCCGCCCGGCTCGGTCAGCGAAACGCCGGCGGCCGCGGCGGCCGCGAAGGCCGCCGTCACGCCCGGCACCACTTCCCAGGGGATGCCGTCGGCATCCAGCAGGCGGGCCTGTTCGCGCACCGCGCCGTAGAGGCCGGGGTCGCCGGTATGCACGCGGGCGACTGTGCCGCCTTCCAGCGCGCGGCCGCGCATCAGGGCGTGCGTTTCTTCCAGGTTCAGGGGCGCGGAATCGATGACGGCCGCGCCGGGTTTCGCGCCCGCCACCACGGCGCGCGGCACCAGCGAGCCGGCGTACAGCACCAGATCGGCCCCGGCGATCAGCCGTGCCGCCTTGAGGGTCAGCAGTTCCGGATCGCCCGGCCCCGCCCCGATAAAATAGACTTTGCCCGGCGTCATGAGGGTGTTTCCTTTCCTTCGGGGCCGCCGCGCGGCGTGGCCCGCACCAGAAAAACGGGGTTGAAGGCTTTGAGCGTGAGGCTGCCCGCCAGCGGCGACGACGCGGCGGACTGGATCTGCTGGACGTCGTGCGCGATGCCGTGGCTTTGCACATAGCGCGTGACGAACTGCAGCGACGAAAGCAGCGAGCAGGCCGCCACCAGGGTTCCGCCGGGCGCGAGCCGCGCGAACAGCGCGTTGAGCAGCAGCGTGCCCTGCGTGCTCTGATCGGACGAATTTTCGTCGCCCAGGCCGCCGCCCAGGAAAATGGCGTCGGGGTCGGGCAGCACGTCCAGGCCCAGCGGGGCGAAGGCGGTGATGATGTCCAGATGCGGCACGCCGAGGCGGCGGCGGTTTTCGCGGATGGAGAGCGCGCGTTCCTGTTTTTGCTCCACGGCGATGACCCGGCCGCGCGGCAGCAGGGCGGCCGCTTCCAGCGCGACGCAGCCGCCGCCCGCGCCGATGTCCCACATCGTGTCCGTGGGTTTTAAACGCAGCAGCGAGAGCGCGGCGGCGCGCACGGGCGCCTTGGTGTACAGGCCGCCGTGCAGGGCGAGCGCGCTTTCGTCCAGGCCGAGGCGCGGGCCGCGCGCGGGGGCGCAGGGGATCAGCAGTACGGTCTCGCCGCCGGGAAAGGACTGTTGCGCCGCTTCGGCCAGCGTGCATTCGGCCAGCGTTTCTTTGGGCGTGCCGAGATTCGCGGCCACGGCCACGCGGAACCAGTCCACCCCGCGATCCAGCAAAAAATGGGCGATGCGATCCGGCGTGTGGCGGGCGTCGGTATAGACGGCCACGGGGCCGCCGCCGAGCGCGGCGTGGGCCAGCGGCATCCAGTCGTTGCGGCCGTGCAGGGACACCACGCGCGCGTTGTGCCAGGGCAGGGCCAGGCGGGCGCAGGCGGCCTGCAACGCGCTCACGCCGGGCAGCACGCGCAGGGCCGCGGGCGGAAAGCGCCGGGCCAGCGTGGCGCCGAGGCCGTAGAGCAGCGGGTCGCCGTCGGCCAGGGCCACGCAGCGCGCGCCGGTGGCGCGTTCTTCTTCCAGGCTGTCCAGCACGGCGTCAAGCGGCGCGACAAGCAGCAGGATTTTGGCCGCGTGTTTGGCGAAGCGCGGGGCGAGCGCGCGGGGCACGGCCAGCACGTCGGCCTCGCGGATGGCGCGGCGCGCCTCGGGCGGCAGCGGGCCGCCCATGCCCAGCCCGATGACGGTGACGGGCGGCAGGGCGGGTGCGGCGCTTTCGCCGGTAAAAACGTGCAGGTTGTCCACGCGGGCGACAAACGAAAGACCGGGCAGCAGCGCTTGCAGGGCCTGGGCCGGCGGGGCGGCGGGCGCGGTTTTTCCGGACGCGCCGGCCATGCCGGACGGCTCGCTCGAAAAGGTGAACGTCAGGTCGTCGCCGTGGGCCGGGGGCGTCAGGCTGACGCCGGGAAGCAGCGCCTGGTTCATGCCCGTGCCAACTCCTTGCCGTTCAGATGGAACAGGTGGATCGTCACGTCCGCACCCCGCGCGAACATGCGCGCCTGCGTTTGGGCCCGGCGGGCCACGGCGTCCAGCATGGCCTGCCCGTCCGGCCGCGCAAGCAGCAGATCGAGCGCGTGGCTTGCCGTGGCGCAGGCGGCCAGGGGGGCGGCGTCGGCCCGGCTCATGCCCGCCTCGACGCACCAGGAGGCCAGCGCCGCCAGATCGAGCGGCGCGTTGCGGGCGTGGGTGGAAGGCAGGCCCTGGGCCAGCTTGATCAGCTTGCCGAAAAAGCAGCCCCAGGCGATGGCGGCAAAGCCGGAGGCGGCCCCAAGGCTGAAGGCCGCGAAATCCGCCGCCTGGATAAAGGCCTGGGGCGGCAGTTCGGGGTAAAGGCGTTCGAGCAGGCGTTCGCTACGCCGCCCCGTGGAAAGGGCCACGCGCGCGCAGCCCACGGCGCGGGCCACGTCCAGGCCCTCCGCGATGGCGGCCTGCCAGGCTTCGTGGCTGAAGGGCCGCACCGTGCCGTGCGTGCCGAGGATGGAGAGCCCGCCCACGATGCCGAGGCGCGGGTTGAGCGTTTTGCGGGCCAGGGCTTCGCCGCCGGGTATGGCCAGCGTGACGCGCAGCGCGTTGCCGTAGCTGTGCTTTTGGGCCAGGGCGGCCAGGGCTTCGGCCAGTTGGCGGCGCGGCGCGGGATTGACGGCGGGCTCGCCGGGGGGCACGGGCAGGCCGGGCAGGGTGACCGTGCCGATGCCTTCGCCCGCGCGCAGTTCCACGGGCAGGGGGCCGGGCAGGACAATGGATTTGGGGGACGCCGGGAACGCCGCTTCGGCCCGTTCGATCAACTCCACCAGGGCGACCACGGAGGCGTTGTGGGTGACGTCCGGATCGTCGCCGCCGTCCTTGATCACCACGGCCCGCGCGCTGTTGGGGCCGACGCGCTCCGCATTTTGGATCGGGATGTCGAGAAAGCCGGAGGGCGCGCCGTCGTCGCCAAAGGGCGGCAGGGGCACGCGCACGGAGGGCGCGGGGGGCCGGCCGAGCAGCAGCCCGAACGCGGCGCACGCGGCGGCGGCGGCGGCCGTGCCGGTGGTGAAGCCTTCGCGCGGGGGCATGGTCAGGCCGCGCCGCTGTGGCCGTTCATGCACAGACGTTCCATATCGCGCAGATATTCGGCATGGCGGTCGAGGTAGAAGGAAAGGGGCCGGGCAAAGCTGTTGCCCACCAGGCCGTCCACCAGCATCTGGCTGACTTCGCGCTCGCAGGCCAGCACGCACTGCGAACGCCACAGCACCAGCCGTTCCACGCCGGAGAGGCGCTGCAGGCGGCGGGTGAGCACATAGAGGGCGCGCGGCTGGTAAAACCAGAAATACATCATGTCCAGCGCGTTGATGATCAGGGCGATGCGCAGGTCGCGGTTGGTCTTGTCCAGCTCGGCCAGCATTTCGTGCGGCTCGGCCAGCATTTCCACCACGCCCTGGTCGGGGTAGACGGTTTCGAGCCGGGCGTAGACGTTGAACATCTGCTGAAGCTTGTTGGCGTAGTCCAGAATGCGCAGGCGCACGTTGCTGTTGCGGTCGGCTATGCCTTCAATGACGCCGGCCACGGTGTCGGAAGCGATTTTGGAAATGATGGCCGCGCAGGACGCCAGGAGCGGCGCGGCGTCCGCCACATTCATCAGGGCCAGCAGCGCGGCGAAGAGCACGTTGTAGACCAGGGCCACGGGAATGGCGAACACGCTGCGGAACAGGTTGGCGATGATGGCCTCGCGTTGCAGGCCGCGCAGGTAGTTGTGCCCGGCGATATAGAGGCCGTTGATGATGGAAATGACGCTGAAGGTCAGCAGCGCGCTGGTGTCGGCATGGATGTTCAGGGTGTCGGTCAAAAGCCAGCGCCGCACCAGAAGCTCCAGCAGCACCACCGAAAAGCCGGTGTACATGAGCGAATCGCACAGGCGGCTCCAGCTCACATAGTTGTTCCAGCGCAGCAGGGGCGAGCGGCGCAGCCCGCCGCCGCCCAGCACGGCCTGCACGATGTTGCGCAGGCCGGTGATCAGAAACCACAGCGGCGCGCCCAGCCAGGCCAGAAACCACCAGCCCTCCTGCGTGATCTGGAACGTGATCATGGCGGGGATGAAGCCGGCCAGAACCTTGAGGGTGTTGGCCAGCCGGGTGTTGATGTAGCGTTCTTTGTCGGGGTGCGCGTCCCGCACGGCGGTTTCGGGCAAAAAGCCGTTGGCGCTGGCCCTGCCCATGCCGCCGAGCGTGACGACGTTGCCCTGGTTGGCCGCGTGGGGATTCATGTCGGTGCCGCAGGCGCCGCTGTTGCACACCAGGGTATGCTCCTGCACGGGAATCCATTCCCGCTGGCGGAACTTGCGGAAGTGGCGGCAGCCGGGCAGGCGGCGGATCAGCCGGGTAAAGCGCGAGGCCGCCTCCTCGTCCGTGCCGGAGCGGAACGTGATGCGTTCGTGCAGTTCCGTGCGCAGCGGCAGGCGCAGGCGCGAGGCGTGGACGTTTTCGCGCACTTCCTTGCGGGCGCGGGAGGGCAGGGTTTCGGGGTAGGCCAGGCCCATGCCGTAGCGCCGGCCGGGGCGGCTGGTGGAATCGGTGCCCATGCGCGCCTGGAGCTTGGTTTTTTTGTAAAACTCCAGCAGGTGCGGAATGTTGCGCAAAATAACGTGCAAACGCTCGGCGCGTTCTTCACAGCTTGGCGCGCCGGAAGAAGCGGCGCCCACCACGGCGCCGGACGGCGAGTCATCCTTGGGGGCGGCCTGCGCGTCGTCCGTTTCGTCCCGCGCTTCGGGGCCGGGCGCGGGGGCCGCGTCCTCGCAGTCGCGGATCAGGCCGCGGATGATCTGCTTGAGCCGGGGGGCGCTGTGATCGTTGATGGCGCGCTGGATGTCGTTGATGGTCTGGATGTGCGCCGCCTTGCCTTCCTGCCAGTCTTTGAGATTGAATATTTCCAGGTGGGTGATGAGGCCCTGGCAGTCCCACAGCAGGTTGAGCGCGTCGTCCGGGGTGAGGTCGGCCAGGTTGAGGATGACGCGGTTGCCGGTGTGCAGGCTGGTCAGCCAGTCCAGCAGCACCAGCGGGGCGAGGCGCAGGATTTCGGGGCAGTCCGGGTCGGTGGGCGCGTGGCGGAACACTTCGAGATCCGGATTGCGCGCCGGGTTGTTCAGGCGTTCGAGCAGGGTTTCGCCGGTCAGGGCGTCGAGCCGGGCCAGGCGCTCGTGCAGGGCGAAGTATTCGGGGCCGTGTTCGTCCAGCGGCCGCATGGCGGCTTGCAACTCGGCCGCGCCGGCTTTAAGGGCGGGAAAAATGTGCCGGTGGATGCACTCGGCAAGGTGGATCAGCGAGGCCTGGCCCGCGCCCACAAAGGCGATAAACGCGGCGGGCTCCAGCGGGGGAATGGGCTGGCGGATTTCTTCGGCCAATTCCTGGCGTCCGTGGCTGTTCCAGTGATCCAGCATGCGCAGGACGCGGCCTTCCAGCCATTGCGTGGCCTGGCGGCCCGCGTTCATCAGGTGGCGCATGGGCGGCTCGGCCAGAAAATTCAGAAAGCCTTCCGCATCGGCAAAGCCGCGCGGGATCCAGATGAAGTCGATCAGCCTGCCCCGGAAGGGCGCGTGGAACAGAAGGCCGATGCGCAGGTGGACGCCCATGATTTCCGCCGCGCGCGTGAGTTCCCGCGCGGCCTCAAGCGTGACGTAATTGTAATAGATGACGGTGAGCGAGCGGATGCCCTTGATCCAGGCGTCCATGATCAGGTGGGTGGCGTTTTTGCGGCCCTTGGTGTTGGCGTCGTGGACGTGGTGGTCGAAAACGGCCTGGTTCCACTCTTCCGGCATTTCCAGCAGATAATAGCGGCGCAGCATACGGCGCACGACCGAGGGCTTGCCCGTGGCCGCCTGCCGGAAATCGTGCGCCAGGCGGATCTGGCGCGCGGCGTCGCCGTGCGCGCGCACAATTTCCTTCATGATCTGGATCAGCACCCGGCCGGTGTTGTAGCGCAGGCTGGTGCGGGCGCTGGCCAGCACCTCGTCGCGCAGGGCCTGGAGCCCTTGCAGGCGGTCTTCCTCCTCGCCCTGCTTCAGCGAGTCCAGAAGGTGCAGCACGGCCAGGGCCATGCGCATCTCCGTGGGGCTGGAAAGCTCGACGATGCCGTTGGGGTGCAGGCTGGGGAAAAGCACGGCTTTGTCGTCCCGCTGCGGATCGAGCGAGCGGTTGATCATAGCCAGGAATTCGTAATCCTGCCTGTCAAAGCGCAGAGAGGAAAAAAGTGCCATGCCTGTGGAGGGTTAGAGTGGCCGCCAAAGGTTTCACCATGCGCAAAAGGCGCTGGGACGTCAAGCCCGCAGGAAACCGGCAACCTGTTCCGGCCGGGGCGGGGTTTGTTCCGTTTTTTCCGGCACGCGCAGGGGCGGCGTTTTGCGTGTTTCCTTCCAGGCCTTCTCGCTCAACGGTTTTGGCCGGGTTGACAGATTGCCTGCTTCGGGCAAAGCTTAAGGCGACCGTTACGCACTTGAGCGCGTGGGCGCAAAGGGCGGGGCGGAGACTTGCAGGAGGTGGCATGAAGTATGTCCGTAACGGGCTGTTGCTGATCGTTTGCGCGTTCGCCGCGTCTATGGCGCCCCAGGCGGCGTATGGCGAAACGGATTCGTTCAGCGGGACAGCCTCGTGGTTCGGCGAGCGCTTCCACGGCAAAAGAACGGCCAGCGGCGAACGCTTTGACATGCACGCCATGACGGCCGCCCACAGGGAACTGCCTTTCGGCACGGTGCTGCGGGTGACCAATAAAAACAATCACCGGACGGTGGTTGTCCGCGTCAATGATCGCGGGCCCTACCGCAAGCGCCGGATCATCGACCTTTCTTACGCTGCGGCGGGCAGGCTCGGGATGCGCGTCAGCGGAACCGCCCCGGTGATGGTGGAAGTGGTGGGCTCGCCCGACGGCCGCCCCCTCAAGGAGGGGCAGGCCTTTTTTATCCGGCTTGACGACGCCAAGCATGTGGAAACCCCGTCCGTGCACGCCGCCCGGCTGACCAGGGCGGGTTTGGCGGATGCGCCGGCGCGGCTGACGGCCGTGGATCGCGCGGCGGTAATCGGCCCGTACCCCGATTTTGAAAGCGCGGAACGGGACTTTGTCAAAATCGACGACGCCTATCCGCGCAGCATCATCATGCTGACGGAGCGGGACAAGGCCCAGCCCCGGCCGGAAATGGCGGCCGGATCCGTGATGTCGGCGATCAAGACCAGCCCGGACTGAGGGCTAGAGCATTTCAACTTTGAAATGCTCGCGGAACTGAGCGGAGCGAGGTTCCGCCGCGAAGCCGGCGTAGCCGCAATTCACTTGCGGCGTTATCTATGCTGTCGCTGTCCGTAATGCTCCTGCGTCGCATAACGGCTAGCGCAAGCGACGGCGGAGGCGTGAAACTTAAGCGACAGAACATTGTGTCCTGTTCAAACATCATTTCAAAGTTAAACTGCCTTAAACGCGCGGCGGCCGCACCCGCGAGGGCGCAGCCGCCGATGCGGCGAACAGGCGCGGGAGAAGAGACCGTTACTGCATGACGCTGACCCTGCTGTAGGTGCGGGCGCGGCGCACGGTGCCCCGCGCGCCCAGCAGCTGCTGGCGTATGCTTTCGAGCAGAACCTGCCCTTCTTCCTGAATAAGTTGCTGATACCCCTGCAGCGCGATGAGCTTGACGCGGTAATCCTCGGGTTCGTCCTCGTCCAGGACGGCGTAGGCCTGGCCCATCAGATCGACCCGCTCGTCAAAGTGCTGTTCGGCGTTTTCCACATCGCCGGCGCGCAGGGCGTCGAGTTCGTGTTGCGCCAGAATCAGGGCGCGATCCAGAAGAGTCAGTCCGGCGGACATGGCAAAGCTCCCGGCGTCAGGCCAAGTGCGTGCTGATTTCTTCGCGCAGGGCCTGGATATGCTTGTTCCAGGCGTTGCACGTCGGGATGAATTCGAATTCCAGAAGGTCGGCCAGCAGGATCCAGTCCTCGTCGGCCAGCACTTCGCTCATTTCGCCCAGCAGTTCCGAAATGCGCTCAACCAGCAGGCCGAATTCGGGGTCGTTCACCGTGGCGAATTCGCTGCGCAGCACGCCCACCATGCCCATGAAGTCGCGCGTCACGTCCAGCAGATCCTGGAACAGCTCCAGCGCCTCCATGTCGTCGCCGCGCCGGAACATGCGCGCCACGCCGGCGCTGCCGTCGCTCATCATGCGCGTCACCTTGAACAGCTCGTCGCTGATGTTCAGCGCCATTTCGTCGTAAGGCACGGAGCGCACTTCCACCGTGCGGATTTCGCCGCGCTCGATGTCTTCGGCCTGGTGGGGGTAGATTTCGGAAAATTGCTCATTGTTCAAAAAAACGTCGGTCACCACGCGGTGTTCCTTGGAGCATTCCCTCCCGGCTTCCACCAGGATTTCCTCAAGGTTGGCGAAGCGCTCGATGTGCATGTCCGTGGTGCGGCCATCAATAATGATCATGGATTCCCTCCTGTCTCCCGCATGGGAAGAGTTTTCTTGCATGCCGCGTGTTGTGCAAAATACGGGCCACAAGAAGAGGGATGTGTCAGCGCGCTGCGGACAGATCGTGCGCAAAGGCGGCCAGATCGCGGCGCAGGGCGTCGAGAAAGCGGGAAATTTCGGCCCAGTCCGCGCGCTCGCCGTGAACGGAAGCCCGCCAGACATAGGCCAGGGGGACAAAGTCCGGGCTGGCTTCCAGCAGGTTTTTGATGCGCTCGCAGGTGGCCAGCAGGGCGTGCCGCGTGCGGTCGGAAGGGCGCATGCCCAGGAGTTGGCCCTGCTCGCGCGCCAGGAGCAGCAGGCCGTCGGCCGCGGCCAGCAGGGCGTCCACACGGGCGCGGCGTTCGCCGGCCAGCGGCGGGGGCAGCGGGCCGCGCGTCCCGGCCTGGGTGTCCGCGCCTTGCAGGCCGTCAAGGAAATGACGATAAAAGCGGCGCTGCCAGCGGATCCAGACGGTGCGATCGGCCTCTTCGTCGCCCGACAGCGAGGCCAGATCCAAAAAGCCGCGTTCGTCGCGCGTGGTCAGCCAGACGCGGGCCTCGGCCGTGGCCCGGCGCGCGGGCTGCCAGCGGCCGGTTTGGAGCCAGGGCAGGATCAGCGCGGCCACGGCTTCCGGGCCTATGGCGGCGCGGCAGGCGTGCTCGCGCGGGCAGGGCTGGCTGAAGGGGCAGGGGTGGCAGTCCAGGCGGGGTTCAAGGCAGCACGCGCCTTCGGCGTAGGGGCCGGTGTCCCAGGGCTGGGCCGTGGCCAGAAAAAGCGCCAGCACCGGCACGCCGAGCCCGGCGGCCAGATGCATGGTTCCCGTATCGTTGGTGACGAGCAGCCGGCAGGCCCGGAGTGCCGCCGCCAGGCGCGGCAGGTCGGTTTTGCCGGTCATGTCGATGCCGGGGCCGCCGTGTTCCCGGTAGCGGGCCGCCAGATCCCGTTCCGCGGGGCTGCCGAGCAGCAGCGGGACGATGTCCGCCTTGTTGCGCAGCGCGCGGCCCAGCGCCGCGAACGACGCCGTGGGCCAGCGCCGGGCGTCCATGCTTGCGCCCAGCTGAAACGCCACATAGCCGGCGTGCTCCGCCATGCCTTCGGCGGCGGCGAGGCCGGCCAGTTCGGCTTCGACGGCGTGTTGCGTTGCTTCGTCGGGGCGACGCAGGGCGTAGACGGCTTCGACGCCGGCCGTGCCGGTCATGCAGCGGAAGGCGTCCACCAGGTTGAAGGGGCTGCATCCGCGCCGGGCGGAAGCCGCCTGCGTATAGGTGGCCCAGGGCGAGCCGTCGCGGCCGAAGCCGTGATCGTCCAGCCCGAAGCCCTCCAGTTCGGCGCAAGCATGTTCCGGGCCGTGGCCAGCGGCCAGGCGGCCGAGGAGTCGCGCGCTGATCGTGGGCGTGAGGTTGATCACGCTGTGCGGGGCAAAGGCGGCGCGTTCGGCCGCAATCCAGTCCAGCAGGCCCGCCGCGCACAGGCGCCAGTCGTTGGCCAGGCCCGCCAGAAGCGACGACCCCGGCAGCACGGCCACACGATCCACGCCGTGCAGCAGCCCGGCCGCCTCGGCAAAATTTTCGAGGCAGACCAGGGCGACGTCGTCGCCCCGCGCTTTGAGCGCGTGGACAACGGGCTGGGTTTGCAGCAGATCGCCCAGTCGGGTCAGGTTGATCAGGCAGCGGCGCATGGTTTCTCCTGCGCGGACTGTATGCAAAGAGTGTGCAAGCGCCTGCGGGAAGCGCCTCGCATTTACCCGCTGGACATCACCTTGCGCACCAGCACGGCCTGGCCGGGGTAGAGCGGCAGATCCGGCGTCAGCAGCACGCCCTCGCTGGCCACAATGGCCGTGCCCTGGCGCAGGCCGAGAAAGGCCAGAAGCTGCGCCACGTTTTTAGCCTTGGCGCGTGGCACGTCCACAAAGGATTCCTCGGGCTGGAGCAGGACGCGGATGCAGGGGGCGGCGCGCTCGCCGCGCCCGTTGTTTTCGTTGCGTTCGTCGGGCATGGGCCCTCCCTTATTTCTTCAAATCCTGCAACATGGCGTGCAGCGATTCCGTGGTGCGCGTCGCTTCTTCAAGGTTGCGCAGGGCCTCGTCCACCAGGCCGGTTGTGGTATGCGTGATGGCGTTGAGGTCGTCGAGCGTGCCGGTGATGTTCTGGTTGATGCCCGCCTGCTCCACGCTGGCCTGGGAAATGCCCGCCACGTGGCCCGCGCTGGCCCGCACGGCGTCGACAATGGACAGCAGCGAACCGCCCGCGTCCGTGGCGAGCGAGGTGGTGTGATCCACGGTGCGCGAGGTTTCGTCCATCATGCGCATGTTGCCGCGCGTGGCCTCCTGAATGGCCTTGACCGAGTCGCCCACCTGATGCGTGGCCTGCATGGTCTTTTCGGCCAGCTTGCGCACCTCGTCGGCCACCACGGCGAAGCCGCGCCCGGCGTCGCCCGCGCGGGCGGCTTCAATGGCCGCGTTCAGGGCCAGCAGGTTCGTCTGGTCGGCGATGTCGGAAATGACGCCCATGATCTGCCCGATGTCCTCCGCCCGCGCGCCGAGGGCGGAAAGGCTCTCCTTCATCGCGGCCGTCCGGCGGTTGACCTCCTGGATGGAGTCGGCCACCACGGCCACGGCCTTGGCGCCGTCTTCGGCCAGGGCGTGCGCCTCGGCCGTGCTTTGCGAGGCGTTGCCCGCGCTCTGGGCCACATGCTGCACGGTGTCGCTCAGGCGGGTCAGGGCCAGGGCGTTGTCGTCAAATTTGGCGCGCTGGGCCTGCGCGCCCTGCGCCATGTGCGCGATGCTGGCGTGCAGCGTGGCGCTGTGCTCGCGCAGCGAATCCACCAGAGCTTCCAGGCGGCGCGCCGCCTCGTGGATGCCCTCGTTGCGGGCCTGCTCGGCCTGACGGCGGCTTGCCTCCGCCTCGCGCACGGCGTTTTCGGCCTTTTCGGTCAGGGCTTTGGCTTCGCGTTCGGCCGTCCGGCTCGCGGCGATCATTTCCTTCAAATTATCCACCATGCGGCGCAGAGCGCCCGCCAGCGCGCCGATTTCGTCCGAGCCGGCCACGTCGAGGCGGCGTTCAAGGTCGCCGTCGGCCACCTGCTCGGCAAAGGTCACGGTGCGGCGCAGCGAGCGCGAAAGGCGGGTGCCGATCAAAAACAGCACCAGGGCGGCCACGGTGAGCTGCGCCAGGTTGATCAGCACGGCCTGCCGCGCGATGTCCCGCACCTGGGAGAACACCTCGTCCGCGCGCACCTTGACGATCATGGTCCAGTTGGTGACCGGGCTGGTCTTGTAGAAGGCGATCCAGTCCAGATCGCTCCAGGAATATTCCAGCATCCCGTTTTTATTGGCGACCATCCTGGGCGTGAGCGCGTTGGGCGCCACTTCGGTCATCACCTGCGAGGAAGCGGGGTGATAGAGGATTTCGCCCTTGCCGGCGGCGGTGAAGGCGTGGCCTTCCTTGCCGATTTTGACCGGCGCGATGAACTTGTCCACAAAGGGCTTGAAATAGACGCCCGCCTGCACCACGCCGATGGTGCGGCCGTCCTGCGTGATGCTGACGGCAAAAGGAATCACCAGCGTCTTGACCGGATCCTTGGCCGCGGGTTTTTCCAGCCGCTTGCCGTCGGCGTCGAACACCAGCGGGAACGCCACGCCTTGCTGCCCGGCCAGGGCGCGCCGGAAAAGCTCGGCGTCGGGGATGTCGCTGCCCGGGTTGCCCCGGCCCGCGCAGGCCAGCGTTTTGCCGTCCGGGCCGAGAATGCTGACGTAGGAGTAAAAACCGTTTTTAAAGAGCGTGCGGTCGCGCGTCATGGCGTTCAGCGCGGCTTCCAGCTCCTGGCGGCGTTCGGGCGTCAGGCCGGGCTCCAGCAGGGCATGGGCGGCCGGGCTGTCGCCCAGGGTTTCCATGTCCTGAAAAACGCCGGCCACCATGCTGTCCACGCCGGTGACCACGGTTTCCAGGCCGTTGACCAGCGACTCCTGCACGCTTTTTTTGAGGGCGGCCGCGGTCTGGGTCTGGATGTACCAGACGGACAGCGCGGTGGTGAGGATAAAAAGGGCGACGGTGGGGAGGACGATTTTGCCGCGCAGTTGGAGCTTCATGGCCATTCTCGCGAGATTAAGAGGGAGCGGGGAGACAGGGGGCCGAGGACTGGCGTAGCATTAGAATACAGTGGAGCGAAAGACAAGGATTTTCCGTAAAATAGCCCCCTTGTTTTTGTGGCGGCTTTGGGGAACATGGTGGGTACGAAGCTTTTTGGAGCGGAGTTTCGGCCGGCGGTTTCCGCAGGCGCCAATATCTTGACTCTCCCGGGCGCGGCATTATTTCTGGAGAAAGGTGCGGTTCTGCCGCCGGGAAAACGGGAGCGAACTATGGCCGTTGCGTACAAGGACTACTATCAGCTTTTGGACGTGCCGCGCACGGCGTCCAAGGACGACATCGCCAAAGCCTACAAGAAGCTGGCGCGCAAGCACCATCCGGATCTCAACCCCGGCGACGCCGCGGCGGAAGAACGCTTTAAAGACATCAATGAAGCCTACGAAGTGCTCAAGGACGACGAAAAGCGCCGCCTCTATGATCAGCTTGGCCCCAACTGGCAGCACGGGCAGCAGTTTCAGGGCGCGCCCGGCTTTGAGAACATGCACTTCAATTTTGGCGGCCAGGGCGGCGATTTCAGCGACTTTTTCGAGACGCTGTTCGGCGGCGGCGGCCGGGCTTCGGGCTTTGGCGCGGATCCCTTCGGGCAGTTCGGTGGCCGCGCGCGGGCCCGGCGCGGGCGCGACGCGGAGTCCGAGCTTGTGCTGACGCTGGAGGAAGTGGCGCGCGGGGGCGAAAAGACGCTCAGCGTCAGCGGGCCGGAAGGCCCCCGCACCCTGAGCGTGAACATTCCGGCCGGCGTGCGCGACGGCGGCAAAATACGCCTTGCCGGGCAGGGCCGCCCCGGAGCGGCCGGCGGCCCGGCGGGCGATCTTTTTCTGGTGATACGCTACGCGCCGCATCCCACCTTTCAGGTGGAGGGCGACAACATCGTCTGCGAGGTGGAAATTTTTCCCTGGGAGGCGGTGCTGGGCGTTAAAACCCGCGTGCCCACCCTGGAGGGAGCCGTGGAAATGAACATCCCCGGCGGCAGCGGCAGCGGGCGCAAGCTCCGCCTGCGCGGCAAGGGCCTTGGCCCGGCGAACGCGCGCGGCGACGAACTGGTGCGCATCGCGATCAAGGCGCCCGACCCCGCGCGCCTGACGCCCCGCCAGAAAGAATTGTGGGAAGAGCTGGCCCGCGAAGGATAGAGCCATGATCACCAAGCAAAGCGATCCCTTTCCCTCGCCGTCCGCCTGGGTGGCCTGGGCCGAATTTCTGGAACTGACCGGCGCGCGCGAAGCCCGCGTGACCGAACTGGTGGAGCTTGGCTGGCTTGAGCCCGGCCGCGCCGCCGAAGCGCTGATTTTCCGCCCGGTTGACGTGTACAAGACGCGCAAACTGGTGCGGCTGTGCGAGGATTTTGACATATCCAGCCTGGCCGGAACGATCATCGTGGATTTGCTCGACCGCATCGCGGCGCTGGAAACCCGCCTCAACGAGCTTGAGCGCTGACGCGCACGTTTTCTTGCAAGGAGCGCACCTATGGACATGAACAAGCTGACGATCAAGGCGCAGGAAGCGATCAGCGAGGCCCAGCGTCAGGCGCTGACCCGCGATCATCAGGAAGTGGACGTGGAGCATGTGGCCCTGGCGCTTATGCGCCAGAAAGACGGCCTGGTGCCGCGCATTGTGGAACGCATGGGCGCGCGGCCCGAGCAGCTTGTGCAGTCGCTGGAGCGGGCGCTGGCCAAAAAGCCGGGCGTCCGGGGCCCGGGCCTGGAAGGCCAGAGCATCCGCATTTCGCAGCGCCTGGCCAAAAGCCTGGCCCTGGCCGAAGAACTGGCCCGCCGTCTCAACGACGAATACATCAGCGTGGAGCATATTTTTGCCGAGCTTATTTCGCCCGCGCCGAGCGGCGGCATGGGCGACGTCTGCCGCGAGTGCGGCCTGGATCAGGAAAAATTCCTCCAGGCGGCCATGGATTTGCGCGGCCCGCACCGCGTCACCTCGGCCAGTCCCGAGGACAGCTTCGAGGCTTTGCAAAAATACGGCCGCGATCTGGTGGAAGCGGCGGGCAGCGGCAAGCTGGACCCGGTGATTGGCCGCGATCAGGAAATCCGCCGCGCCATCCGCATCCTTTCGCGCCGCACCAAGAACAATCCCGTGCTGATCGGCGAGGCGGGCGTGGGCAAAACCGCCATTGTGGAAGGCCTGGCCCATCGCATCGTCAAGGGCGACGTGCCCGAGGGCCTCAAAAACAAGCGCCTGATCGCGCTCGACATGGGCGCGCTGATCGCCGGGGCCAAGTACCGGGGCGAGTTTGAAGAGCGCCTCAAGGCCGTGCTGACCGAGGTGGAAAAGGCCGAAGGCCGCGTCATCCTGTTTATCGACGAAATCCACACCATCGTGGGCGCGGGCAAGACCGAAGGCTCCATGGACGCGGGCAACCTGCTCAAGCCCATGCTGGCGCGGGGCGAGCTGCACTGCATTGGCGCCACCACCATCGACGAATACCGCAAGTATATTGAAAAAGATCCCGCGCTGGAACGCCGCTTCCAGCCCGTGCTGGTGGAGGAGCCCTCGCCGGAGGACGCCATTTCGATTTTGCGCGGCCTCAAGGAGCGCTTTGAAGTGCACCACGGCGTGCGCATCAGCGATTCGGCCATTGTCGAGGCCGTGATGCTTTCCATCCGCTATATTCCGGATCGTCAGCTTCCCGACAAGGCCATCGACCTCATCGACGAAGCCGCCGCCATGATCCGCACCGAAATCGACTCGCTGCCCGCCGAGCTGGACGAAGTCAACCGCAAGGTCATGCAACTGGAGATCGAGCGCGAAGCCCTGCGCCGCGAAACCGACGCCGCCTCGCGCGAGCGCCTCCAGCGCCTGGAGGACGAACTGGGCGACCTGCGCCTGACGCAGGACACCCTGCGCTCGCAGTGGGAGTCGGAAAAAAATTCCATCGACGCCGTGCGCGAGTTGAAGGAGCAGATCGAACAGACCCGCTACGCCATTGAGGAGGCCGAGCGCGCCTACGACCTCAACCGCGCGGCGGAACTCAAATATTCCCGGCTGTTCGAGCTGGAAAAACAGCTTGCCGCGACCGAAGCCGCGCCCGCTCCCGCCGAGGCCCGCCTGCTCAAAGAGGAAGTGCGCCCCGACGACGTGGCCGACATTGTGGCCCGCTGGACGGGCATTCCCGTCACCCGGCTGCTGGAGTCGGAGCGCGAAAAGCTGCTGGCCCTGCCCAAAAAGCTGCATGAGCGCGTCATCGGCCAGGACGAGGCCGTCTTTGCCGTGGCCGACGCCGTGCTGCGCGCCCGGGCCGGGCTTTCCGACCCCGCGCGGCCGCTGGGCTCCTTTATCTTCCTCGGCCCCACGGGCGTGGGCAAAACCGAGCTGTGCAAGGCGCTGGCCGAGGCCCTGTTCGACACCGAAGACAACATGGTGCGCCTCGACATGAGCGAATACATGGAAAAACATTCCGTGTCCCGCCTGATCGGCGCGCCTCCGGGCTATGTGGGCTACGACGAGGGCGGCCAGCTTACCGAGGCCGTGCGCCGCAAGCCTTACGCCGTTGTGCTGTTTGACGAGGTGGAAAAAGCCCACCCCGACGTGTTCAACACCCTGCTGCAACTGCTGGACGACGGCCGCCTGACCGACAGCCAGGGCCGCACCGTGGATTTTCGCAACACCATCGTGATCATGACGTCCAATATCGGCTCGCACATGCTGCTGGACGGCATCGACAACCGGGGCTATTTTCAGGAAGGCGTGCGCGAAACGGTGATGGGCGAGCTGCGCCGCCACTTCCGGCCGGAATTCCTCAACCGCGTGGACGAAACCGTGCTGTTCCGCCCGCTTTTGCCCGAGCAGATTGCCGAAATCGTGGATATCCAGTTGCGGCGCCTGCGCTCCCGCCTGGCCGAACGCAAGGTGGATCTGGAGCTTGCGCCTTCCGCCCGCGCCTACATCGCCGACGCCGCCTACGACCCGGCCTACGGCGCGCGCCCGCTCAAGCGCTACCTCCAGCGCGAGCTGGAAACCCCGCTGGCCCGCGCCATCATCAGCGGCGCGGTGCGCGACGGCTGGCGCATCCGCGTGGACATGAGCCTGGTGGACGACCCCGACGTGGAAACCCCGCTGCGCTTTGGCCATGTGACCGAGCAGGGCGTGGAATGGCTGGCGATGGAGCCGCGCTGACAATTCTCCGCAACGGTCCTGGCGCTTTTTCGGCCGCGCCGCGAAAAACGGACGCGGCCGGAATTGTGCC
Organism: Mailhella sp.; assembly: GCA_031552135.1. Classification (GTDB taxonomy): domain Bacteria; phylum Desulfobacterota; class Desulfovibrionia; order Desulfovibrionales; family Desulfovibrionaceae; genus Mailhella. Next base: position 17,327 of record JAVBMS010000023.1, read on the forward strand.
GGAGGACTAATTCGGGTATAAAGCCGGGGAGCGCAAGCTGCCCGGCTGCTTTTTGCGGCCGGGAATATGTTGCAAGGAAGTTTGTATGCGTAAAATTTTTGTCCTTTGCCTGACGCTGGCCCTCCTGGCCTTTGGCGGCCAGGCGCAAGCCGCTGGAGGAAAACCCGTGATCAAGCTCACCACCAATAAGGGCGTCATCACCCTGGAACTCGACGCCGAAAAGGCGCCCGTGACCGTCGCCAATTTTGTCCAGTACGTTAAGGACGGCCAGTTTGACGGCACCATTTTCCATCGCGTCATCCCCAACTTCATGATCCAGGGCGGCGGCTTCACTCCCGACATGAAGCAGCTCCCCGTGCGCGACGCGATCAAGAACGAGGCCGACAACGGCCTGAAAAACGACAAATACACCATCGCCATGGCCCGCACGCCCAACCCGCATTCGGCCACGGCCCAGTTCTTCATCAACGTCAAGGACAACGGCTTCCTCAACTATTCCGCGCCCACGCCCGACGGCTGGGGCTACGCCGTGTTCGGCAAGGTGACCGAGGGCTTTGACGTGGTGGACGCCATTGCCGCCGTCAAAACCGGCTCGCGCCCCCCGCACGGCGACGTGCCCGTGGAGCCCGTGATCATCACCAAGGCCGAAGTGGTGGAATAAACCGCGTATGCGCGGGGCCGCCGGAACGCTTCGGCGGCCCTGTTTCTTTTCTACGTTGCAGGAGACGCAGGTGAACATCGATCAACAGGTGCGGATTATCCGGCGCGGCATCGCGGACTTGATCAGCGAAGACGATTTGCGCAAAAAACTGGCGCGCGACAAGCCGCTGCGCATCAAGGTGGGCTTTGATCCCACGGCGCCGGATCTGCATCTGGGCCATACGGTGATCATCCATAAAATGCGCCATTTTCAGGAACTGGGGCACGAGGTCACCTTTTTGATCGGCGACTTCACGGGCCTGATCGGCGACCCCACGGGCCGTTCCGAAACCCGCCCCGCCCTCACGCCCGAGCAGATTGCGGCCAACGCCGAAACCTACAAGAAACAGGTTTTCAAAATTCTGGATCCCGCCAAAACGGTGGTGGACTTCAACTCGCGCTGGCTGGGCGCGCTGAGCCCGCAGGACATGATCCGCCTGGCCTCGCGCTGTACGCTGGCCCGCATTCTGGAGCGCGACGACTTTGCCAAGCGCTACCGCGAGGAACGCCCCATCGCCCTGCACGAGCTGCTCTACCCGCTGATGCAGGGCTACGATTCCGTGGCCCTCAAAACCGACGTGGAGCTGGGCGGCACCGATCAGACCTTCAACCTGCTCATGGGCCGCACGTTGCAGTCCCAGTACGGGCAGGAGCCCCAGTGCGTGCTGACCCTGCCGCTGCTGGAAGGCCTGGACGGCGTGCGCAAGATGTCCAAGTCGTACGGCAACTACATCGGCATCGACGAATCGCCGGCCGATCAGTTCGGCAAGGCGATGTCCATTTCCGACGACTTGATGTGGCGCTACTACGAGCTTTTGTCCAGCAAGACGCTGGAAGAGATTGCGGACATGCGCGAGCGCGTGGCCGCCGGTTCGCTGCATCCCAAACGGGCCAAGGAAGAACTGGCGCTGGAAATCGTGCGGCGCTACCACGGCGATGAAGCCGCCCGGCAGGCCCTGGAAGGTTTTAACGCCGTGTTCGCCAAGGGCGGCGTGCCGGACGACGCGCCTTCCTTTGTCTGCAAGGCGGGCGAGGCCAGCGCCCCCGCGGTCTTTTTGGCCGACTCGGGCCTCGCGGCTTCGCGCGGCGACGCCAAACGCCTGGTGGCGCAGGGCTCGCTGGCGATCAACGACGAAAAATGGACGGACGCCCTCACGCCGCTGCCCGCGGGCGACTATACCGTCAAGCTGGGCAAGAAGCGCTTTCTGCTGCTGAAAGTCCAGGGCTGATGCGGTCTTAGAGCATTTCAACTTTGAAATGCTCGCGGAACTGAGCGGAGCGAGGTTCCGCCGCGAAGCCGGCGTAGCCGCGATTCACTCGCGGCGTAAAGCGCCGGCGGAGGCGTGAAACTTAAGCGGCAGAACGCGGTAGCCGTA
>JAVBMS010000013.1:0-6219 GCA_031552135.1 Mailhella sp.
CCCCAGCAGAGGTCGGAGATCATGGTGTCTTCCATGGTCAGGGCCACCCAGCCGGCCTTTTGCAGCGTGTAGCGGCCGGTGTGCATGGCGCGGCGGCAGGGCACGGTGGGCAGGCCCTCGGTGTAGCTGTTTTCAAACAGCGCGCCTTCGCGGGCCAGGCGATCCATGTTGGGCGTTTTGATCCAGGTGTTGCCGTAACAGCCCAGATAGTTGAATTGCAGGCTGTCGAACATGATGACGATGGCATTTTTGATCATGGTGCACCTTTTGACGTTTGAGGTTGCCGGATGACGCGGCGGCCGGGGCGTGTTTTGAACGGAGGCCCGCCCGCCGTGAGAAACCAGGTATTTTGTGAAAAACAGGAACAATATAATCCCGTAACTCTTTTTGTATAGCCTGGAGCGCAAAAAAAGTCACTTCCTCGCGCCGCATTAAAATAATTCGAGCAAGATAATCAGATAGAAAGCAACAATATGCGCGGGCTGGCGTTAGAGCGCTGACTTTGATAAGAATATCACATAGCGGCGGCACCAGCCTGCCCCACGAAAAAAGCCCCACGGCATGGCCGTGAGGCTTTGATGTTGCCGGGACGCCCTTTCAGGGGCCTCCTGTTAGGGTCAGCTGTTGACCAGATCCTGCATGAAGGTGTTGAGCTGGTTGTACAGCTTGCCGGCCACGTCCTTGTGCTGGTCGATCACGTTGTTCAGCTGGAAGGGATCCGTCTTGCGGTTGTACAGTTCGTCCTTGGCGGGCACCTCGGCGGAAGCGCCGGGCGTGCACGTCCACTGCTCCTCGCCGTCCAGGCTGGCGGCTTCCTTGTACTTGCGCAGGGCTTCCGCCTGGGCGGGGTCGATGTCGTTGATCATTTCGGTCAGCGAGCTGCCGGCCAGCACGCTGGCGGCGGCTTCTTCCATGCCCTGGCCGTAGATGGCGTAGCCGAGTTCGGCGTTCTTTTCGCCCTCGTCGCCCTTTTTGAGCCAGTGGATGTAGCTCCAGTCGTCGTTATACAGCGCCCACGAGAACTTGTTGTAGCCGGCGATGGAGAAATCGCGCACCTTTTTGACCTCGCCCCGGGCCAGGGGCAGCAGGCTTTTGCCCTGCATGGCGGGATGCACGCCGATGCCCAGCCAGTCGCACACCGTGGGGGCCACGTCGCAGGACTGCACAAAGGCCGCGCAGCGCTGGCCGGCTTTAATGCCGGGGGCGCGCAGCATCATGGGCGCGTGGGCCAGTTCTTCGTAGGGCCAGGGGCGGATTTTGCGCATCAGGCCGTGGCCGTGCTCGGCGTTGCCCAGAGGCTCGCCGTGGTCGGAAACCTGCATGACCAGCGTGTTTTCTTCAAAGCCCAGGCGGCGGATGGCGTCGAGCAGGATGCCGAAGTATTTGTCGCACAGGGTGACGAGTTCGGCGTAGAGCATGCGCACATGATGCAGCTCGGGCTCGGTGTACACGCCTTCCACCATGCACATGATGGGCAGGAACTGATCCTTGCCCTTGTAATCCGGGTTGTAGGGGCAGGGAAAGTCCATGTAGACCGAAGGCGGATCCCAGGGCTCGTGCGGATCAAAGCTGTCGATCCACAGGAAGAACTGCTTGTTGCGATCCACCTGCTCAAGGTATTCTATGGCCTTGCGCATGGTTTTGGCCACATAGCGGTCTTCCTCGCTCTTCCAGTACTGGCGCTGCTTGAGGTAGGAGGAAATTTCGTGCAGCAGGGGGCCGATCACCTTTTCGCCCAGCACCTTGTCGGCCACGTCCATGACGCGGTCTTCCAGGTAGTTTTCGGGCTTTTTGTGGATCAGGGCGTCGGTGTCGTAAAAGTCGTGGTCGGCCTCATGGCCGTGGGTGAACCACACCTTGTCGAAGCCGCGCGTGTAGCCGAACTTGGGCAGGCGGTACATGGGGCAGTCGAAGATAATCGCGGTGTCGATAGGCCGGCCCCAGCAAAGGTCGGCGATGGTGGTGTCTTCCATGGTGATGGCCACCCAGCCGGACTTTTGCAGCGTGTAACGGCCGGTGTGCATGGCGCGGCGGCAGGGCACGGTGGGCAGGCCCTCGGTGTAGCAGTTTTCAAACAGCACGCCTTCGCGGGCGAAGCGGTCGAAGTTGGGCGTTTTGATCCAGTCGTTGCCGTAACAGCCCAGGTAATTGAATTGCAGGCTGTCGAACATGACCACAATGGCATTTTTCATAACGCTTTTCCTTGATTTGGTTGAGTTTTTTTGCTTTTGCGAAAAACAATATAATCCACTGTGCCTATGGAGTGAGACATAGCGCAAGCGTTGAGAAATGTCACCTCTTTTGCTGATTCGCCTTAAGCCAAACAAGCCCCGCGGCGGAACCGTGGGGCTTGTTTGTTTGTTCGCGTTGGCGACTCCGGGGAGGCGGCTTAGCTCTCGATCAAATCCTGCATGAAGGTGGTGAGCTGCTTGTAAAGCTTGACAGCCACATCCTTGTGCTGGTCGATCACGTTGTTGAGCTGGAAGGGATCCTTCCTGCGGTCGTACAGTTCGTCCTTGGCGGGCACGTCGGCGGAAGCGCCGGGCGTGCACGTCCACTGTTCCTCGCCGTCCAGGCTGGCGGCTTCCTTGTACTTGCGCATGGCCTCGGAGGACTCGACGGTTTCCTGCGACTTCTTGCTCAGCGTGCCGGCGCCCTTGCCCGCTTCGGCAATGCCCTCGACGTAGATGCCGTACATCATGTCGGCGTTCTTTTCGCCTTCGTCGCCCTTCTTCTTCCAGTGGATGTAGCTCCAGTCGTCGTTATACAGCGCCCAGGAGAACTTGTTGTAGCCGGCGATGGAGAAGTCGCGCACCTTGCTGACCTCGCCCATGGCCAGGGGCAGCAGGCTCTTGCCGTGCATGGAGGGATGCACGCCGATGCCCAGCCAGTCGCACACCGTGGGGGCCACGTCGCAGGACTGCACAAAGGCCGGGCAGCGCACGCCCGCCGGGATGCCGGGGCCGCGCAGCATCATGGGCGCGTGGGCCAGTTCTTCATACGGCCAGGGGCGGATTTTGCGCATGAGGCCGTGGCCGTGCTCGGCGTTGCCCAGAGGTTCGCCATGGTCGGAAACCTGCATGACCAGCGTGTTTTCTTCAAAGCCCAGGCGGCGGATGGCGTCGAGCAGGATGCCGAAGTATTTGTCGCACAGGGTGACGAGTTCGGCGTAGAGCATGCGCACGTGGTGCAGCTCGGGCTCGGTGTACACGCCTTCCACCATGCACATGATGGGCAGGAACTGATCCTTGCCCTTGTAATCCGGGTTGTAGGGGCAGGGAAAGTCCATGTAAACTGACGGCGGATCCCAGGGCTCGTGCGGATCAAAGCTGTCCACCCACAGGAAGAACTGCTTGTTGCGATCCACCTGCTCAAGGTATTCAACGGCCTTGCGCATGGTGCGGGCCACGTAGCGGTCTTCCTCGCTCTTCCAGTACTGGCGCTGCTTGAGGTAGTTGCTCATTTCCTCCAGCAGGGGCTCGATCACCTTTTCGCCCAGCACCTTGTCGGCCACGGCCATGACGGAATCTTCCAGATAGTCGCGGGGATCTTTGTGGATCAGCGGATCGGTCTGGTAGAAATAGTCGTCGGCCTCATGGCCGTGGGTGAACCACACCTTGTCGAAGCCGCGCGTGTAGCCGAACTTGGGCAGGCGGTACATGGGGCAGTCGAAAATGAGGGCGGTGTCGATGGGGCGGCCCCAGCAGAGGTCGGCGATGGTGGTGTCTTCCATGGTGATGGCCACCCAGCCGGATTTATGCAGCGTGTAGCGGCCGGTGTGCATGGCGCGGCGGCAGGGCACGGTGGGCAGGCCTTCGGTGTAGCAGTTTTCAAACAGCACGCCTTCGCGGGCGAAGCGGTCGAAGTTGGGCGTTTTGATCCAGTCGTTGCCGTAACAGCCCAGGTAATTGAATTGCAGGCTGTCGAACATGACCACAATGGCGTTTTTTTTCATCATGCTGTCCTTTGTGCGGTGTTGTTTGCGGCTTGAGCGCCCGCGCGCATGGCATGATAGATTAGCAAGAAGCGTGCCTTTGAAGAGCAGGTGATATTTCGTGTAGTTAGGGCGCCCGGGCGGCGCAAATTTCCGTTATCGTGCGCAACAATTTTTTCTTGCAAACAATTTCGCCCTCGTACATAATTTAATCGTGGGCACGATACTATTGTCGAGCCTCCGCCACAATGGCGGAAAACGCGCGGCAGCCGCGCGGGAGAAACAGCATGACAACGCAAATAGCTGGCGACTGCTACGGCAGGCTGGCCTCGGCCCTGCTGCGCGGCATGAGCCTGGAAGACGGCATTTACAGCCTGTTTTCCTATATGAAGGACAATATTCCGTTTGACGACATGCTGTATTACTACGTTGACCGCGACAATATGGTCATGAACATCGTTATGGAATACCTGTCCAACACCTACAGCAACTACAGGTATTCAAAACAGATTGATGTTGTTTTGCCGATCATGGAAATTTTGAGCAAATCGGAAAACAATACGCATTCCGCTTTTATTAACGATATTGACTCTGAAGACGTTAAAGATGAAACGCTGAAATATATCGGCCAGCTTTCTTTGGATTTTTCCTCCTTTATGACTCTGACGATTATCCATTCGGAATCAAATCATATTGTTCACATTTTCCTTTTGATGTCGCGCAAGAAGCATGTTTTTGCCGAGGAGCACCGCCAGTTGCTGCTTGATCTGCGGCCGTTGCTGCAACAAATGGCGGAGGCCTTCATGCGCAGCGGGCCGGAGCCGCATCTTGTGCTGGCGACGGACGACGCCCTGCCCTCCTCGCCCGAGGCGCTGCTGCGGCGTTGCCCCGGCTTGCGGGATGTTGTGCGGCGCATGGAAATCGCGGCCCCCGCCTCCAGCACGGTGCTGATCCAGGGGCCTACCGGCTCGGGCAAGGAGCTGGCGGCCGACATGCTGCACGCGCTGTCGCCCCGCCGGGACAAGCCGCTGGTCAAGGTCAACTGCGGCGCCATACCCGAAACCCTGCTGGACAGCGAGCTGTTCGGCTTTGAGAAAGGCGCGTTTACCGGCGCGGTGGCCACGCGCAAGGGCTATTTTGAGCAGGCGCAGGGCGGCGCCATTTACCTGGATGAAATTGGCGAGCTTTCCAAAAGCGCGCAAGTCCGGTTGCTGCGGGTGCTGGAGTCGCAGGAAATCCGCCGGGTGGGCGGCGACGGGCTTATCCGCCTTGACGTGCGGGTGGTGGCGGCCACCCACCGCGATCTCTGGCGCATGGTGGAAGAGGGGGAGTTTCGGGAAGATCTGTGCTACCGGCTTTTTGTCTACCCCATTTCCATTCCGGCGCTGGCCGGGCGCCCGCAGGATATTCCCGTGCTGGTGGAGTATTTTTACAAATACTACGCGCAAAAATTCAGCCTGGCCTCGCCGCCGCCGCTTGCCGGAAGCGAGGTGCGGCGGCTGATGACGCTACCCTGGCCGGGCAACGTGCGCCAACTGCGCTACGCGGTGGAGCGGGCCGTTTTGCAGAGCGCGGGCGAAGGCGCGGAGGCGGTGACGTTTGAGGAAGGGCGCGACAAGGCCGCGCGGCCGAGGCGAACCCGCGCCCGGCCCGGCCCGGCCATGGCCGGAGAAATCCGGGAAGCGCTGGAGCGGAGCCGCTGGCGCGTGCAGGGCAAAAACGGCGCGGCCGCGGCGCTGGGCATTTCCCCCGCCACGCTGCGCAGCCGCATGAAGGCGCTGGGCATCCCCCTGCCCACAAAACGCTAGAGCAGTTTAACTTTGAGATGATACATAGGCTGGACACGATATCTATGCTGTCGCTATCCGTACGCCGCTTTGCGGCTACGGCTACCGCGTTCTGGTGCTTAAGTTTCACGCCTCCGCCGGCGCCTTACGCCGCGAGTGAATCGCGGCTACGCCGGCTTCGCGGCGGAACCTCGCTGCGCTCGGTTCCGTGAGCATTTTCAACGTGAAAATGCTCTAGCCCTCCGCCCACGGAAACGCTCCGCGCAAGGAATCCTTCCGGCGCTCCAATATGCCGAAAACCCCGCGCTTTCGCGCGGGGTTTTCGGCAGTGCGGGGTGCAGGGGCCCGGGGCCCCGGCCGGAGGGGTGTGGGGAGGCGGGGCCTCCCCCCGCTCTTAAATGTTGTGGAAGGCCCGGTAGTCGGCGGTGGTGTGCAGGCCGGCGCGATCGTCGGGATCGGGTTTTAAGCGGATCATCCAGGCTTTGTCGTAGCAGCCGA
>JAVBMS010000060.1:0-11399 GCA_031552135.1 Mailhella sp.
TGCGTCCACAGCGGCGGTTTTCCAGCGCGCGGTGAACGCGGGGTCGAGCATGACGTTCATCACCGCGCCGGAAATCGTGGCCTGGCCACGGTCGTCGGTGTCGATGGCGATGCCGTTCACGCGGATGCCCGCGTTTTTGGCGTCCCATTTTTTCAGGCGCAGGGTTTCCAGCGCCCGGGCGCGGACTTCGGCCAGCGTGGGCGGCGGGGGCGTGTCGCTCCAGCCGTCCGGCAGGGGGCCGAGATCGGCTATGGTGCTAGGCTCGCCGTTCACCCAACCTTCCCGGCCGCGATAATCCTCCACCTGTTGCCACGCGCCGCCCTCCATGCAGGGCCAATAGCCGGGAGCGCGTTCCGGGGCTTCGCCGCGCAGGGCGTCTTCCGGCGGAAAGCTCTCCGGGTTGGCGGGCAGAGAATGGGTGTACGGCCGCAGGGGATGCGTTGCGTCAAAATAGTGGTTGTATTCGCTCATGATTTACACTCCGAGGTAGATGGCCGGTGTCATGCCCATGTTGAGAGGGCGGTTTTCAGGGGCGGTGGGCACCACACGCGATGCTTTGAAGTCGAGTTCCCAAAGCGGGCCGGTGCCCCCGTAGCTCCCAGGAATCCAAGAGCCCCTTCTGCCAAACGCGCCATTCCCGTCGGCATTCAGGCCGAATAAATACCAGATGGCGCCCGTAATATCCCGAATGGCGTCACCTTCCAGCGTCCCTACCTGCCGCGTTGTGCCGTCCACGGCGCGCAGAAAGCAGCCGCGCCCGTCCGTGTGGAACAGCTTGGGCAGGTTAATTTTGCCGCCGGCGACGCTGATGCCCCAATCGCTCCTGAAGGCGGCCGACAGGGCGGCCAGCTCCTGGCCAACGGCGCTTGACGTCGCGTACTGGTCGCCGTTGCAGAAATACCAGCCGGAAGGAAGTTCGGAAGCGCGGAACGGCCACAGGCGGATTTCTCCGCTGACGAACGCCCTGGCCCCCGTCGTCGTTCCGGTGCCGCCGTTGGCAATGCCCAGCACGCCGGTCACGCCGGGCGTGATGTCGGCCGAGCCGTCAAACGCCGCCGTTGCCGCGCTGGACAAGTCGACGCGCACGGCGCGCGCGGTCGCCAGCCTGAGGGCCGCCGCCGCCGTGCCCGCGGCCGGCAGGGCCGCGTCCGCTTTGCTTTGCGCCGCCGTTGCCGCGTCGTGCGCTGTTTTGACGGCCCTGGAGCTGGCGGCCACGCCGGAATCGGGGCTGGTTACGCTGTCGGAGAGCGGAGGCGTGTCGCCCTTGTCGCCCTTGGGGCCCTGCACTCCGCCGGGGCCCGCCGGGCCGGGGTTTCCCGCCGGGCCCTGGAGGCCGGGAGAGCCGGGAGGGCCGGAAACATACGGCAGATCGTTCCAGTGCCTGACGCCGTCGCCGATTTTAAAAAGAACGGGTTCGCCGCCTTGTCCGTTGTTCAGGACGAGGCCCTGCTCGCCTTCCAGCAGCACGGGGTTGGCCGCGCTCCAGGCGGCCGCCGTGTCGCGGCGGAATTGGATGTGATAGGTGGGCATACAAACTCCTTAAAAACCGGATGCGCGCCCGGCGTCGATAACGGTTATCTGGGTGAACCACGCGCCGCCGCAATCGATTGCGTCCACGCGCGGCGCCTGGCCCGGAGGCCCGGCCGGCCCTGTCGGGCCGGCTTCGCCGCGTTCGCCTTGCGGCCCCTGCGGCCCCACGGGCCCCTGCGCGCCTGTCTCGCCGGCCGGGCCGGGCGGCACGCGCAGCGTCAGCATATTGCTTTGCGGCTGGTACGAAACGGACGCCGCCTGCCCGGCGGGGGCGCTTTCCAGCGCGACGCCCAGCGTGCGCAGGCCCAGAACATGGCTTTCCACCGTTTCCAGGTGCGCTGTGGCCTGCCGGGCCAGATCCTCCGCCGTGACGGCGGCGCTTTCGGCCCGCTGCATGATGCGCTCCACGTCCGCGAGAAATTCTTCGGCCGTGGGAATGGCGCCGTTGTAGGTGATGCTGGCCTTGAAGCAGCGGCCAAGCTCCTCCGCCAGCTGCTGGTGCTGCATCACGTTGTTGTCAAAGGTGATTTCCACCTCCTCCGCGTTGAACGCGCCGCCGTTTTCGAGGTCGAGCGGCTGATCGTAGGGCAGGATGCGGGCCACGGTGAGTTGTTGCCCGGCGGCCACGGGCTCGGCGAAGATCACCGAGCACTGGCCGCCCGCTTCCATCTCCACAAAGAAGCCCGACGTGATCTCCCGCGCGCCGTCCGCCTCCGGCATAAACACGCGGACATGCGCGGGATCGTGGACGGGAAAGGGGCCGGGAAACAGCACGGCCTCGCCGGTTCCGACGTAATGCACCTTGGTGATGCGCGTGGACAGCGCCATAAATCCTCCTTGAAGCGCATGGATGTTGACATCGCGCGCCGTTTGCCGCGCTTGCGGCGCTAAGTTTTGTCCTTGGGCCGCAGGCCCTTGTTGATCTCGGCGAGGCTGTTCGCGGTTTTGCTCGCCGTGTCCAGCAGCAGGCCCAGCCGCCCGTCCGAAGCCCGCGCGGCCTGGTTCTGGTACTGGATCTGGCGGTTGTCGTCGCCCGCCGCGCCGGCCAGATACTGCCAGGCGTTCTGTGCGGCGTTCTGGTTGATGCGGCTCGCGCCGTGCTGGATTTCCTCCGCCGAGTCGGCCAGCAGCGAGAGATTGCTGCCGCTGTCGAGCGCAAAGCCCCCGGCGGCGAGGTCGTTGCGGGCCTCGCCCTGGGCCAGCAGTCCGGCCCGCATGTGGCGCGAGCGTTCTTCCACGCCCTTGGCGATTTCGTTCTGGGCCTGCTGCCGTTTAAGGGCCGCGTCGTTGGCGGCCATTTCGGCGCTTTGTTTTGCCGCCTCGCGCGCGGCGCGCTCCTGTTGCAGACCGCTGTTAAGGCCGCTGAACACGTTAAGGCCGCTGAGGATGCCCGTAGAGATGGGTTCGCACATTATCTGAACCTCCAGAATCGGAAAAAGGGTTCTCCGTGGATGGACACAACGCGCGCGGGGTTCGCGCTTTCCACGGTAAAGCCGCACCAGCGCAGCCAGCGTATGCTGGGCCGGTTGGCGTGATGCACACAGTTTTCCAGCCGGGGAAAGCGCTCGTGCATCCGCGCCACATAGTCCCGGCTTTGCCGCAAAAACTCCCGGCTTACCTGGTCGATGTCCGCCGTGCCAAGCAGCCAGGGCGAGCCGGTGTTCCGGGCTCCGGCGTCGCCCGCGCCCCACATCAGGGCGGGCTCGCCGCGCACAAGGCACGTCCAGGCCAGCTCGGAGCGGGCCAGCGCGTTTTGCAGCGCCTCGGACGGCGTGTGGCGGTGCGAGGCCCATACCTCGCGCCGGTCGGAAGCGCGCATCCGCGCCGCAATGGCCGGAATGTGCGCCGCCTCGGCCCGCTCAACGCGCCAGACGCCGCGCGGATCCTGCTTATTGCCGCTCATCGCGCGTCCACCTCCGGCATGATGGCCAGCACGGTCATGGGCAGCGGGCTGTCGCTGCGTATGCACACGGTGGCGGTATTGACCGCGTGCGTGGGCAGGATGAAGCGGTGCGCGCCCGAATAGGGCGCGAGGCCCTGGCCGTAGGGCTCGACGGAACGCGCGCGGTAGGTTTCCATGCGCGAAAAGTCGCCCCCCACCCTGGCCGTGACGGTTTCCTTGAACAGCACGTTGACCGCGTTGATGTATTTTTTGCGGCCCACGCTGGGCCCGGCCGGGCCCATAATCTCCACGGGCATGGTTTCCAGATCGGCCGTATAGGGCAGGCCTACGGCCACGCGGCAGGCCGGGCCGTCCAGCGCTATCCGCCCGCCCGCCACCACGCGCGGGGCCAGGGCCGCGCCGTCCGCCGCCACGCCCACCGTGCGGCCCTCCAGATGCTCCAAGCCGCTGAGCGCGGTCACGGGCGGGCCGCTGTACGTCAGGGCGCTGTCCAGATACATGGGCGCATCGCCGCAGCGCGCGGCCAGTTTTTCGAGCCGCCAGGCCGCGCCGCGCCGGATCACGGCGAACAGATCATCGTGCACGCCGTGGGGGATGCAGCACACGGCGCAAAATGCGCCGTCCGTGTGGTGCTGATGCCAGGCGAACACCTCGTGCTCGGCCTGCACGGTCATGCCCAGCAGCACGCCGTCGTCGCGCACGGCCCAGATGATCGAGTCCGGCGAGGGCTGGTACGCCCACGAAAGCAGGCGATGCCCCTCAAAAAGATGCTCGGCCAGGATGGTGCGGCTGCTGCCCGCGTAAGAATCCGAGCCGAAATCGTACTTGAAGTCGCGCACTTCGTTGCCGGACCGCGTGATGTGGACAATGGTGTTGTCGATAATCAGCGCGCGCAGCGCGGCGCTGCCCCGGTAGCTCTGCGGCGAAACCCGCGCCGTGCGGGCCGAAAACGCGCCCTCCGCGCTGGCTATTTCCCACTCCATGCCGCTGGAGCCCAGCACCAGCGAGCGCAGGGCCACCATCCAGCACATGCGCGAAACCTCGTTGCTGGCTATGGTCAGTTCCAGGCCGTCGTCGGCCTTGAGCGGCGACGAAGCGGAGAAATTGTCGTAGTCGCCGCTGCGGCTCATCCACAGCGTCTGGGGGCGGCCGGGCGTGGAAGCGAACACCAAGCGCTGCTCAAAAAAGCAGACCACGGCCGGGTAATCGCCGTCCGGAAACGGATCGCGCCAGACGGGCGGGCCGTCCGACAGCGCGGGCAGGGCGTTGTGATCGCGATACTCCAGCCCGCCCGCCGTGCCGATAAAACCCGGCCTGCCGCCAAATTCTCCCTTGTACACCCGGTATTCCACCGTGCCCGGCACGGCCCGCCAGCGCAGCGTGATGTAGTCGCCCGCCTGCCAGTTGTTGCTCGACGGCCCGGTGATATCCGCCGTTGCCGAAGCCTCGCTTTCGTTGCCGTCCGCATCCACGGCCGTTATCTGGTAGCTGTACGGCGTGACGAGCTGGGCGGCCGAAACCGCGCCGGCCGAATCCCTGGCCCCGTTGACAAAACGCAGCGCGGGCTCCGCCGTGGGGCTCTGCGTGGTGGTGGCGCGGTGGAGGTTTTCGTGTATCGGCACAAAAACCACGGGATCGTACTCCCATGTTCCGCCGGTCTGCGCAAAGGCCGTGCCCGAAGGGTAGGCCAGGGCGTACGTTGTCTGCGTTGTGGTCGCGGCTTGCGTTTCCCAGGCCGGCGGCGCCAGCGGCGGCGCAAAATCCATGGCCTCAAAGCGCCAGTCCGCGTGGCCATAACGCTTGAGCTTGTGCGGCCGCACATTGCGGCAGGCCAGGAACAGCACGTCCGCGCTCTGGGCGAAGCTCAGCTCGCGCGCGTCGGCCAGCGAGTAAGGCGACTCCATCTGATACGGCGCGCCGTCCGCGCCCAGCACCGGGCCGTCCGGCGTGGCCACGCGCAGCCAGCCCTCGCCGAACAGCAGCACATAGGCCTGCTCCACATTGAACACAAAGGGCACGGGCGCGGCTTCGCCGGGCAGCTCGTCCACCAGCAGAAAACCCGGCCGCTTGGTAGCGCCGCCGTGCGGCTGCACCAGCATGTTGCGCAGCAGCTTGCAGCCCTGCCCGTACTTGGACAAATCCAGCCGCGCCGTGAGCGAAGGCGACAGCTCGCCCGACGTGAACGATCCCTGCAACGTCATCGTCATGGCTCACCCCCTGCTCGCCAGCCAGGGCGAGGCCGGACGCCGGGGCTTCTGGCTGTTGCGTTCCACAGCCGCCGCATAGTCCAGCGCCTGCCGCGCCTGCTGCGTGTAGGCCTGCTGGCGGCGCGCATCGTTAACCAGCGCCGTGGACAGCTCGGCCGCCAGGCCCCAGGCCACGGCGTCGGCAAAGGCGGGCGGCCAGGCCGAAGGATCGTCCAGACGCGCCACATAGCTGAGGCTGGCGTCGGCCACGGCGCTCAGCACGTCCCGGCCCGAAATGGCGAAGGGCACCGGCGCCTCGCCCGCATCGCGCAGCTCCACAGGCCGGATGCAGTCCGCGGGCAGCGCATGGCGGAACGGCGCGTACGGATCAGGCTCCTGCTCCGGCTTCAGCGCCAATCGCGCGCTCTTGCGGGCAAACGCCCACTCGCTGTGCGCCAGGGCCATCTCCAGCACATGCGGGTAAAGCGTGCGGCACAGGGTGGCCACGGCGTTTTCTTCGTCCGGCGTGTTCAGACGGTCGAACTGGTTGCCGCCGAGGCGGGCCAGCGCCATGTTGTAAATGCTGATGAGAGATCGCATGGCGTATTCCTTTGTTGGAAGGGGGAAAGGGGAGTTTAAGAGGTCGCCTGCGGCGACTGGTGCGCTGCGCGCGGTAAGAGGATTGAAGAGCCGCCGTTGGCGGCCTGGCGAGCTGCGCTCGCGGTAAATACATGAAATAAGGAAGGCGTTTGCCCGGATGTGCCCGCTGAGGGGAGTCCGTGTAGCTAGTACGTCTTAACCTTCCAGATGACGCGCGGTTCTTACAGAACACGCGCTCTCGGGGCCGAAGGTAGTTTGACCTCTCCACGCGCGCCTCGGCGTTGCCTCGCGCGCTATCAGCGGCCCCTCCGGCCTGCCGGCCGGGATCATGCGCGCGTTCCACGCGCTCTGTCGGTGAACGGGCGGCGGGGTGGATGCGGAAAAAGCACGCGCCGCCCGGACATTATGCGGGGTGCAGGGGGCTCAGCCCCCTGCCGGAGGGGTCTGGGGAGGCGAGAAGCCTCCCCAGATAATCCCTACAGATCCATCACGATGCCGGAGCTGATCAGGCCGCCGGTGAGCGTGCCGGTAACGGTGTACTTGAGCCCGGCGTAGCGCTTCATGCCGCGCGGCAGCCCTGCGGCCACGATCAGCCCGCCCGCCTTGATTGCGGTGTTGCTCACGGGGAAGGTGGCGATGGTGACGGGCGCGTTGAGGGTGGCGGGGGCGTCGGCGCTGTCGGCGGTGAGCAGTTCCACCACCAGGCTGCCGGTGCCGGAAAAGCCGTCCGCGCCCACAAAGAGGTTGGCGGAGAGGCCCGCGTCGCCGGCCGCGAGATCGACCACGCTGGCGGACGAGGCGGTGACGGTGACGGACTGCTTGTCGGAGAACATATTTTTCTTGTCGATGTACATGAGGGAGTCTCCTTTGGTTCAGGCCAGTTTGGTTTCGGTGCAGGTGAGGGAGTCGCAGCGCTTGACGGGCACTTCGTCAAAGCTGAGGGCGGGCTTGCCGCCGGCTTCGGCAATGGTGAGGTGCACGTTGGGGCCGCGCCGCAGGGCGTTGCGCAGGCGGGTGCGCAACTGGCGGTTCATGTAGAGGACGGGCTGGCCGAGCTTCTGGCTGGGCAGGCATTCCACGGCGTTGATCAGGCATTCGATCAGCTTGTCGTCGGTGATGGCGGCCAGGTCGATGTTGGCCACGCGCGACACATAGCGCCAGTCGCGCACGGTGAGGCCGATGTCCCACTTGTAGTGCGTGCGGTAGCCCTGGTACTTGCCGCCTTCGGCGTCTTCGAGCGTCTGGTTGCCGAGGTCGTCGTGGGTGAAGCCGGCCTTGCTGCCCTTGGGGTAGATGCCGTGGACGGTCTGATCGCCCCAGCAGATCAGCCAGGCGCTGGTGAGCGCGCCCGAGGCCGTGCCGCCGGCGTTGATGATGTTGGCGGCGTTGGCGGCCTTGGCCGTGTCGAGCGTGGAGAAGCGCGGGGCGAGGCCCAGGAAGCGCTCGGGATTCTTGGCGGTATCGCCGTAGAACAGGGTGGCGGCCATTTCCTGATTCATGGCCTCAAGAAAGGCGCGATCCTCGGCCAGGCGGAAGCTGCCGCTGTTACCGTTAAGCTCGACCAGAGCCTTGTCGATTTCGGCGTAGGCTTCGAGCATGCCGCAGGTGTCAACCACGGCCTGCGTGGCGCTGCGGCTTTGCGGCACGCCGTAGTTGAGCTTGCGCCAGGCCACCCTGGGCAGGCCGGTGCGGATGATGGTCTTGTGGCCCGTGGGCAGGTTGCCCTCCATAAAGGGCATGTCTTCCAGGATTTCGTTGGTCTGGGTGAGGATTTCCACAATGGCGGGCACTTTGCTGTCGGAGCCGGAACGCTTGGCCAGATCGGCCAGGGTGTAGGACTGGGTTTCAAACGCGGGCATGGTGACTCCTTGGGTTGGGGTTAAGAGCATTTCAAAGCTGAAATGCTTTGAGGAACGTTGCCTGTGCAAAGGCAAGGCGCGATTTACTTCATGTTGGGATAGAGAATTTTTTCCACGGTCAGCGGGGCGCGGTTGGCGCCGTCGCCCCGGAAGCCCGGCTCGGCCAGCGCCTTGCCCACGGCCGCCATGAAGTCGAACACGGCGGGATGCGAGCCCAGCGCGCTCTGGTTGAGCACGTCGATCAAGTCGTTGCTGCCGTAGGAGGAGAGCGCGCGGCGCGCGTGGCCCAGCTCCTTGTCGAACGCGGGGCGCGAGCGGATTTTGTCGGCCCATTCCGCCGCGCTTTTGAGCACGCTTTCGTGCTGGCGGGCCTCGAAGTCGCTGACGTAGCCCGCGTACAGCGAGGCCAACTCCTGGGCCTGCGCGCGGTTGAGGCCCATGCGGTGCGCGGCGCGGCAGAAGTCCTCGGCCAGTTCCTTGTCCACAACGGCGTCGTCGGGATAGGTGAGGCCGTAGCCCTCGGGGCCGTCGGGCACCAGGTTGCCGATTTCGGCCAGTTCCGCGGTCAGCACGGTGCCCGTGGTTTCAGGCGTTTTGCCCGTCGTTTCGGGCGTCGTCGTGATGTCCTGATCCATGTTCCATTCCTCGCAGGATAAGGGTGGCAAGTTTGTCGGGCGCTGCCGCGCCCACCTGACGGATGATGAAGTCCCCGACCGCCCGTCTTCCCTCCTGAAAAGCGGTGAAATGCGTGTCGGAGCCTCCAAGGGCCACGCCGAGTCCGCCCGTGGCCGCGTAAAGGTTGACGATCACGCGCAGTCCCTGGGGCATGGCCAGTACGGCGCGCCAATCGGCAAGCATCTGTTCCCTGCGCGCGGGGTCGCGGCTCATGCCGCGCCTCCGTCCGCCTCGGGCGGGGCGGCGTCCGGAACATCCGGAACGCCGGCAGCATCCGGAACACCCGGAGCGCCCGGATTGCCCTCATCGCCCGCATTGTTCGGAGCCGGGGCGGCCAGGCCGGACAGCGCGGCCAGCGCCCCGCCGAGGGCCGGGTTGTCGCCGGCTTCCTTGACGGCTTTGGCCCCGTCCCGCGCTATTTCCACGCCGGCGCGCAGCGTTTCGAGCGTGGCCCGCTGTTCGGCCGCCTTGCCCCGGGTCTGGCGCATTTCGGCCACGGCCGCGTCGGAGCGGATCAGGCGCGGCGGCACGCCGAGCATGAGGGCGATTTCGTCCACGGTTTCGTCGCCGTCTATTTTGTCGACCACGTCGGGGGCCACGCGGGCCATTTCGCCCACGCTGAGCATGAGCTGGCTGATGGCCGCGATGCCCGACTGCTTTTGGGCCTGGGCCAGCACGGAAACGAACTCGATGTTCAGTCCCTGGCCGCGCAGCGCGGGCGGCATGGGCGGCACCAGGCCCCGGCGGCGCAGGATGCCGCCGGCCCGCTCGATCAGCGGCTGGAACAGCTCGGAGCGCATACGGTCGAGCACGGGGCCGAGCATGAGCATTTTTTCCGAGCTGCGTTCGGCCACCTCGGCCGCTGTCATGCGTTTGTCCACGCCGATCAGCATGAGGAAGAGGTTGTTGAAGAGCGCCTCGCGGATCTGGGTCTGGATGGCGGCCTTGTAGCTTTCGAGCGCCTGAAGGTTCGCCCGCACCTGGTAGAGCGGGCTGACCACCTGCTGCCCCATGGCCGCCGGGGGCAGGTAGTTGAGCGCGGCGGGCGAGATGTCCACAGGCTCGTTGCCGCCGGTGCTGATGTTGAGCGGCGGCCGCACTTCCATTTCCAGCGCTTCCAGGCCGTCCTTGGCCAGGCGCTGCAACATGCGGCAGTCGGCCAGGGCGTCCATGGCCGGGCTGCGGCCGTAAACCTCGCCGCTGGCGGTTTCCCAGCGCGGGCACAGCGCGGGGAACTCGTAATAGCCCGACTCTTCCAGCACCTCGCGGTTGCCGGCCATCATGAGATAGGTGGAAAGCCAGGGCCGCGCCGGGCCGTTGGCCGGGCCGTCATCCCGCCAGCCGGGGTTGGGCTCCACGGCGTGCAGGATTTCCAGGCGGCCGGGATCGTTGCGGGCGGCCAGTTCGCGCACGAAGCCGGGGCAGGATTCGGGCCAGGCTTCGGCAATCTGCGCGGGCGTCATGCGCACCCGGCGCAGCAGCGTGTTCACGCGGCCGAGGGCGTCCACGTCCAGCACATATTCGCCAGCGCTGAGCGTGCAAAAGCGCGCCACGCGGCCCTCGTCCTCTTCCAGCAGCATGCAGGCGGTGCCGAACACGGCCAGCTCGCTGTACAGCGTGTGGATCTGCTCGTAGAAGTTGGAACCGCGGAACACGCCCAGCATCCGCGTATACAGCGCGTGCAGCCAGGCCTTGCCTTCCTCGGTGCCGCCCATGCCCTCGTCGCTGAGGCTGAGCTGGAACCAGGGCCGCGAGGGGCTGGTCAGCCCCGCCTGCATGCCCGAGGCCAGCGTGCGCACGGCCAGGCGGCCCGTGGAGTCGTAAAGGTGGGTGTTGCGTTTGTCGTGGCCGCCGTCCTGCTCCAGCCAGCGCGAGCGGCTGGGCAGAAAATGGCGCGCCAGATCCCGCCACTGGGCTTCCCAGGAGCCGCGTTCGCGCTCCAGATCGGCCAGGCGGCGTTCCAGGCGGCGGACGCGATCCTCGCGGCCATTGCCGCCATTGCTGCCATGTCGCGCGCACTGCCCGGTCTCCGGCGTTCCGTCCAAGGCCCCGTTCTGGTTCCAGTCCAGGGGGCCGGCATCGTGGTTAAAGCGGCGCATGTCATTCACCCAGCAGTTTTTTGGTTCCAACGGCCATGGCGCCCGGAGCGCCCAGACCGCTGGTCAGGATGGTGTCGCTGCGGCCGCTGGCGGCGCGACGGCGGCGGCGTTCCTCTTCCCCGGCGCGTTTGGCGTCCGCGTCCGCCTCAATGGGCATGGCCACGGGCGGCGGCGTGGGCGCTTTTTGCACCACAGGCATGGATTTGACCCCTCCGAATCCGCACATAAAATCCTCCTTGGTTATTGGAAAAACTCTTTTTCAAAGCCGCTGGCGGCGCGCCGGGGGCGGCCGCGCGAGGCGTCGCGCGGAAAGGCCGCGCTCAGCGCCGGATCCACAATGCGGGCCAGGCAGTCGAGCATGTCGTCGTGCCCGGCCACGGGAAAGGCTTCAAATTCCTGATCCAGAAACTCGCTGGTGAGGTCGCGGGCGCGGCCCTCGCAGTCCAGAACGGAAATCCGGGCGCGGAACAGCACGCGGCCGTTCTCGAACAGCGGGATCAGCCGGCGGATGCGGTCTTCCTTGGCCGTGGCCCCGCCCAGCGCCGTG
>JAVBMS010000063.1:0-8483 GCA_031552135.1 Mailhella sp.
AGACTTTTCAGCGAGTGGGCGGTCAGCCTGGCGTTCTCCCGGTCTCCCGCCGCAAGCGCCGAACGGACGCGGCGGCAAGCGTCGCGCTGTTCTCTTCCAAAATCCCGCAGCAGCGTCTCGTAAAGCTCCGGGCTGTCGGCAGACGCCGAAAGCCCGGCCGCGCGGTCGATCGGCCCCCACGTTTCCGCCGCTTCAGGCGGAGACATTTCCCTGGCGGGCAAAACCGGCTGAAACGCGGCCGGCGTGAGGTTCCGGCGCAGACAGGCCCACAGCTCGCGCCCCATAAAGGGCTTGCTGATATAGTCCGCCATGCCCGCTTTTAGATAGGCCTTCCGTTCGTCGGGCATGGCGTTGGCGGTCATCGCCACGATCGGCGTCGTCACGCCCATGTCCTGTATGGCCTCCGCCGCCCTCAAGCCGTCCATCCGCGGCATGTGAATATCCATGAAGATGATGTCAAACGGCCGGCCGGAGCGGCGCTCGAGAAGCTCCAGCGCCTCCTGCCCGTCTGCGGCACTCGTCACGCGCAGACCGACGCGGTGCAAATGGGCGGTGATCATTTGCAGATTGATGTCCATGTCCTCGCATACCAGCGCCTCACCGATAAACAACGGCATGCTCCCTGGTTCCCCGCGGCCGGCGTCACCGGGTGCCCCGGCGTCGCCGGCCAGCGGGAACAGAAGTGAGAACGTAAACTCGCTGCCCTCTCCCGGCGTCGAGCGGACAACAAGCGCCCCGCCCATCAGCTCGACGATGTTTTTGCTCAGCGGCAGCCCCAGGCCGGTTCCGCCGTAGCGGCGCGTGATGTTGGTTTCCGCCTGCTCAAAGGAGGTAAAGAGCTTTTCCATCTGCGCCTTCGAGATCCCGATGCCTGTATCGGTGATCTCAAAATAAACGGTGCTCCCGGTTTCCGATTCGGATTCCAGGCGCGCCTCCAGCGCGACCTTGCCGTGGTCGGGGGTGAATTTTATCGCATTGGACAGCAGGTTGGTGATCACCTGGGAAAGGCGGAGTTCGTCCCCCAGGAACCAGCCCAGGAGATTCGTGTCCATGTTGGCGGAAAGCTGGATTTTCTTTTCCGCCGCCTTGACATTCACCACATCGCATATGGTTTCCACCATCTTTTCCAGATGAAAAGGCTCGTGCGACAGGATCAGCTTGTCGGCCTCGATTTTCGACATGTCGAGAATGTCGTTGATCAAGACGAGCAGATGCCGGGAAGCCTCGTTGACCCTGGCGAGGCAGTACTGCATTTTTTCCGGATCCTGGGTGCCCTGGCCGATTTTTGTCATGCCGATGATGGCGTTCATGGGCGTGCGTATTTCGTGGCTCATGTTGGCCAGAAACTGGCTTTTGGCCTTGGCGCTGTCTTCCGCGGCCTGCCGCGCCTGTTCTATCTCCGCCATCATGGCTTTGTATTCCCGGAGATCTCTGGCGTATCCGGCTATGCGAAAGCCCCCTTTATACGCCACTTTGACCAGCGTCACTTCGGTAGGCACAGGCTCCCTGGCGCTGTTTTGATGCATCCATTCAAACGTGTACTTTCCGTCTTCCAGGGCTTTTTGCATCACAAATCTGTGCTTTTCGGCTGTTTTTACGCCGTCCGGCTGAATCTCCGGCGAAAAATCAAAAAAATGCTCAAGCAGCTGGTCTTTGCTGGCAACGCCGAAAAGCCTGAGCGACGGCTCGTTACAATCAACGATGTTAAAATTCGCGTCCCAGAAGGTGAAGCTGATGTGGGTCGCGTCGATCATGATCTGGTTGCGCGCGTCCGCTTCGCGCAGCGCTTCGCCCGCGGCGATTTCGTCACGCAGGTCGCGTATGTAGCCCACAATGCGGAAACTGTTTTTGTAATCCACCTTTTTGAGCGTGACTTCAGAGGGGATCAGCTCGCCGTTCAGCTTGCAATGCATCCATTTAAAGGTAATCGGCACGTTTTCCGCGAGGGCCGCCTGGACATATTCGGTCACCAGCTCGAGCGAAGGCCTGCCGTTCGGCTGCACATCGACGGAAAGCCTGAAGAAATTTTCGCAGTATTCTTCCTTTGTCGCCAGGCCGAACAGCTTGACGGCCGCCTCGTTGCAGTCGGCCATACGAAAATTTTCGTCCCACACATCGCAGGCCAATGGGCAGGAATCGAGCATCAGCCTGTTGTAGGCGTCGGCTTCCATCTCCGCGCGCTCTTTTTCCTTGCGCGCGGAAATATCGCGGGAATTGCCCAAAATGCCGATGGATTTTCCCTTTTCGATAAAGGGCGTTTTGACGGTTTCCACATATTTTGTGGAGCCGTCGGGGTATGTGATGAGTTCTTCGATGGACTCCGTTACCTGCCTGTTCATGATCCGGCGATCCGCCTCCATGAAGAGCGCGGCCATCTCTGCATCGATTTTGAATATCTCCATGTCGGTTTTGCCGATCAGCTCCGCTTCGCTGCAGCCGGCAAAGCGCTCAAAACTCGGATTGCAGCCAAGATACAATCCATTTATATCCTTATAGAAAATCAGATCAGGGTTCGTATCGCGGATCAACCTGAGAATATTGTGGCCTGAATCCATAAAGCCCCCAAAAAGCACCGGAACGCGCAGCGAGAGTGAAACAAATCACAAATCGTATACCCGTAGCCGCCCCATTCAGGCGGTCTGACCCTTGCGGACGTGCCGCCGTCAAACGCCGGAGCCCCTATTTCCGGCCGGCACGCGGTGAAGTTTGGGCTGCTTTCGCGCCCCCGGAAATTTGTCAGGCAACGCGCGGAAGCGTTCCCCCGGGCGCCGCGGCCGCCCTCTTCCCGTTTGATACGGCGTGATGCGGGCACGATACGGAGCCAGTCCCTGCCGCCTGCGCGCGAGAAAGCGAACGTCGCCGCGCGGACGGCGGATTTTGCACAATTATATCTGGAGCGCTGCGATCCGCAAGTTCTTTTTCGGGGAGGCGGCGCAAAAAAAGAGGCATTATAATGCGCGCGCTCTGTATACGCGGCCGGATGCAAAAAAATTTCGCTTCGGGGAGGGGGCATTGCATACGAACGGAGACATCCGGAGAGTCCACGCCTGCCGCCGGCAGGGCGTGACGGACATGACTTAAACGCCGACTCCCCGCCGGAGCGGGGAGCGCGACAGCGGGCCGCCCGTAAAAGCGGCCCGTACGAGATGTTGACGTTTACTCTTCTTCTTTCCTGTTCTTCTGGTGTTCGGCGATCACCTTGTCCACCACGGGCTGCGGGGCTTCGTCGTAGTGGTCGAACTCCATGGTGAACACGCCCTGGCCGCCGGTGAGGCTGCGCAGGTCGGGGGCGTAGCGCAGCACTTCGCTCATGGGCACATGGGCCTTGATTTCGGTCACGCCGGCCTGCGAGTCCGAGCCCAGCACCTTGCCGCGCCGGGAGGAGAGGTCGCCTATCACGTCGCCCATGTAGGCGTCGGGGATGGAGACGGTCACCAGGGCCACGGGTTCCAGCAGCACGGCCTTGAGGGTTTCCATGCCCTTTTTGAAGGCCAGGGAGCCCGCCACCTTGAAGGCCATTTCGGACGAGTCCACGGTGTGGTACGAGCCGTCGTACACGCGCGCCTTGAAGTCCACCACGGGGTAGCCCGCCAGGTAGCCGCGCGCGGCGGATTCCTGAATGCCCTTGTCGATGGCCGGGATATACTGGCGGGGGATGACGCCGCCCACGATGCCGTCTTCGTACACGTAGCCGCTGCCGCGCGGCAGGCCTTCCATTTCGATCCAGCAGTCGCCGAACTGGCCGCGCCCGCCCGATTGCTTCTTGTGGCGGCCCTGCACCTGGCATTTGCCGCGCACGGTTTCGCGGTAGGGCACCTTGGGCGTTTTGAGCACGATGTCCACCTTGGAGCGGCGGCGCGCCTTTTCCACGGCGATTTCAATATGCAGCTGGCCCATGCCCGAGAGCAGGATGTCCGAGCTTTCCTCGTCGCGCGCGAGCTTGAGCGTGATGTCCTCGTCCAGCAGTTTTTGCACGGCGGCGTAGACTTTGTCTTCGTCGCCCTTTTCCTGCGGGGCCAGCGCGTAGGTGATGAGCTGCGGGGCCAGCGCGGGCGCGGGCAGGACGAAGGGCGCTTTTTCGTCGCAAAGCGTGTCGCCGGTGCGGGTGGTTTT
Organism: Mailhella sp.; assembly: GCA_031552135.1. Classification (GTDB taxonomy): domain Bacteria; phylum Desulfobacterota; class Desulfovibrionia; order Desulfovibrionales; family Desulfovibrionaceae; genus Mailhella. Next base: position 4,114 of record JAVBMS010000063.1, read on the forward strand.
AAGCTTGGCCACGGCCACGATGGAGCCGGGGCCCAGCACGTCCTTGCAGGGCGTCTGGGTTTTGCCGGTCACGTAAAGCAGGCTGCCGAGGCGCTCCGGCTCTTCCGAGCGCATGTTGCGCAGCGTGGACTCGGTGCTGATCGTGCCGGAGAGCACGCGCAGCATGTTGAGCTGGCCCGCGAACGGATCGTTGACGGTTTTGAAGACAAAGCAGGCGGCCGGGGCGTCGGGCGAGGAGGGACGCGTTGCGCCGTCCGTTCCGTTCACTCCGATCCAGCTCGCGCGATCCAGGGGCGAGGGCAGCAGGCTGTCCACGCAGTTGAGCAGGCGGCGGCCGCCCTTGTTGGCCAGGGCCGCGCCGATGATCACGGGCACGATGTCGCCGGACAGCACGCCGTGGCGCAGGCCGCTGTCGATTTCCTCGGGCGAGAGCGAGCCCTCGTCGAGGTATTTGTTCATGAGGTCTTCGGACGATTCGGCAATGTTTTCCACGGCCGTGTCGCGCAGCAGCGCGGCTTCGTCGGCCAGATCGGCCGGAATGGGCGCGTCGGTCACGTCGCCGTTTTCGCCGAAGATCAGGGCCTTTTCGGCAAAAATGTCAACCAGGCCGATAAAGGCGCCCTTTTCCAGAATGGGCATGTAAAAGACCACGGGTTTCATGCCGAGGCTGGCCGAAAGCCCGTTGAGCGCCATGTCAAAATTGGCGAGATCGCGATCCAGCTTGTTGATGAAGACCACGGCGGGCAGGCCCGCCGCCTTGACGTGCGACCAGATTTTGCGCGTCTGGGGCCGCACGCCGTCCACGGCATCAATGGTCAGCACCACGCCGTCCACGGCCTGAAGAAGGTAGTCCATATCGCCGTTGAAGTTGCTGTCGCCGGGCACGTCCACCAGGAAGTGACGGTTTTTGTTCCACAAAAACGTGGCGAAGCCCGGCTGCACCGACCCCCTGCGCTTGATTTCCTCCGGCTCGTAATCCAGGCTGGTGGTGCCGTCTTCAATGGCGCCGAGGCGATTGTTCACGCCGGCCTGGAACAGAAGCATTTCCGCAAGCGAGGTTTTGCCGCAGCCGCCGGTGCCGACCAGGGCATAGGTGCGTTGCGTTTCCAAAGCGTTGGACATATTCCTCTCCAGAGTTTGGGGTTGGTTCCGATGTCTATGAGAGAGGGAACATTGTTCCCCGGGTGTATTGATTTTGTCGGCATGTCATCTTTTCCGCCCGCCGGCCGCGCTGTGGGCGGCGGCGCAAACCCCCGTGGGAAGTTTGTTAGCGGTCTGACAAAATCCTTCTCCTATTTTCTTAGATTCCCTATGTTTTAGGAAGAGGCATCCTATCCTGTCAAGAGCAAAACGCCAAGCACGCGCGCCAACGCGCGCCGGGAAACCGAAAGCGGGTTGCCATGTCAGAACTATTCATCCTTGCTATGGCGATTGCGGCCGTGCTCTTTGCCGTGGCGCGGCGTTTTTTCCGGCCCCTGCGCAGCCTCACGGCCTACCGGGGCGAAGCAAAAGCGGATCTGGCCCGCACGCGCGACGCCATCCGCGAGGCCAACGCCGCCATCGACGCCGAGGAGGCGCTGGCTCCCCTGCGCGCCGCGCTTGCGGATATGCCGTTGCCCCCGGGCTGTTCTCTGGCTATGCTGCCGGGGTCGGATCTGCTGATGGAGATCCGGGCGGGCGGCATCCCGGCCGAAACGATCCGCGTGGCCTACGGCCGCAGGCTCCTCCCGAACGGGCGGGGCCCGGGACGTCAGGACGTCGCCCCCGTCTGGACGCTGACGCGCGGCGCACGCCCGCCCGAACAGTTTGGGGACATGGCCGCCTGCTTTGACCGGCTGCGCCGCATTGCAAGCCGGCCTGGCGTGGACGCCGAGGATTAACGAACACCTACCGCGATCCCGCGCCCGGCGCGCCGGATCGGACAGGATACGCGATGACAGCTTCCTTCGCCGTTGTGGGCGGCGGCCTGGCCGGGTGCGAATGCGCCCTGGCCCTGGCCCGGGCGGGCCTTGCCTGCGTTTTGTACGAACAAAAGCCCGAGGCCTTTTCCCCCGCGCACGCCAGCCCGGATCTGGCCGAACTGGTCTGCTCCAACTCCTTCCGCTCCAACGATCCGCTGCTTTCGGCCGTGGGCCTGCTCAAACGCGAAATGCGCGATCTGGGCAGCGCGGTCATGGCCGAGGCCGAGGCCACGGCGGTTCCGGCGGGCAAGGCCCTGGCCGTGGATCGCGCCCTGTTCGGCGCGCGCATGACGCGCCGCATAGAGAACGAGCCGCTCATCCGCCTTGTCCGGCGGCCCGTGCACAGCCTGGACGACCCGGAACTGGCGGGCAAAACGATCATCGTCGCGGCCGGGCCGCTGGCCTCGGCATCGCTGGCGGCCTCGCTGGCCGGAGTGATCGGCGCGGCCTCGCTGTATTTTTACGACGCCATCGCGCCCATCCTCGCGGCGGACTCCGTGGACATGAACGTGGCCTTCCGGGCGTCGCGCTACGGCAACGACGCGCCGCCGCCCTACCTGGACGGCGCGCCCATGCGGCCTGCCGGGTGTGCGGAGGGAGAGCGGGGCTCCGCCCCGCGCCCCGCCGGGGAGCACGATGCCCCCCAAACCCCAGCAAATACGGAAACAGCGGGCGACGAGGCGGAAAGCGGCGACTACCTCAACTGCCCCATGACGCGGCAGGAATACGAGGCGTTTTATCAGGCCCTGCGCGGGGCCGAAACCGTGCCCGCCCACGATTTTGAGGAGGAGATCCACTTTGAGGGCTGTATGCCGGTGGAAGCGCTGGCCGCGCGCGGCGAAAAAACGCTGACCTTCGGGCCGCTCAAACCCGTGGGCTTCACCGATCCGCGCACCGGCAGGCGTCCATACGCCGTGCTGCAACTCCGGGCCGAAAACGCGGCCCGTAGCGCCTACAACCTGGTTGGCTGCCAGACCAAGATGACCTACGCCGAACAGGCCCGCGTGTTCCGCCTGGCGCCCGGCCTGGAGCGGGCCGAATTTCTGCGCTTCGGCAGCGTGCACCGCAATACCTATGTGGACGCGCCCGCCTGCCTGAACGCCGATCTGTCGCTGCGCGCGCGGCCCGGCGTGTTTCTGGCCGGGCAGATTTCCGGGGTGGAAGGCTATGTGGAGTCGGCCGCCAGCGGGTTGTGGCTGGGCCTGTGGCTGGCGGCCCGCGCGCAGGGGCGGATTCTGGATCTGCCGCCCGCGACCACGGCGCTGGGCGCGCTTTTGGGGCACTTGCGCACGCCAGCCAAACGCTTTCAGCCGTCCAACGTCCACTTCGGTCTGATGCCCGAACCGCAGGAAAAGCCCGGCAAAAAAGCGCGCAAAGCTGTTCTGGCCGAACGCGCCCTGGCCGACTTTACGGCGTGGCGTCAGGGCATGGGGATTTAAGGCGCGGGAGGAATTTTCCCGCGCGTTTTCCGGCCGGCTTTCCGGCTCTAGCTTTCCTGGGCGAGTTCCTGTTCCCAGTCTTCCTGGCAGGCGAGGCACAGGCCCACGCCCGGCACGGCGCGCAGGCGTTCGGCCGGGATGGGGTCGCCGCATTCGCGGCAGCAGGCCTCGCCGTTGATCCATTCCGGGCCGCCCGAGGCCGAGGCGTTGCGAGCGCGCAGCAGCGCGGATTCGCGGTCGAGGCGTTCCAGTTCCGTGGCTTGGTCGAAGATGTCCATGAAGGCTCCTTGGGGGTGGGCTCCTTAAAATGGGCTCTTGGGGCGGCGCGGTTCGGAGGGCCGAAAGCTTACGCGCCGGGCAGCAGGCGGACGGGCAGCTTGATCACCAGCTTTTTGACGGCGCAGGCTCCCCGCACGTTCAGGGAGGGCATGTGCGCGTCACGGGGCGGCAACAGCGCAAAGGAGCCGGGCCGCAGCAGCACGCGGGCCGCCGCCTCCGGCGTTTCCTTGTAGAAAACGATATCCTTGGCCGCGTCGTACGGCGCGGAAGGCGTAAGCGCGGCGCGCGGCGCGATGTCGATATATTCCTCGCCTTCCAGCACAAGCTGGATGTCGGCCATGACGTCGTGCGCCTCGTACAGGCCTTCGGCCCGGGGCCGGGTGGCGTATTCCATGACGATGGCCCTGGCGCCGTCGGCCAGCGGGTATTCGCCCACCGGCAGTTCGGAGCGGGCCATCAGGGCGCGCAGGGCATCCACGGTGGAAACCCAGGCCGGGCCGAAGGGATAGCCGAGAGCATTGTCCAACAAATCGAACAGCATACAATGACCTCTTCTGAAAGACGCGATGGAGCCGCGCGGCGGCGCGCGCCAAGGGCGGCGAGGCGGCAGCATGCCTTTGGAGGTTTTTCTTGTCAAGATTGCTGCCGATTTTTCTCAAGCCCGCTGGAAGGAGCGAACCCGCCGCGCCCA
>JAVBMS010000031.1:0-28649 GCA_031552135.1 Mailhella sp.
GGGCCATGCGCGCCTCGCTGGTGTGTTTCGGGATGTTGAACATTTGCGGGCTTGGCCTGGGATTGGGGCGGCTGCGGAAAAGGGCGCTTTGAGGGGGGAGGGGGAGATCTGCGCCTCCGGCGGGGAGGGGAGGGCGTAACGCCCGGTTTTGGGGCGGCTGCGCCGACGGGCATATTAATGCCTCTTGCCCCTGCGCCTCCGGCGGGGAGGGGAGGGCATAACGCCCGGTTTTGGGGCGGCTGCGCCGACGGGCGCTTTAATAGCTTGATCCCCTGCGGCTCCGGGGGGGAGTAGGGGGCCTGGTTGGGGAGACCCCTGCGGTTTCTCCCCCTTCGATGCCCCCTCCTCCACCTCCCCCCGAATTCCCCCTCTTCCGCTGGCCCCTCTCGTTGAGAAGACCCCATCGTCCGGCCGCATGCTCGCCGAAGCGGCTCGGCATGCGACGCCATTAACCGCCTGAGCTTCGTACACCGCTGGACACGGGGGCTGCGGGGGCCGTTGCCAGGCTGGCAGTTGACCACGGGTTGGCGCAGGGCGGGCGGCGGCCGTTATTTTACAATTGAGAAACGCGGAGCTTCCCGGTACTATCCCACCCGCGAGGGGCAGTCAGGCTTGCCCGAAACAAGGCGAGGTGCTTTCGCATGGTTTTTGCCTCTCTGCCGTTCATCTTTTTAATCCTGCCGCTCTTTTTGGCTATCGACTGGGCGGCCCGGCTTGCCGGGGCGGGCGCGTGGCGCAACGCCGGTCTGCTTTGCGTCAGCCTGCTGTTTTACACCTGGGGCGAGGCGGCCAGCGTTCTGCTGCTTCTTGCCCTTGGCTTCGTCACCTACGCGGCCGGCGGCCGCCTGGCCCAAAGCCGGCAGCCGCGCGCATGGCTCGCGGTTTTCGTGGCCGTCAACCTGGGCGTGCTGATCGGCTTCAAATACGCCCACTGGCTGATTTCGCTCCTCCTGCCCGCGCTGGCGGCCCCAAAGGCATCCCTGCCCCTGGGCATCAGCTTCTTTACCTTCCACGCGATCAGCTACCTGATCGACGTCTACCGGCGGCAGATTCCCCCGGCAAAAACGGCGCTCGACTTCCTCACCTATTTTTGCATGTTCCCCCATCTGGTCGCCGGGCCCATCGTGCGCTACGCCCAGGTGCGGGACGACCTCGCCGCGCGCGGGCCGGACAGGGATCTTTTTTCGTTCGGCATGTACCGTTTTTTGGTGGGCCTCAACAAAAAAGTCCTGATCGCCAACACGGTCGCGGTCATGGCCGACTCCGCCTTTTCCCTGTCGGCGGGCGGGCATTTGTTCTTTTTTGACGCCTGGCTCGGCATTCTGGCCTACACGGTGCAGATTTATTTTGATTTTTCCGGCTATTCCGACATGGCCATCGGACTGGCGGCCATGGCCGGATTCCATTTTGAGGAAAACTTCCGGCGGCCGTATTCCAGCGCCAGCATCCGGGAATTCTGGCGGCGCTGGCATATTTCGCTCTCCAACTGGCTGCGCGACTATCTCTATATTCCCCTGGGCGGCAGCAGAAAAGGCAATTGCACCACCTACCGGAACCTGCTGATCGTCTTTTTCCTGTGCGGGCTCTGGCATGGGGCGGACGTCACCTTTGTGCTCTGGGGCCTGTGGCACGGCCTGTTTCTGGTGCTGGAACGCCTGCCCTTCGGCCGCCTGCTGGACAGGCTGCCGCGCTTCCTGGCCCGGGGCTACGCCCTGCTTGTGGTTGTGCTGGGCTGGGTTTTTTTCCGCGCGGAACATATCGGCGCTGCCTGGGCCTATCTGCGGGATATGTTCACGTTTTCGCTGTCGCCGGTCGTTTTGACGTACCACGCCACAGCCTGCGCCGCCCTGGCCGTGGGGCTCGCGCTCTGCCTGCTGCCGGACAGGCTCTTTCCCGAACCCACGAGCCGCAAGGCGGGGAATTTTCCGGCGGGCGTCTACGCCGCGCAGGCGCTCCTGGCGGTGCTGTCCGTCGCCTTTCTGCTCACAGGGGCGCGCAACCCTTTCATCTACTTCAATTTTTAGGCGGCGGCGATGAACAAGTTTTTCCTTTCCTGCACGCTCGCCGCGCTTCTGTTTCTGGCGCCCGTCGTTTCTCTCGTCGCGCCGGACACGGGAAACGAGGGAATCCTGGCCAACGAGCGCAGGACGATGGCCGCTTTTCCGGACATGCCGTCCCGGATCACGTCAGGAACCATCAAGGAGTTTTTTCGGGGCATCGACGCTTTTTTTGCGGATCGCTTTCCGCTGCGCGCGCCCCTGCTGGGCCTGCCCATGGCGGTTTATGAGGCCGGGGGCGACAGCCTGAACCGGGACAAGTGCTACAGGGGCAAGGAAAACTGGCTTTTCCTCGGCAACAGTTACGCGCGTTGCGTGGACAAGCTCCAGGGCGTGTTTGTCCTGTCGGACGCGGCGGCGCGGCGGCAGGCGGAAGCGTACGAAAAGCGCCGCGCCGTGGCGGAAGCGTGTGGGGCGGAGTTTTTTGTGCTCGTCGGGCCGAACAAATCCAGCGTCTACCCCGAATATCTGCCCCCGGTGGTGGTTCCGGCCCGGCAGCGCTTTATCGCGCCCCTGCTTGACGCCCTGCGCGCGGCGGGCGTGCGGGTGTACGACCCCACAGAGCGGCTTGGCGCGGCAAAATCCGCCGGGCTTCTGTATTACCGCACCGACACGCACTGGAACGACCTGGGGGCGCTTGAGGCGTTTGAGGGCCTCAGGGCGCTGGCCGGGCTGCCCGCGCTGCCGCCGCTTGCCCTGGGCGAGGGGCCGGCTTACCGCGGCGATTTGGTCGATATCGGCGGCTATCAGAGCTTTCCGTTGTCCGCCGGCGACAATTTCACGCTGCGGTGGCAAGAGGCTCCCGCCGTGCGGGAAGACGGGGGCGTGTTCCGCAACGCCCGCGCGGCCAGCGCAAAGACCGCGTGGGTGTTCGGCGATTCCTTCGCCACGGCGCTCAGGCCGTACATAACGGCCATGTTCGCCGAAGTCCGGTTTTTCAAGCATGGCGAGTTTGACGCGGCCATGGCCTCCGCGCTCCCCAAGCCGGATATGGTGTGGTGGGTTATGGTGGAACGGGATTTTGCCCAGGCCAAATAGGCGTGCCCGCGTTCCTCAGCCGAAACGCGGCAGCTTGGGCATGGGGCCGAAGGCGGCCTCGTAGCGCGCGCGGAAGTCCGCCAGCGGGAACGTATGCTCCTGCGTGCCGCATTGTTCCACGCAAAAGCTGGAGCTTGTCGCGCCGAAGCGGGCGGCGGTTTCCACGTCCAGCCCGGCGTGCAGGGCCGCCAGCAGGCCCGCGCGGTAGCAGTCGCCCGCGCCGGTGGGATCCTTGGCCTCGGCCACGGGCACCACGGCCACATGGCGCGGCGCGTCCCAGCCCTTGCGCAGAATGTCCGAGCCTTCCGCACCGCGCGTGGTGATCAGGCAGTCCGCGCGCTCCAGCAGATCGGCGGTGGAAAGCCCGGTCATGGAACGGATCAGTTCCATTTCGTAAGCGTTGCCGATCAGGATGGCCGCGCCGTCCAGTCCGGCGAGCAGGCCGTCCGGGCCAAGCGCGGGCACCTGCTGGCCGGGGTCGAACACAAAGGGCGTGCCCGTGGCGCGGTACAGGGCGGGCAGCTCGCGCATGTCTTCCATGTTGCCGGGCGAAACCAGGCCCCAGTCGCCGGGCCGGGGTTTGGGGTAGCAGTCGCGGCCGCAGGAATTGACGGTGGCGGCCGGGGCGAAGCCGGTGATCTGGTTGCCGCGCTGATCCGTGGTGATGTAGGCCCCGGCCGTCAGGCGCTCGGGGTCGCGGCGCAGGCCGGCCAGCGAGACGCCCAGGCTTTCCAGAAACGCGTCGTACCCGCCAAAATCCTTGCCCGCCGTGCTGTACAGCACGGGCGTTTCGCCCAGCAGCGCCAGGCTGTAGGCGATGTTGCCCGCCGTGCCGCCGCGCCGCTGCTCCACCGAGTCGATCATGAAGCAGACGTTGATCATGTGCAGTTTGTCGGGCAGCAGATGATCGTCAAAACGCCCGGCAAAGGTCATCAGCCTGTCGTAGGCCACGGAACCGGAAACATGGATGGACATGCGCGCTCCTGAGCGAAAGTTGTGGGCAATGGTTGCGCTTCGCGGGGTCAGGCGGATCGTGTGGACGCCTCCACCCAGGCCAGATAGTCGGGGTCGCCCATAACGATGGGCCAGGCCGCCACGCACGGCGTTTCGTAGCTGTGCAGGCGGCGCACTTCGCGGTTCAGTTCGGCAAAGCGGTCTTCCATGGTTTTGGCGATGAGTATCACTTCATCCGCCTCTTCCACCGCGCCGTTCCACCAGTAACGCGAACGCACGCCGCCGGCGAGGACGTTGGCGCAGGCCGCGAGGCGCGCGTCCACCAGGGCCGCGCCGATGCGTTCGGCCTCCTCGCGCGAGGAGCAGGTGATGTACACGCAAAGCGGCATGGGCATTACGGGGTGGCCTCCGCCCTGAATGTAACGGCGCGGCCCCGGCCTGGCAAGCGGGTGGGGGCGAGAATTGTTGCCGCCGCCGCGCTTCTGTGGCAGAAGCAGGACAGGACAAACGCCATGAAAAAACCTGTGAAAAACCCTGTGCAAAGCCCCATAAAAAGCCCCGCGCAAGGCCTGTCCCCCGCCTCCGGCGCGGCGGCCTCCGCGCTTTGCGAACGCGCGCTCCGCGTGCTGGACGTTTTGCGCGCGCGCTATCCCCAACCGCAGACGCTGCTGGCGCACGCCAACCCCTGGGAACTGCTGGTGGCGACGATTCTGGCGGCCCAGTGCACCGACGCGCGCGTCAACATGGTCACGCCCGGCTTTTTCCGGCGCTGGCCCGATCCGGCGGCGCTGGCCGCGGCCCGGGTGGAAGACGTGGAGGATGTGATCCGCTCCACGGGCTTTTTCCGCAACAAGGCCAAAAACCTGGTGGCCACGGCCGTTCTGCTGCAAACGGAGTTTGAGGGCCGCGTGCCCGACAGCCTGGACGATCTGATCCGCCTGCCCGGCGTGGCCCGCAAAACCGCCAACGTGGTGCTGTGGGGGGCCTTTGGCCGCAACGAGGGCCTGGCCGTGGACACGCACGTCAAGCGCATCGCCTGGCGGCTGGGCCTGACGGAAGCCACCGACCCCGTGCCCGTGGAGCGCGACCTGATGCTGCTTTTCCCGCGTGAATCCTGGGGCGACGTCAATCACCGCATGGTCTGGTTTGGCCGCGACGTGTGCCATGCGCGCGGCCCCCGCTGCGGCGCGTGCGAGATGCGCCCCTTTTGTCCCCAACGTGGTGTTCCGCAGAGTGGAGAGCCCCTATGAGCCAGCGCAAACTTTTGCTTGAGCCCGATTCCAACGAGCTTGAGCTGATCGAGTTTTACATCGACGAAGCCCTGCCCGACGGCGGAACCTACCGGGGCCATTACGGCATGAACGTGGCCAAAGTGCTGGAGATCATCCGCCAGCCCGAGGTGACCAGCATGCCCAGCAGACACCATCCGGCCGCGCTCGGCACGTTCAACCTGCGCGGCAGGGTGATGCCCCTGGTTGATCTGGCGCTGTGGCTGGGCAAAAACATGAAGCGCGAAGGCACGCTCAAGGTCATCGTGTCGGAATACAGCGGCGTGGTCACGGCGTTTCTGGTGTCGGGCGTCACGCGCATCCACCGTCTGAGCTGGGCCCAGGTGGAGCCGCCCGGCAAATACGTGCAGAGCTACAGCGCCCAGAGCGTGACCGGCGTGGTGCGCATCGACGGCCGCATCCTGTTCATTCTGGACATGGAGCAGCTCATCGCCGCCATGAACCCCAAGCTGGACATGAACCTGCTGAGCGCGGAACTGGAGCGCGACACGCCTCCGGTGGAGGACGCCGCCCGCTTCCACATCCTCATGGTGGACGATTCGCAGGCCATCCGCACCATTATCGGCCGCGCGCTCGAAAAAACGGGCTATCAGGTGGCCAAGGCGTGCAGCGGCAGGGAAGCCTGGGAAATCCTCGAGGGCTACCGCGACGCGAGCCAGAAAAGCGGCACGCCCCTGACCTCCTATGTGGACGTGGTGATTTCCGACATCGAAATGCCCGAAATGGACGGCCACGCCCTGACCCGCAAAATCAAGGGCGACCCCCTGTTCAAGCAGTTGCCCGTGGTGCTCTTTTCTTCGCTCATGACCGAAAACATGAAGGAAAAGAGCGTCAAGGCGGGCGCGGATTACCAGATTTCCAAGCCCGATCTGCCCAACCTGACTCAGCTTGTCCGCTCGATCATTTCCTCGGCGCACGGCAAATAACGGCATCCACAGGAACCACCATGCGAGTTTTCGTCACCGGCGTCGCGGGCTTCATCGGCTTCCACCTGGCAAAGGCCCTGCTGGCGCAGGGGCACGAGGTCGCGGGCATCGACAACCTCAACGACTACTACAGCCCGCGCCTGAAGGAAGACCGCCTGGCGCGGCTTGCGGGCTGCCGCGTCACGCGCGGCGACCTGGCCGACATGGCGGCGCTGGAAGGCCTGTTTGCCGATTTCCGGCCCGAGGCCGTCGTCAATCTGGCGGCGCAGGCGGGCGTGCGCTACAGCCTGATCAATCCCGCGTCCTACGTGCAGAGCAATCTGGTGGGCTTCGCCAACCTGCTGGAATGCTGCCGCCGCCACCCCGTGCAACACCTGGTGTTCGCCTCGTCCAGCTCGGTCTACGGCCTCAACCGCGCCATGCCCTACCGCGTGGAAGACAACGTGGATCATCCCGTCAGCCTCTACGCCGCCAGCAAAAAAGCCAACGAGCTCATGGCCCACGCCTACAGCCACCTGTACGGCATTCCCGCCACGGGCCTGCGCTTCTTTACCGTGTACGGCCCGTGGGGGCGGCCCGACATGGCCCCGCACCTCTTTGCCAGCGCCATTCTGGAAGGGCGGCCCATCACCATTTTTAACCACGGCCATATGCGGCGCGACTTCACGTACATTGACGACATCGTGGAAGGCGTGCTGCGCCTGCTGCCCCTGCCGCCCGCGCCGAACCCCGGCTGGGACGCCCGCCACCCCGACCCCGGCACCAGCTTTGCGCCGTGGCGCGTGTTCAATATCGGCAACCACGACGCCGTGGAGCTGATGGACTTCATCGGCGCGCTGGAGCGGGCCCTGGGCCGCGAGGCGATCAAGGAATTCGGGCCCATGCAGCCGGGCGACGTGGAGGCCACCTACGCCGATACCGAAGAACTGCGCCGCCTGACCGGCTTTGCCCCCAAAACCCCGCTGGCCGAGGGGCTGGCCCGCTTCGCCGCCTGGCACCGGGAGTATTACGGGGGGTGAGGGGGGGAACCCCGCGCAGCGGTTCTGAAATAATCCGAGAGACGAAAACCGCCTTGACAGGTGCATTGTTCTCCAGAGACACTGCGCAATAAGGAAACGATTATGCTGCCGTCGGAACGTTTGCATATCCACCGCGAGGCCATTCTGGAAATCATGGGGCGTTACCCCAGACTTTCCAATTTGCGGGTTGTCGGCTCTGTGGCTCGTGGCGAAGACACCGAAGGCAGCGACGTGGACTTTCTTGTGGATCCGGCTCCCGGAGCGACCCTTTTTGATCTGGGGGGGCTGCACGAAGATCTGGAGGAGCTGCTGGGTATTCCTGTGGATGTCATTTCGTCCAGAAGCCGGATGGCTGAATACATGAAAATGGCCATCCAAAGAGATGCGGTGCGCCTATGAACAACCTCGACCCGCGCGTCCGCAAACTTCTTTTTGACATTCACGCATCAGGCAAGCGGATTATGGATCGGCTGCAAAAGGAAACCCCGGAAGGTTTTACCGGCGTGGGCGGTATGGATGTGCAGGATATCGTGGCCCGCAGGCTGACCATCATCGGCGAAGCCTCCGCCGCGCTGCTGAAAAAGCACGCCGAATTCTGCGCGCAGCACCCGGAAATCCCTTTGCGCCAGGCGCGGGGCATGCGAAATGTGCTTGTACACGAATATGATGGTGTTGACTGGGAGGCCGTGTGGAACACCGTCCAGGAAGGGATTCCTCAGCTTGTTGGTGCCATAGCGCCTTTTCTGCTCGAGAAATCGTGACGGTTTCCCTTTTTCCCGCATAACCTTTTCCCCTACAAAAACAGCCGGGGGTCAACGCCCAGAGCCTCACCAAGCTTGCGGGCGTTCTGTTTGCCGATGGTACGCTTGCCGCTTTCCATTTCAGAAATGTGATGACGGGAAATGCCGCACATGTCGGCAAGCTGCTGTTGCGTCAGATTCTCGCGGTTACGAGCGCCGCGCAGAAGCGTTCCGGGGCTGCGCTGCGGAAAAACCGTGGCCGGGTCGACAAGCTCCTCAAGCGTGCAGCCGTGGCTAATCAAATACTTCTTGATGGCTTCGGCATGGTTCACGGGGCAAACCACGCGGAAAATATCGGCCTCGACACCGGCAGCGCCGGGCACGTTAGTAGGGTGCTTTTTCGTGTGTTCCCACATATTTTACCTCCACAAGGCGTATGCCGCTTTCGTCCTCTTCCCAGACGGCCACATACGTTGGATGTCCTTTTTTGATATGGCAGTGATGCAACATGCCGCCGAGTTTGCTGTAGTTTGGCCAGTTGCCGCGCACCGGCCCGGAAAGCTCAATTTCCGCAACCAGCAAGTCAAGAATTTCCAGCAGCTTTTGGGGCAGTTTTTTTGCCTGCCTGGCCGCGTGCTTCGAGTACTTCACTGTCCATTGCATACGCGTAACATGTCCCATTTTTTGGTACCAGTCAAGAGCGAGGCCAGCCCCCGCATACACGGCAAGTCTGCCTGCCTGCTCCCCTCGCCGGTTTCCCCGGAAGAGCATCTCCCCGCTTCCCCCTCTGATAATCATCCCTGATAACGCTTCTCGGCTGGTTTTGGCGCGCGCCCTGTGTCATGCTGGAGCCGAAAGAAGATGCGCTCCGGCATATGACCGCGCGCGTGAAACAGGGAGGACAGCATGGAAAAGACACTGAAATTTGTAGGCATTTCCGGTAGTTTGCGTAAAAAATCCAGAAATTCCGGCTTGCTGCGCTGCGCCAAACAGTCGCTGCCCGCCGGCGTGAGCATGGAGATCGCGGACATCACGGAACTGCCGCTGTACCGCGAGGACGGCCCCAAGCCCGAAGCCGCCAAGCGGCTGATCGAGCTGGTCAGCGCGGCCGACGCGCTGGTGCTGGGCACGGCGGAATACAACTACTCCATGGCCCCGGCGCTCAAAAACGCGCTGGACTGGCTCTCGCGCGAGCCGGACAACGCGCCGCTCGACGGCAAGCCCCTGGCCATGCTGGGCGCGGGCGGCGGCATGGGCACGTCGCGCTCGCAGTACCACCTGCGCCAGAGCTGCGTGTACCTCAACCTGCGGCCCCTTGTCCGGCCGGAGTTCTTTTCGAACGCGTTTTCCGACTCGTTCAACGACGACGGCGATCTGGTCGATCCCAAGCTGATCCCCCGCGTGCGCGAGATGATGGCGGCGCTGGCCGACTGGACACGCCTGCTGCAAGGCTGCTGAAAACACGAACGGCCGGAAGCCCGGCCGTTCACGCGCGCTGACAGCGCGGCACTCCCGAAACCCGCGCCGCCAGCGGGCGGGTTTCGCGTTAATACGCGACTTCCTTCTGGTGGCGCAGGGCCAGAACGGTAACAACGGCGCCGTCCGCATCAACGTGGTACAGCATGACATAGCCCGCGCCGCCAAAGGGGATCAGCAGTTCTCTGTACTCCGGCTCCAAATCCGCCGCCGGACGACCGGCGTTCGGGAATATTTCCAGAAGTTCCGCCTGCCGGAGCAGCAGCTCCGCCGCCGTCTTCGCCGCATCGGCGTTCTTTTCAGCCAGAAAACTGTAAAGCCGTTTGATACATTCCATCGCTCCGGGCGACCAAATGACTACAGATGGCATGCGGGCGGCTCCACCTTGTTGCCTTCCGCCAATTGCGCAAGCCAATCCTTGACCTCGGCGTTGGTCAGGTGCAGGCCCGTCCGCTGGTATTCCTCCCAGGCGGCCACGCCTTCCCGCCGCCACGCCTCGCGCTTTTCCTCCCGGCTGACATAGCTTTCTATGGCCTGGAGCATCAGCGCGTGGGGCGTTCTGTCCCGGATTTCAGCGAGACTGACCACCCGATCATGCAAGGTCGCGGGCATCCGCACGCTTGTATTTACCTGGTTTTTCACGGCACACCTCGTATGTCATGCAATGTACCACATGTGACGACAAAGACAAGGCGGCATCCGGCTCTGTCTCTCGTCACGCCCGCTTCAGGTAATCGTCGAAATACGCGATGGTGCGGGCCAGGCCATCGCGCAGCGGCACCACGGGCTTCCAGTCCAGCGCTTTGGTGGTGAGCGAAATGTCGGGCCGCCGCTGTTTGGGGTCGTCGGCGGGCAGGGGCTCGCGCAGAATGGGCGACGAGCTGCCCGTCAGTTCCACCACCAGCTCGGCCAGTTCCAGAATGGTGAACTCGCCGGGGTTGCCCATGTTCAGCGGGCCGGTGACGTCGCCGGGCGCGGCCATGAAGCGCGTCATGCAATCGATCAGATCGGCCACATAGCAGAATGAGCGGGTTTGCGAGCCGTCGCCGTACACGGTGAGCGGGCGGTTTTGCAGCGCCTGCATAATGAAGTTGGACACCACGCGGCCGTCGTTGGGGTGCATGCGCGGGCCGTAGGTGTTGAACAGGCGGCCCACCTTGATGCCCAGATTGCCCTGGCGGCGGTAGGCGAAAAAGAGCGCCTCGGCGCAGCGCTTGCCTTCGTCGTAGCAGGAGCGCGGGCCGATGGGGTTCACGCGGCCCCAGTAATCCACCGGCTGGGGATGGACGTCGGGGTCGCCGTACACTTCCGACGTGGAAGCCTGAAAAATGGGCGCGCGCAGGCGCTTGGCCAGGCCCAGCATGTTGATGGCCCCGTGCACGCAGGTTTTGATGGTCTGCACGGGATCGTGCTGGTAGTGGACGGGCGAGGCCGGGCAGGCCAGGTTGTAAATGGCGTCCACTTCCACAAACAGCGGAAACGTCACGTCGTGGCGCAGCAGCTCGAAACGCCGGTTGTCGAGCAAATGCTCCACATTGTGCCGGTCGCAGCTGAAAAAATTGTCCACGCACAGCACTTCGTCGCCTGCGGCCAGCAGGCGCTCGCAAAGGTGCGACCCCAAAAAGCCCGCTCCGCCCGTGACCAGAACCCGTTTCCGCGTGTGCATGTGGCGCTCCTTTGTTTCGTGTGGATCAGGGCATGGCGGCCAGAAGGCGATCCGCCTCGGGGGCCAGCTCCGGCACCCGTCGCCGCAAGTCCGCGCGCAGGGCGCGCAGGCGGGCGGCGTCCGGCCGGGTGGCGTAGCGCGCCAGCGCGGACTCGGCCTGTGCGGCCAGATCGTTCCGGCCCAGCGTGGCGGCCAGCCGGACGATATGGCGCAGCGGTGCGGGCCCGGCGTCAAAATGCTCGGCGCGCAGGGCCAGGGCCAGGGCCCGGCCGGGCTCGGATTCCCGCTGAATACGCAGATCCCAGCCTTCTGTCCAGAAGGGTTCGGCGTGCAGGGCTTCGTCCAGCGCCGGAATCATTTCTTTGTCTCCGGCGGCGGCGCAGGCGCGGCGCAGGCGTCCGGCCTCGCGCGGCGGCAGGCAGGGCTGCCAGTCCAGCCAGGGCGTCAGACGCAGCTCGTAGCCGTCTTCGCGCAGCGCGGCGTGCTCGTCCGGGCCAAGAATTTCGTAGACGCGGCGCTGGGCCAGCACGGCGTTGTTGTGCTCCTCGTCCGCCTCGTTCGGGTGGCGGCCCCGGCTTTGCCCGCACAGGTGGAACACCACGCCTTTCGGCTCGCAGGCCAGGCCGGGCCGGGAGCCGGGACGGCGGGCGCGCAGGCGGGCGCACAACTCCACGTCCTCAAAGCCGTTGCGGAAGGCTTCGTCAAAGCCGCCCACAGCCTCAAAAAGCCCGCGTTCCATGCACAGGGCGGCGGCGCTGAGAATGGAGAAGCGGCGGCGGCGCGCCACGCGGTGATCGGCGGGAAAATGTTCGTAGATGTGGCGCAGGCGCATGTCGGGCCGCACCACCACGCCCAGGTGCTGGATGGTGGGGCCGAAATCGTCATCCGACGACGGATACAGCAGCAGGGGGCTGACGGCGTCGAGATCCGGCCCGTCGCGCAGCGCGGCCGCGAGCGCGGAGAGCCAGCCCGGTTCCTGGGTGGTGTCGTTGTTCAAAAAGCAGAGCAGGCGGCCCGTGGCTTCGCGCGCGCCCGCGTTGCACGCGCCGGAAAAGTTGCGGTTTTCCGTCTGGGGCAGATAGCGGAAGCGCGCGCCGAACAGCGCGCGGCCGCAATCGGCAATGCGGCGTCCGCCTTGCGGATCGAGCGACGCGGCGTTGTCCGCGACCAGAATTTCCGCATCGGGCACGTCCGCGCCCGACACGCCGGACGCGACCAGCGACTCCAGGCATTGCCGGGTCAGATCGTCGCGGCCGTAGGCGGGGATGACGATGGAAACCGGCGGCGCGCCCGTTGTCATGCGCTGCCCCGCGCTTGAAGCAGCACGGCCCATGCCTCGGCGGCCAGTTCCTCGGGCGGGAGCAGGGCGTTGAGCACGTGGAAGCGGCCGGGCTGGGCGGCGGCGCGGGCCAGAAAGCCCTCGCGGATGCGGGCGTGAAAAGCCAGGGTTTCGGCCTCAAAGCGGCCTTCGGCTTCTTCGAGGCCCTCGGCGCGGTTGCGCGCGAGCGCCCGTTTCAGGCCTTCTTCGGGCGGCAGATCGAGCAGCAGGGTCACGTCCGGCCACAGCCCGCCGGTGGCGAAGTCGTTGAGGCGCTCCAGCCAGTCCATGTCCCCCGCGTCCCCCGCGTTCAGGCCCCGGCCGTAGCCCTGATAGGCGATGGTGGAGTCGGCGTAGCGATCGCACAGCACCCAGATTCCCTCGGCCAGGGCCGGGCGGATGATCTCGGCCACATGCTGGGCGCGATCGGCCAGAAAGAGGAAAAGCTCGGCGCGATCGCAAAGCGCCGCCGGGCCGGTGGAGGCGTCCAGCAGCAGGGGCCGGATGCGCAGGCCCAGGCCGCAGCCGCCGGGCTCGCGCGTGCGCAGGAGGGGGATGCCCTCCGTGGCCGCCCGCTCGGCCAGCAGCCGCGCCAGCGTGCTTTTGCCCGAACCTTCCACGCCTTCTAGAGTAAGGAACATTGATCGTCCTCCCTGGCGGCCGCGCGGGCAGGCGTGCGGAGTTTAGGCTCGGGCTCGTCCGGAGCGGGCGTTTCCTGCCATACAGGCTCCGGCAGTGCCGGCTCCGGCGATGGCGATTCCGTCAGTGACGGTTCCGTCCGTGACGGTTCCGCCTGTGGCGGTTCCGGCGATGCCGGTTCCGGCAAGGAGGATTCCGGCACCACCGGCTCTTCCCAGGGGGGGGCGTCGTGGGCCGGTTCCGACACTGCCGGTTCCGACACTGCCGGTTCCGGCGCGACATCCGGCAGAAACGAGGGCTTCGGCAGTTCCGGTTCCGTCCGTGACGGCTCCGCCAATGCCGGTTCCGGCGATGGCGGCTCCGCCAGTGGCGGTTCCGGCCATGCCGGTTCGGGCGTGCGCGGCGCGCGGCACAGGTGGCGTTCGAGCAGGTTCTGCCAGGGGCTCCATTCCATGCCGGGCGTTGCGGCCGTTTCGTCCCGCGCCGGGAAGAGGCTCTGGCACTGGGCTATTTTGGCGTCCACGTTGTCCGCGTAGTGCAGGGCAAAGGCTTCGGGCGTGGCGGGCAGGCGGGCCGCGCCGTATTCCAGCTCGCCGTGGTGGCTGGCGATGAGGTGGCGGAAGTGCAGGGCCAGTTCGGGTTCCAGGCCCGACGCGGCCAAAAAGGGCTCCAGGCGCAGCAGGCCCTGGACGATGTGGCCGAGCAGGCGTCCGGCGTCGGTGTAGTCGTTGGCCAGGCCGCCGCTCATTTCTTCCAGTTTGCCGATGTCGTGGAAAATCGCGGCGGCGAACAGCGTCTGGCGGTCGAGCTGCGGGTAGTGGTCGGCAAAGCGCAGGCAGAGTCCGGCCACGGAGAGCGTGTGTTCCAGCAGGCCGCCCACATAGGCGTGGTGGATGCTTTTGGCCGCCGGGGCTTTGAGCAGCGCGGCGCGCAGGGCTTCGTCGCGCAGCGCGGCGAGGGCGAAACGCTGCCAGGGCTCGTGGGTCAGCACGCGCTGGCAGAGGGCTTCGAGTTCGGCCAGCATGTCGGCTGGCGGGCGGGGGCTGGCGGGCAGAAAGTCGGCCAGCGGCAGCACGTTTTGCTCGTCGGGCTCCAGCAGGCGCAGGGCGTTGATTGTTACCTGGATTTGATCGCGGTACAGCGCGGCGCGGCCTTCCACTTCGGCCATGCGGCCGGGTTCCAGGTCGGAAAAGGCCGTGCTGAGCGGGCTCCAGATTTTGGCTTCGACGCGGCCGGTGGCGTCGCGCAGCTCCAGGCGCCAGTACGGCCCGTTGCGCGACTGCTGGAGCGATGCCGCCCCGATCAGGAATACGGAAGCGACGTCGCCGCCCGCCTCAATATCACGAATGCTCTGCCTTGCCCGCATGAAACATGCCTCTGAGTATGTTGTTTTTGTCCCGCGCGCTGTTTCTTCCGCGCGCACGGCCTATCTCGGCCCGTGCGCCGCTTTCGCGCGCAAAGCGCGCATGATCCGGCCGACAGGCCGCGAGAGCCGTAGCCGAGCTTGCGAGGCGTACGGATATCGACAGCATAGATGGAGGGGCCGCTGATAGCGCGCGAGGCAACGCCCCGACCCGACGGGCGGCCCGAAGGGCCGTTTCCGTTAGGCAAGCGAAGCGAGCCTTACGGAAATCGAGAGCAGAGCGAGCGCGCGTGGAGAGGACATCCTACCTTCGGCCCCGAGAGGCCGACCCGACGGGCGCCCCGCAGGGGCATGCCCGTTGGCGAGCAAAGCGAGCCGTACGGGCATCGAGAGCAGAGCGCGTGTCCCGGAAGGGGCCGCGCGTCATCTGGAAGGTCAAGATGTATTAGCTACGCGGACTCCCCTCAGCGGGCACATCCGGGCAAACGCCTTCCTTATTTCCTGCCTTTACCGTGCGCGTAGCGCACCAGTCGCCGCAGGCGACCTCTTGAATCCTCTTTCCGCGAGCGCAGCTCGCCAGGCCGCCGAAGGCGGCTCTTAGCCTCTCCTTCCCACTCTCCCCTCAAAGGAGCCTCCCCATGCACTCCATCTTCGCCCATCTGACCGCCCGTCTGCCGGAACTCGCGCCTTTGCGTCCCGCGTTGCAGGGCGCGCTGGAGCTTTTGCTCGGCTCCGTCCGTGCGGGGGGCAAAATTTTGTTGTGCGGCAACGGCGGAAGCGCGGCCGACGCCGAGCATATTGTCGGCGAGCTGATGAAGGGCTTTATGCAGACGCGCCCGTTACCCGGCGACCTGCAAAACAAATTGCGCGCCGCCAGCCCGGAGCACGGCGATTTGCTGGCGCGCGGGCTTCAGTGCGGCATCCCGGCGGTTTCGCTGGTCAGCGGGGTGGCGCTGCCCACGGCCTTTGCCAACGATGTGGCGGCGGAGCTGGCGTTCGCCCAGCAGGTGATCGGGCTGGGCCGCCCGGGCGATGTGCTTTGGGGCATCAGCACGTCGGGCAACTCGCGCAATGTCAACCACGCGCTGGCGGCGGCCCGTGCGCTGGGCCTGAAGACGCTGGGCCTGACCGGGCGCGACGGCGGCTCCATGGCCGCGTTGTGCGATGTGGAATTGCGTGTGCCCGCGCACGAAACGCCGCTGATTCAGGAGCTGCACCTGCCGGTGTACCACGCCTTGTGTGCGGCGCTGGAAGCGGAGCTGTTCGGGTAGGGCGCGGAGCTTTTTTCGTAGGACGCGGAGCTTTTCGGGTAGGGCGCGGAGCTTTTTTCGTAGGGCGCAAAGAGCCCCTTGTCAGGACAACGTCCCGACATTATGATGTGTGCAAGGAGAGCGTATGACAACCTTTGCACAGCACGCCAAAACGGAACGGATCGACGTTCGCGCCAGCGGGCAGGTGAAAGCCTTGCTTCAGGAAGCGGCCAGGGCCAGCCATAAAAACGTCAGTGAATTTCTTTTGGACGCGGGCATCGCCGTGGCCCACGAAACGCTTGCGGAACAACGCCTGTTTGCGCTGACCGACGAGCAGTGGGAACAGTTTCAGGCCGCTTTGGATCGTCCTGTTCAGGATAAGCCGGAGTTGCGCGCGTTACTGACAGGGCCGGGGCTGCTTGGGTGAGCGTCCTTTTTACGCCGATCCGCAAGCTGGAGGCGGGCGATCCTGTTGATGCGTTTGATTGCGGGCAGCCCGAACTGAACCGCTATGTGCAGCGCTATGCCTGGATCAATCAGAAAGCGAACAGCGCCCAAACCTATGTTTCCCTCGCCGGTTCAACCATGGCGGGCTATTACAGTCTGAGCGTCGCCGGCGTCGATCATGCGGGGGCTCCTGACCGCGTTATCAAAGGCATGGCGCGGCACCCCGTACCGGTGATGTTATTGGCCAGACTGGCGGTGGATCGGGGAGTTCAGGGGCGGGGCCTGGGCGTGGCCCTGCTCAAGGACGCGCTTTTGCGCACGTTGCAGGCGGCGGACATAGCGGGAATCCGGGCGGTTCTCGTCCATGCGAAGCACGAGGAAGCCAGGCGCTGGTACATGCGCTTTGGGTTTGAACCCGGCCCTGTCACGCCCCTGCATTTGTTTCTTTTGCTCAAAGACATACAGCACGCCGTGCGTTAACCCGGCGCCGGGTGGAACGGGCTCGCGCTGAAAACCCTCTCCCTAAAACTTGCCGAACGCGGTATCGAACGGGCGGCTGGCGCGGTCTTTCTTTTCCAGCGAGGCGGCGTATTCCGGGTCGGCCCACAGGTGCAGCAGTTCGCCCATGTCTCCGGCCACGGCGGCGATCAGCGTGCCCATGGGGTCGGCGGGCATGCGGGTTTTGCTCTGCCACAGCAGGAAGTCGCGCGTCACCTCGTAGGGCAGTACGCCCGCGTGGCCCATGGCCCAGATCAAATCCCCGCTTTTGACGTCGTACACCTCAAGCTGGAGCGAGAGTTTGCTGTCCGTGTTGGACGCGCCGTCGAAGTAGTAGGTGATGTAGCCGCCCACCAGGAATTCCGCGCCCAGGCGGCGCGCCACGGGCAGGGCCTGATCCACCCGGTACGGGGGCCGCATGTCGGCCAGTTCGAGCGTGGAAAACGCGCCGCTGCCCACCAGTTGTTGCCACACCTGACGGCTGACGCCCTGCGACACGCGGAGCTGATCGCGCATGTCCTGCGTCAGGCCCAGCGGCACAAAAAGCGCGGAAGGCGCGCAGGGCAGGTTGACGTTGGGATGCACCGTCACCTGCACGTCGGCCCGGTAAATTTTGCTTTGGCTGTAAAATGTGGGCTGTGAGGCCAGATCAAGATAGGCGCGGCCTTCCGGCCCGTTGGCCTGCTCCGTTTTTTCCGAAACGTACGAACAGCCGACCAGTGAAGCCAGGCACAGCGGGACAAGCAGGCGAAGAAACGACGGCATGGGTTATCCTCCGGAAACGGGGCATGCTTTGCCCGTTCCTCCGGCTCCATGCAAAAAAAAGGCCAAAAAAGCCGCGCGGCGCGGCATACGGAGGCAGCGCCCGCGCGGCGGGGAAAAGCGGCGGCCGGTCGCGCGGACGCGCGGGAGCCTTGTCAAAACATCGACGCCAGCATGGCCGAAGCCTGGAGCATGAAGGCCAGTTCCAGCAGAAAGAGCGGGGCCAGCGCCAGGACGGTTTTAGTCCAGTCCAGGCCCAGCGCGTATTTGCAGCCGACGAACGACGCCGCCGCAAACCACAGCGTGCCCACCCACGCGCCCGCCATGGGCACCACGCAAAACACATAGGGCGCGGCGCTGTAGGCCACCACGCGCAGGGTGACGTTGAAGTCGGCCCGATCCGGCTGCACGAGGCGGATCATCAGGTGGTAGAGCGCGCCCTGGATGAAAAGCTGGAACAGCGCGATAAACGGCACCAGAAGCACCAGCATGGGGATGCTGAGCGTTTGGGAAAAGCTTTCCGCCATGGCCTGGGCCTGCGGCGACACGGCGTTTTCGCTCAGTTCGCGCAGCGGCCCGATCAGCCACAGGCGCGACACCAGCGTATTGAAAAAGCTGAGCAGCACATAAAAGATCACGGGCCGGCCCAGCGGCGCGACGCCGCGCACGGAGCGGAAAAATTCCGGCGCGTGGAACAGAACCCGCACGATGGTATGGTACAGGCTGCCGAAAAAGCCGTAGCGCTCCGGGTGTTCCCAGGGCACGTCGCCCGTATGTTCGGGCGGGCTCAGTTCTCCGGCGGCCTTTTCCTTGGCGGCGTCGAGACGCTTTTGCCAGCGGTCGAGCACGCCGCCCTCGTTGCGTGCCGCCTCGGCTTTGGGCGCGGATTCGCCCGGAACGGGATCGCCCGGCGCGGGTTTGCCCGGAACGGGCTCGTCGTCCTCCCGGCCAAAGCGGGGGATCACCGCTCCGGGCGGCAGGGGGTCGTCGCCTTCCTGTTCCGTGGGCAGATGCGGCGCGTCACGCCGCTCGTCGCCGCGCGGGGCGCTGGAGGCGGCCGCGTCTTCCTGATGATCCGGGTAGCCCCGATCAACCGGAACAACCGGATCACGCGGACGCTCCGGCGCGGCGGAGGCCTCCCCGTCCGGCCCGTCCGGCCCGTTAAATACGGCCTGTCCGGTTTCCGGATCGCGAAAGCGGAAGCGGTTGCCGCATTTGGGGCAGGTGGCCACGGTGGCTGTGGAGGGAATCTGGTCTATATCAATAGTGCGCTCAAAGCGGCACTCGGGGCAGCGAATACGCATACGGGATCCTCGCAAGTTTCTCAAAGCACTTTAGCGTCCCGCTCCTGTCAGATCAAGAGCAAGGCCGGGGA
Organism: Mailhella sp.; assembly: GCA_031552135.1. Taxonomy (GTDB): domain Bacteria; phylum Desulfobacterota; class Desulfovibrionia; order Desulfovibrionales; family Desulfovibrionaceae; genus Mailhella. Next base: position 18,818 of record JAVBMS010000031.1, read on the forward strand.
CGGAAAAATGGGGAATATTTTGCGCCTGCCGCCTATGCCGGGTGCAGGGGCGCTGCCCCCTGCCGGGATCCCGGGAGAGAGGGGGGCGGAGCCCCTCGATATTCCGTGATGTCCCATCACTTGATCCGCATCTCGTCCGGGCTGAGGCCGAGGCCGCGCAGGTGCAGAAAAATTCTGGCCGAGGCCAGGGCGTCGGACTCGGCGTGGTGGTGGTTGAGTTCGATGCCCAGGTGGGCGCACACGTCGTTCAGGCGGTTGTGCGGCAGGCCGAGGCGACGGCGCGAGCCCTTGACGGTGCAGAGGAAGGGCGCGGCCGGGGGCGCGATGGCGGCGGCGCGGCAGCAGCCGTACAGGATGCCGCGGTCGAAGGAGGCGTTGTGGGCGATGAAGAATTCCGCGCCTTCGGCAAACGCGGCAAATTCGGGCCACAGCTCGGCAAAGACGGGCTTGTCCTTGACCATGGGCCAGGTGATGCCGTGGATCTCGGTAAAATAGATCCGTTTGCGCGGCGGGCGGATGAGGTGGTACAGGGTGCCGCCCACCGTGCAAGCGTCCAGATCCACGCGCGCCATGGCCAGGGCGCAGGCGCTGTCCGCGCCGTTGTCCGCCGTTTCAAAATCAAGCGCAATGCCGAAGCTCATGCCCTGCCCCGCCATTGCCGCTGCCCGTCCATGCGCATGGTCACATCTTGCCCCGCCATTGCCGCTGTTCGCCCACACGCATGGTCAGGCGCTCCTTGTCGAAGTATTCCAGCAGCGGGATGACGTACTTGCGCGAAAGCCCGCCCGTGATGTCCTTGAAATCGGCCGGGCTCATGGCGGCGTGATCCTGAAACCACTGGCGCACGCGCTCCCTGATTTCCTCCACCACGGGCGCGGAAAAATACAGGCCTTCGGCCACCTTGACCAGGGCTTTTTCGGTTTGCAGCACGCGCAAAAGCGGCGCGGCCTCCTTGGCGGAAAGCCCCAGGCCGTCCAGCGCGTCCTTGAGGTTGGGCGGGGTGAAGCCCGCGTTGCGATACGCCGCGAGCAGCCCCTCCCGCGCGTCCTGTTGCGCGGAGGCCAGGGCCACGCGGTGCTCCGGCAGGCGCAGGGTTTCGCCTTCCGCGATCAGCGCGCCGCCGCGCAGCAGATCCTGGAGCGCGGCGTGCGCCAATTTGGACGGCGTGTCGCCGCCAAAAAGCACGCCCTTGGGCATGCCGGGCAGCAGCGGCTCGCGCGCGTGGAAGGCGGCGGCCCGCTCCAGCGCGGAATGGCGCAGGGCGTCGAACGCGGCGGCGCTGATCCAGACGTTGTTTTCCTTGTCCCAGCCATGCGCCCGGCCCGCGCCGGAAAGGCGGCGCAATATCTTGTCGAGGCGGCGCGCGGGCAAGGAGGTGAGCACGGCCAGGCGGGCCGCGTCCGCGCCCGAAGCGCCCGCGAGTTCAAGTTGCAGGGCAACGCGCTCGTCTTCGTCCGCCGTCTGGAGGCCCAGCAGACGGGCTTGCAGTTCGGGCGTCATGTCGCGGCGGCGCAGGGGCGTTTCCACCGGCAGCAGCACGTCGCCGCCCGCCACAGCCCGCAGGGGCGAAAAGGCCCGCACCACGCAGCGGTCGCCGAACATGCCCACCAGGGGCGCGGCAAAGCGGATTTCGGCCAGCGCGGTTTCGCCGGGGGCCAGGCGGTCGCGATCGTAAAAATACAGGCGGGCCGCCACTTCGCGCGCGCCGTGATGAAAATGAACCTCCGCCCGGTGCCGCAAGGCGCGGGGCGCGGAGGGCAGGCAGGTCAGGGCCGCGATCCAGCGTTTGGCCGGGAAAAGCGTGCCCGGATGGGCGATCACGTCGCCGCGCTCCACGTCGGCCACGTCCACGCCGCCGAGGTTGAGCGAAAGCCGGCGGCCCGCGCCGGAGCTTTCCAGCTCGTCGCCGTGGCTCTGGATGCCGCGCACGCGGGCGGGGAGGTTGCGGGGCATGACGCGCACATCGTCGCCCAGGGCCACCGCGCCCGAAAAGGCCGTGCCCGCGGCCACCGTGCCGTGGCCCTTGAGCGTGAATACCCTGTCCACCGGCAGCCGGAACACGTCGGAACGGGCGGGCTCTTCCAGCGAGGCGACAAGCTCCGCGATGCCGCGCCGCAAATCCTCCATGCCCTCGCCCGTCAGCGCCGAAACCGGAACAATGGGCGCGCCTTCCAAAAATGTGCCGCGCGCCAGGGCTTCGGCGTCGTCGCGGGCCAGGGCCAGCATGTCGGCGTCCACAGCGTCGATCTTGGTCAGGGCGATCAGCCCGTGCCGGATGCCGAGCAGGGAGCAGATGTCAAGGTGCTCGCGCGTCTGGGGCATGACGCCCTCGTCCGCCGCGACCACCAGCAGGGCGAAGTCGATGCCCGCCGCCCCGGCCACCATGGTGCGCACAAAGCGCTCGTGGCCGGGCACGTCCACCACGCCGATGCGCACGGCGCCCGCGCCCGACGGGATATCGAGCGCGGCGAAGCCCAGCTCGATGGTGATGCCGCGCCGTTTTTCCTCGCTCAGGCGATCGAGGCGGCGCGCGTCGGTCTGGCCGGTCAGCGCGCGCACCAGCGACGTTTTGCCGTGGTCGATATGCCCCGCCGTGCCCATCACAAACGGCATGGCGGCTCCTAATTCGCCAGCGGCGTGCGGGTGACGGCCTGGTTGTCGGTATGATCCTCCACCTCCACGCCCGCAGGAGGTTGGAAGGTGAAGTCCGAGCTTTTGACAGCCGCGTCCGGCGTCATGGAGGTAAAGCGCATGTCGTTGACATTGCCGTAAAAGTCGATGATCTGCGCCCGGCGGATCAGGAAGGTTTTGGGGTCAAGCCAGAGCTGGGCCTCGGTGAGCTGGGGCGCGGGCTCCTTGGGGTAGAGCAGCAGGTGGATGAGGCCGCCGCCGGCGGGGTCGGCCGGGGCCAGCTCCACGTCAAAATCCTTGCTGAGCGGGCTTTGGCCGGTCACGACCATGATCAGCGAGCGCGAGTCCCGCGCCACTTCCAGCGAGTAGCGGTAGGCCAGCTCCTCGTCCGGCAGGTAGTTCCAGATTTCGTCCTTGGTGACAAGCAAAAGCTCGGGGTGCGGGGCCTCGGTTTCCCAGCGGGCCAGCAGCGGCTTGCGGAACAGCAGTGTGCCCTTGCGCTGTTCGGTGGTGCCGCTTTCCTGGTGCGTGAGCGACTGCTCGAACGTGGCGCGGAAGCTTTCCAGCGCCGCGTAGGTGGCCTGGAATTTTTCCATCACCTGGGGCACGGATTCGGCGGCAGCGGCCGGAATCGGCAGGCAAAGCCCGGACAGAAGCAGGCCGAGCGCCAGAAGCCGCGCCGGGCCAAAGCAGGTGCGTATGCTCATAACGGTTGCGGGGGCCGTTTGCGGCCCCCTTCTCCTTGGCAGATTCCCGTAAGGTTAATCTTCGTCGCAGTCGTCCGCGCCGTCGAGGCCGAAGTTGGCCGCCACAACCGGGCCGAAGAAAATCGCCGCGTCTTCCAGGTCTTCTTCGATGCGCAGCAGCTGGTTGTATTTGGCAACGCGGTCGGAACGCGACAGCGAGCCGGTTTTGATCTGCCCCGCGTTGGCGCCCACGGCGAGGTCGGCGATGAAGGAATCCTCTGTTTCGCCGGAGCGGTGCGAAATGACGGTGGCGTAGGCGGCCTGCTTGGCGATCTCGATGGTGTCAAGCGTTTCGGTCAGCGTGCCAATCTGGTTGACCTTGATCAGGATGGCGTTGGCGATGCCGTCTTCAATGCCTTCGGCCAGGATGTCGGGGTTGGTGACGAAAATGTCGTCGCCCACCAGCTGGGTGCTTTCGCCAAGCCGGGCGGTGAGCAGCCGCCAGCCGTCGCGGTCGTCTTCGGACATGCCGTCTTCGATGGAGATCAGCGGGTATTTTTCGGTGAATCCGGCCAGCCAGTCCACCATTTCGGCCGAGGACAGCGTTTTGCCCTCGCCCTTGAGGTGGTATTTGCCGTCCTTGTAAAACTCGGACGCCGCGGCGTCGATGGCCAGCGCCACTTCCGCGCCGGGGATATAGCCCGCGTCCTCAATGGCGGCCACAAGGTAGCGGAAGGCCTCGTCGTGGCTGGCGAGGTTGGGGGCAAAGCCGCCCTCGTCGCCCACGCTGGTGACGTGGCCGTCCTTGGCCAGCAGGGTTTTGAGCGTGTGGAAAATTTCCGCGCCCATGCGCAGCGCGTCGGCAAACGTGGCCGCGCCGAGCGGCATGATCATGAATTCCTGGATGTCCAGATTGTTGGGGGCGTGCGCGCCGCCGTTGATCACGTTCATCATGGGCGCGGGCAGCACCTTGGCGTTGACGCCGCCGAGGTACTGATAGAGCGGCAGGCCCAGAAATTCCGACGCGGCGCGGGCCGTGGCCAGCGAAACGCCCAGCATGGCGTTGGCGCCGAGGCGCGATTTGTTGTCGGTGCCGTCCAGATCAAGCAGGGCGTTGTCCACCTGCACCTGGCGCAGGGCGTCCAGACCCACGATGGCTTCCGCTATTTCGCCGTTCACATGGTCCACAGCCTTGGAAACGCCCTTGCCCTTGTAGCGGGTGAGGTCGCCGTCGCGCAGCTCCAGCGCTTCCCGGCTGCCCGTGGACGCGCCGGAAGGCACGGCCGCGCGGCCCACATGGCCCGACTCCAGGCCCACTTCCACTTCCACGGTGGGGTTGCCGCGCGAATCCAGGATTTCGCGGGCCCATACGGAAGTGATGACGCTGCTGTCCATAGCTGTCTCCTTAAAATGCGCCGGAATATTCCGGGTCATGACGGGTTAGAGCATGTTCACTTTGAAAATGCTCACGAAACTGAGCGTGGCGAGGTTCCGCCGCGAGGCCGGAGCAGCTGCATCAGCTGTTTTCGTCAGCGGCGGCCCTCCGCCCAGGCGAGGCGCAGGCCCTCCAAAATAAGCTCCGGGCACAGATGATCGAACACCGAGCACACGCGGGCGACGTCCGGAGCAAGGCCGCCCGTGGCCACCACTTCCACCGGGCCGGGCAGCGCGTCTTTCAGACGGCGGCACAGGCCCTCGGCCATGGAGGCGAAACCGAAAATAAAGCCGTGGCTGAGGCTGGTGGCGGTGTCGCGGCCCACCAGCGGCGCGTCCTCGCGCACTTCAAGCGAAATGCGCGGCAGCTTGGCCGTATCGGTGGCCAGCGCGCCGTGCGAGGACAAAATGCCCGGGCAAATCAGGCCGCCCAGATACGCTTTTCCGCTGATGCAGTCAAACGTGGTGGCCGTGCCGAAGTCCACGGAAATAAGCGATTCCGGGGCCGGAAACAGCCGGCGCGCCGCAAAGGCGGCCAGCAGCCTGTCCGCGCCCACTTCCTCGGGCCGTTTGTAGCGGTTTTCGAGATCCAGCGAAAAATCGGCGGGAAAGCGCAGCGGCTTTTTGTCCAGAAAACGGGCGCAGGCCTCGCGGAACAGGGGATCAAGCCCCGGCACCACCGAGCAGACCGCCACGTCCGAAACGGCGCCGGGCTCCAGGCCCTGATGGCGGAGCAGGCCCAGCAGGTCGAGGCCCAGGCTGTCCGCCGTGCGCGGCCCGCGCGACGGCAAAGCGTAGGCCCCGGCCAGGCCCTCCGGCCCGGCGAAGCCTATCTTGATGTTGGTGTTGCCGATGTCGGCAAGCAGCAGCATGTTGTTCATGCCCGCAAGTGTAGCCCGCCTTGCCGGGGAAGGGAAGCGCTTACTTCAGGCCGCCTCCGGCGTAGGCTTTGGGCACGTTGACGGCCAGGGAGGGGTCGAGATCGTCGATGTCGAAGGTGATGCTGCGCGTGCCCAGCACGTTGTCTTCCGGGTCGAGCACGTCGATGCGCATGGCGTGTGTTTTTCCGGCCACGGTCACGGCAATGCGATCGCCCTCCAGCAGCAGGGTGGGCTTGTCCGAAGCGTCCAAAAAGACGTTCAGCGCCTCCATGGCCGGTTTTTCCTCGCCGCTCTCGGCGTAGGGCAGGTTTTCAAGCAGCAGGTTGTAGGCCTTGCCCGCGTGGTAGCAGTACCAGGCCAGCCCCGCAAAAAGCAGCGCAAGCAGCGTGCGAACCCAAAAACGTCGGGCGCGGTTCATGCGTTCGCTCCTTCGGCGTCGCCGCGCAGGGCCGCGCGCGAGCGCTCCTTGTCGGCATGGCGGCGCCAGGCGTGCAGCACCAGGGCCAGCGAGATGATGCCGTACGACACGAACACGCGGAAATATTCGCCTATCTGCGCGTCGCCCACCAGGTACTTGCCCGCCATGGGCGAAACCACAAACATCAGGTGGAACAAAATGACGCCCGCGAACACGTTGAGGATGGACGCCCGCGCCACCGTGGCCCCGCCCACCAGCAGCGAGGCGATGGCGAACACGCCCGCCTGCTCGTGGCTGTTGTAGGTGTTGAGCGTGCCCACGTTCTGTAGAAAAATGATCTGGCCGTAGCAGGCCAGCACCGTGGAAATGATGATGGCGATCACCCGGGTGCGCATCACGGGGATGCCCGCCGCGTGGGCCACGGCCATGTCCTCGCCGGCGGCCCGCATGTCCTGCCCCAGCTTGGTGCGGCGGAACCACACCACAAACAGGCAGAACGCGCCGATCACCAGAAAGGTGGCCACGGGAATTTCAATGCCGCCCACGGTGACGGAAAGCATGGTGTCGAGGCTGCGGCGGATGCCGTCGAGGTTGGTGACGTTGCGGATGCCGTAGCCGCGCGAGAGCACAAGCTCGGAGCTTTTGATCGGCACCACGCTGCCGAAGCCGTAGAGCACCACCAGCTGGTACACGCCGTTCATGAAAAAGCCGAGGATGTAGGCGGTGACCATTTCGCGGCCAATGGCCTTGTTCAGCACCGCGCCGCACAGCCAGCCGAACAGCACGGCCAGCGGCGTGGCGATGATGGCCGCCAGCACCATGCCGTACACGCCCACCACGTTCCAGTCGCTGATGAAGATCAGGCCGATCTGCCCGGCCATGGCGCCCAGCACCATGCCGAAGTTCAGGCCCATGCCCGCCATGATCGGAATGAGCAGCGAAAGCACCAAGAAGGAGTTGCGCGCCAGGCGGATCAGCATCTCCTGCACCAGGTATTCCATGGAGAACTGCGAAAGCGGAATAGCCAGCGCGCTGACCACCAGAAAGACGATGGGCACGGCGTTGCGGGCCATAAAGTGACGCGCGCGCGCGCCGAAAGATTCGGTTTTCATGCGCGCCCCTTTGTCACCCGCGTCAGGGCGTACAGGATCATGCCGTTGGACACGATGATGCGGATCACTTCCGACATATCGGTCTGCAACATGCTGTTGATGACGGAAGGCGTCATGGTCAGGATGCCCTGGAACAGGATGGTGCCGACAATCACATTGCCGATGCTCGCTTTTTTAACCGAGGCCCCGCCCAGCAGAATGGCCGCCACGGCCGGAAAGGCCATGTAGAACGGCCCCATGTAAAGCTGGATGAAGCCGAAGCTCTGCTCGTAAATGATGATGCCCACCGCGCCCAGCACCGTGGAAAGGATGACGGACAGCGTGCGCATTTTGTCGATATTGACGCCGCAAGCCTTGGCGAACTCGGGATTCGAGCCCACCGTGGTCATGGCGGTGCCGGTGCGCGTGCGCATGAACAGCCACATCAGCCAGCACATCAGCCCGAAGAACAGAAACATGCCCGTGGGGAAGTAAAAGAATTCCCCAATGTGGAACGAGCCCAGGCCGTCGATGGCGTGCTGCCAGAAATCCTCGACCGAAATCGTGGTGCGCAGGCCCTTGCCCGCGTAGCCCCACACCATGTTGGGGCTGGAATACGGCAGCATGAGCCACAAAATGCACATGAAGGCCACGGACGAAAAGCCCACGTAGGTGGCGATCATCATTTCCTCGCCCTTGACCCGGTTGAGCAAAAGGCCGTAGCCCCAGCCCAGCAGCACCGCTATGGGCACGCCCACGGCCAGGGCCGTCAAAATGCCGGGCAGGCCGGTGGCGCTCAGCTCCACGCTGGTCACCGCGCCGAGCAGCCCGGCGATGATGCCGAGCGGCAGGCCGAAGTTCAGGCCGCAGCCCGACTGGATCATGGGCACCATGGCCAGCACCATGACGCCGTTCATGCCGAAGCGCACCAGGGTGTCGCTGACCGAGGCGTCGAGGCGCACGTCGACAAAGGGCGCCAGAATAAAGAGCGAAACCAGAAAGGCCGCGATCAGCACGCGCGGCCAGCCGGCCTCCTCAATGAATTGCCGCACGGTTTTCATGATGTGGCAGCCTCCTCGCCTTGCGCGTCCTGCTCGCTTTGCGCGTCCTGTGCTCCGAGCAGCAGGTAGCCGAACGCCTCGGAAGGATCGGACGCGGGCCGCACGCCCACAATCCGCCCCTTGTCCACGATGGCGATGCGGTCGCACACGGAGCGCATTTCTTCCAGTTCCGAGGAGATCATGACCACAGTCATGCCCTGCTCGCGGTTGGAGCGCTTGATCGTGTCCAGCACAACCTTTTTCGCGCCCACGTCGATGCCGCGCGTGGGCTCCGCCACAAACAAAAGGCGCGGCCGCGTTTCAAAGGCCTTGGCCAGGCACACCTTTTGCTGGTTGCCGCCCGAAAGCTCGCGCACGGGCTGGCGCTCGTCAAGGCACTTGATTTCCAGCGATTTGATGTAGCCGCGCGCGGCCTCGGCAATGGCCTTTTCGTCGCGGATGCGCAACAGGCCGCCGAGCACGGGCTTGAGGAACGCGCCCTGGTTTTGCAGCGCGGTGAAGATGATGTTCCAGGCAATGGATTCTTCCAGCAGAAGGCCCACGCCGCGCCGGTCTTCAAACACGGCGGAAATGCCGGCGGCCAGCGGGGCGGCGGGCCTGTTCAGCGGCAGGGGGCGGCCGTCGAACGTCACCTTGCCGCCCGCGGCGTGCAGGCCCATGATGCCGTTGGCGATGCCCAGCTTGCCCTGGCCCGCCATGCCGCCGATGCCCAAAATTTCGCCCTCGTGCACGGTCAGGCAGACGTCGCGCACGGTTTCGCCGGGCATATCCACCCACAGGTGCTCCACTTCGAGGATCGGCCGGCCCTGGGGGCGCTGTTCGGCCGAGGGGCCCGCGCCGGGCTCCAGGCGGCGGCCCACCATGCTGTTGGTGATCTGGCGGATGGACGTGGCGGCGGGCTCGGTTTGCAGGATCACCTCGCCGTCGCGCAGGATCACGATGCTGTCGCATACGCTCATGATCTCCTGCAAGCGGTGGGTGATAAAGATGATGGAGATGCCCATGCCCGCCAGGCGGCGCATGGAGGCGAGCAGAATGTCGGCCTCGGTTTCGGTCAGCACGGCGGTGGGCTCGTCCAGCACCAGAAGGCGCGTACCTTCCTTGTCGATTTCGCGGGCGATTTCGGTAAACTGCTTGTAGCCCACCGGCAGTTCGCACACCGGCGTGTCGCCGTCCAGGGCCACGTTGAGCTTGCGGATGGCCTCGGCCGAGCGCGCGGCCATGCGTTCGCGATCCAGGGTGGAAAGGCGCTCGCCGAACGCTTCCACCAGCGGGTTGCCGCGCAGCGATTCGCGGTTGAGCACGATGTTTTCCGTTACCGTGAAACCGGGAATCAGCGAAAATTCCTGGTGCACCATGCCGATGCCGGCGTTCAGCGCGTCCAGCGGACTCTTAAAGTTCGCCTCCACGCCGTCGATGAAAATTTTGCCTTCGTAGCCGCCGGTTTCGCGGATCACGCGCATACCGAACAAAATGTTCATCAGCGTGGATTTGCCCGCGCCGTTCTCACCCACAAGGCCCAATATCTTCCCTTGCTCCAGCGTGAACGAAACGTCCTTGAGCACACGGTTGCCAAAATAGGCTTTGCCCACGTTTTCCACGCGCAAGAGGGGTTCTTGTCCCATGCGTC